>JAUNWH010000006.1 GCA_030540405.1 Spirochaetales bacterium
TTAAATAGCTGTTTAGAGATTTAAAACAAAAAATTTTTACATGCGTTTGCCCTGCACAAAAACGCAAAAAATGTCATAATTTTCTATAAAAATTCCATGTTTACCGTCATGGGGATGCCCCGTAATTATCTTTTATGTCATTTTCGGGCTTGACCCGAAAATCTATTGAAATTTTATAGCTGATTCCCATGTCAAACATGGGAATGACAGTTAATTTTCATAAAAATCATGCAGAAAATTATTTTTTTAAGAAATAAATATGTGATGAAAAACAAAATTACTTTTATAACAATTATTTTGTCAGCGAGCATTTGCCATGCGCAAATTGAATTTTATTCCGGGAACAATTTTAAATTTCCTGTAAAAGAAGGAAAAGAAAATTTTTCGCTCAAATATGATTCCGGCGCAAAATTAAAATTCCGCGGACTGACCGCCATTTTGATTGCAGGAATTGGAACAGAAACTTTTCACGATATTGCAAGCTCTTCATTTTCTGAATTTGAAGCGATGCAAAAATACCGCTACGGAATAAAATATTCAGCGGCAACAAAATTTGCGGCCACAGAATTTCTTGCAGGAACATTGCGTTTTTCACAAGGAATTTCAAGATTGAAACATCCAAGTTTTTATGTTCCCGGCGCGCTAAAAAAGCCCTCGCTTTTAACACCGGGAATTTCCCCTGCCCTGCCTTCTTGGACTTCTGCAAAAACTCCGTTGTCGGCGGCAATTTCAATTTCTCCGGGAAACAAAAATTCTGTTTTGCCGACATTTCAGTTTTCTATTCTTGAAACAAAAGAATTTTACGCGTCTGCCTTTAAAAGATTTTCAACGCCGTTCATTCCAAACGCAAGCATTTCATTTTCAGGCGGATTTTTTGAATACGGAAGAGAAAACACTTCATCTTGGTTTCAAAAGCAAAAATATTTTTCCAAGGAAAAACGATGCGCGGCGGAAACGGAACTGAATTTTGTTTTTCCGCATTTTAGAATTTCTGGAGCGGCAGGAATACACGAAAGTCCGTTCGGCGGAAATTTTTGCTGGGCAAGGCTTCAAAATTTCATTCTTCTAGGCGACTTTTTGCTGCATTCTTTCTATTATATTGCAGACGAATCTTTAATAACCGCTGACAAATCTGAAAACAGAATAAAAACGCAAGCAGTCATAAATCCGCAGTACACATTTTGGATTGGAAAAACTTCAACAAGCGCAGGAATTCTTTTTTACTCCGCGGAAATGCAGACAATTGAAAAACTTCCAACCAACTTCAACGAATACTGCGCAAAAACTGCACTGAGCGTTTCAAGCGGAAAATGCAAAATTTCATCAAGCGCATCTTTTATTTATTCAACGGAAAAAAATGAAAAAGAATATTCCGCGCAAATAAAAGCTTCAAGAAATTTCAAAAGCTCCTCGGCAAACGCAACTTTTTCCTATAAAAAAGAAGACTCTGGGAAAAACACATTTTCATTCGCAAGCACAGTTTATCCTAAAAAAACAATGCTTCATCAAGCCGGAATCGGATTTTCACTTGCAGAAAATGAAGGAGAGATCAAATGCAGCCCTTCAGCAACTACAGTTTTTAAAGGCGGAAACAGAAAAATCAAATGGAACATAAAAACGGCATTCCTATTAAATTTTTAAACTTTCTTCAAAACAGCCCAAGACCTATTGAATTTACCGCTATTTTTTAATAAAATTGCTTGAATTAATTGCATTATGCGGAAATCTTTGCTTTTCGTATTCTGCCGACTCACGAATTTTTTTTTGAGAGGTATACACTATGGGTTTTGATATTACAAAAGTACGTAATATCGGTATCAGTGCGCACATTGACTCTGGTAAAACAACAACATCAGAACGTATCTTGTTCTACTGCAACAAGATTCACCAGATCCATGAAGTTCATGGCAAAGACGGTGTAGGCGCTGTAATGGATTCTATGGATTTGGAGCGCGAGCGTGGAATCACAATCCAGTCAGCAGCGACTCAGGTAAACTGGAAAGGAACAACAATCAACCTTATCGACACTCCAGGCCACGTTGACTTCACAGTTGAAGTTGAACGCTCACTCCGTGTTCTTGACGGAGCAATCCTTGTTCTTTGCGCTGTTGCAGGTGTTCAGTCTCAGTCAATCACAGTTGACCGCCAGCTCAAACGCTACCATGTTCCACGCATAGCTTTCGTAAACAAATGCGACCGTCAGGGTGCAAATCCGCTTCGTGTATGCGCACAGCTCCGCGACAAGCTCGGACTCAATGCATATATGGTAGAGCTTCCAATCGGTCTTGAAGACAAGCTTCAGGGTGTTGTAGACCTCATCGCAATGAAGGCTTACTATTTTGAAGGACACGACGGCGAAGAAATCCGCGTTGCCGAAATTCCTGCTGAACTTGTAGAACAGGCAAAAGAAAAGAGAACAGAACTTCTTGAAGCAGCCGCAATGTTTGACGACTCGCTCATGGAAGATCTTATGGAAGAAAAAGAAGACATTCCAGAAGAAAAAATTATCGCTGCAATCCGCAAGGGAACTCTTGAAGAAAACTTCGTAGCTGTATTCTGCGGTTCTGCGCACATGAACAAAGGTATCCAGCCAGTTCTTGACGGCGTTGTACGCTATCTTCCTAACCCGACAGAAGTTCACAACTACGGACTTGACCTTGACAAGAATGAAGAGCAGGTTGAGCTTTTCAATGTTGAAAACAAGCCTTGTGTTGCGCTCGCATTCAAGCTTGATGACGGTCAGTACGGTCAGCTTACTTATGTTCGCATTTATCAGGGAAAAATCACAAAAGGCGATGAGCTTTACAATACACGCGCAAAGAAAAAGTTCAAGGTTGGACGCATTGTCCGCATGAACGCAGCTGCAATGGAAGACATCAACGAAGGTCAGCCAGGCGACATCATCGCATTGTTCGGTGTTGACTGCGCATCTGGAGACACATTCTGCGGCGGCGGACTCAACATTGCAATGACTTCTATGTTCGTTCCAGAGCCTGTTATTTCAGAAGCAATCACTCCTGTAAACAAGCAGGACGCTGCGAATATGTCAAAGGCTCTCAACCGCTTTACAAAAGAAGACCCGACATTCCAGACTTACGTTGACCCTGAATCAAATCAGACAATCATCAAGGGAATGGGCGAGCTTCACCTTGCAGTTTACGTTGAGCGCATGAAACGTGAATACAAATGTGAAGTTACAGTTTCTCAGCCGGAAGTTGCATACCGCGAGTCTATTACACAGCGCGCTGACTTCAACTACACTCACAAAAAGCAGACTGGTGGTTCAGGACAGTACGGACGTGTTGCAGGATTCATGGAGCCAATTACAGAAAAAGACTACGAGTTTGTTGACTCAATCAAAGGTGGAGCAATTCCAAATGAATACATTCCTTCTTGCGACAAAGGTTTCAAGAAAGCAATGGAAAAAGGATCTCTTATTGGAGCTCCAGTTGTTGGCGTAAGATGCACAATCAACGATGGTCAGTACCACCCAGTTGACTCTTCAGATATCGCATTCCAGACTGCTGCTATCGGCGCTTTCCGTGAAGGCTATGCAAAGGCAAAACCGGCAATTCTTGAGCCAATCATGAAAGTTCAGATTGCAGGACCTACAGAATTCCAGGGAAATATGTTCGGACTTATCAACCAGAGACGCGGTGTTATCATCGATTCTTCTGATGAAAACGGAAACTCAACTGTAAACGCAGAAGTTCCTCTTTCTGAAATGTTCGGATTCTCAACAATTCTCCGCTCTTCTACACAGGGAAAAGCAGAATTCACAATGGAATTTGAAAAATACAGCAAAGTTCCAAATGCAGTTGCCGACGAGCTTATCAAGGCTTATGCAGAAAAGAAAAAGGCTGGACAGGCAAAATAAAATTATTAAAAGCCTAGTTTGACCACAGAATCTCCAGTGAAAGAATTTTCTTTTGCTGGAGATTTTTTTATTGTAAAATAAAATTTATGTGCTATACTTATTCAAACGGACACAGAACTTTTTGCAAATCAAAATATTTTGAAGCGCAAAACTTTCTGCAAAAGTTAAAAAAACCAAGCTAAAAATTCAGGAGGCAGCATTATGGCAAAGCAGGAATTATATGAAAGAAGCCCGATTCGCATTTTTGACGAAGCGGCAAACGGAGGACTCAAGGCCGGCGAGCTAGGACTTGTTACAGCAAAAAAAGGACTTGGAAAAACTTCTGTGCTTGTTCAGTTCGGAATGGACACACTTCTTAACGGAAAGCAGCTTGTTCACGTTTCGTTCAATCAGCACAGCGAAAACGTAATTTCTTGGTATGATGGAATCTACAACGAAATTTCAAAGAAAAAGGCAATCGCAAACGCCGCTGATGTAAAGGAGCAGATTCTCCGTAACAGAACAATTTTGAATTTCAATCAGGACAACATAAGCCTGGAAAAAGTTGTTAACACATTGAACGCTCTTAAGGCTGGCGGAACAGCAGTCGCAGGAGTTGTTATCGATGACGTTGACTTTTCAAAAGTAAAAGAAGCAGACTTGCAGACAGTCGCAAGCTACGCAAAAGCAACAAAGACAAAAATTTGGTTCAGCTCAACTTCAGCTGGCGACAAGCTTGAAGATTCAGCACCAAAGCCACTGCTTCCATACTTCTATGCTGTGATTCACCTTTCATCAAAAAATTCTGTAACCCAGCTGAGCATTCTAAAAATGGGCAAGAACACGGATATTGAAACAACACTTAAGCTGGACTCAAAGACACTGCTCATCACAAACAACAAGTAATTTTGGAGTGCCTCTGAAAACAAAAGCTTTTAGAGGCAACTTTGAAAAACGAGGCTAAAATAAAACGGCTGCCCTTTAGAAATAGAGGGCAGTTTTTTTTGTTTATGCCACATTTGAAACACAAACCTGCGTGTGCACATCAGACATACTATCGTGTATTTGCAACGACCCTCCCCTATCAATTGTAAAGAATCCCATTAATCGCTATACTAGAGCCAAGACTATTACCTTAGTACAAAAAACTTTATGGAGGTTTTATATATGGCAGATACAATGCATGCTTTGGAAAAGAATCCGAACTGGAAAGGCCGCCGCGGTCCTGTGGTTCTTGTAATCATGGACGGTGTTGGCTACGGAAAATATGTTGAAGGCGACGCTGTAAAGGCAAGCCGCATGAAGTACCTTGACTGGTTCACGGCGAACTGTCCTCACACAAAGCTCAAGGCTCACGGAACGGCGGTAGGACTTCCTTCTGATGACGACATGGGAAACAGCGAGGTCGGACACAACGCAATGGGCTGCGGACGCGTGTTCGCTCAGGGAGCAAAGCTTGTAGGCGAGTCAATCAAATCAGGCAAGATGTTCCAGGACGCAACCTGGCAGAAGCTCATCAAGAATGTGAACGACAAAGGCTCAACGCTCCACTTTATAGGACTTGTTTCTGACGGAAACGTTCACTCGCACATCGACCACCTTAAGGCCATGATTGAAGAAGCTAACAAGGAAGGCGTAAAGAAAATCCGCGTGCACGCATTGCTTGACGGACGCGACGTTGATCCGACTTCCGCCCTGAACTATATCACACCTCTTGAAGAATTCCTTGCGGGCTTTGCAGGCTGCGACTATCAGATTGCTTCCGGCGGCGGACGTATGTACATGACAATGGACCGCTACAACGCAGACTGGAGCATGGTTGAGCGCGGATGGAAGGCGCACGTTCTGGGCGAAGGACGTATGTTCGACTCAGCTACAAAGGCAATCGAAACTTACCGTGCCGAAGTTCCGGGCGTTCTTGATCAGGATATGCACGAATTCGTAATCGCAAAGGACGGAAAGCCGGTCGGAACAATCAACGACGGCGACAGCGTAATCTACTTCAACTTCCGCGGAGACCGTGCCCTTGAGATGACACGCGCATTTGAGACACCGGCAGGCGGAGAGCTTCCGTTCGACAGAAAGCGTGTTCCTGCCGTTGAATATGCCGGAATGATGGAATACGACGGAGACGCTCACATTCCTCACCAGTACCTTGTAAATCCTCCGAGCATTGACCGCACAATGGGCGAATACCTTACAAAGACAGGCGTTCACCTTATGGCGATTTCAGAAACACAGAAGTACGGACACGTTACATACTTCTTCAACGGAAACAAGCAGGGCAAGTTCGATGAGAAGCTTGAGGACTATGTTGAAGTTCCAAGCGATGTTGTTCCGTTCGAGCAGCGTCCTTGGATGAAATGCGCTGAAATCACCGACAAGGTTATTGAGGCAATCAAGAGCGGCAAATACGACCACATCAGACTGAACTACCCGAACGGCGACATGGTCGGACACACAGGCGTATTCAACGCGGTAGTCTGCTCAATGGAAGGAATGGACCTTCAGCTTGGTCGCCTTAAGGCGGCAATTGAAGAAGCCGGCGGAATTATGTGCATCACAGCTGACCACGGAAACTCCGACGATATGTACGAGCACGCAAAGGACGGCAGCGTAAAGAAGGACAAGGACGGAGAGCCAAAGGCAAAGACATCGCACTCGCTCAACCCAGTACCGGGAATCATCTTTGACCCTGAATACAAAGGCGAATACGACAACACCAAGCTCAACGACGGACTTGGAATCTCATCTTGGCCTGCAACAATTATGACCTTGATGGGCTATGTTCCGCCGACGGACTACGACAAGAGCATGGTCAACCTGAAGTAAGCGCAACAAATGGCATGATATTTAACATGGAAATGACTTAACAGCCTGTCATTGCCGGACTCGATCCGGCGATCTGAGTGATGCTAGATTCCCCGATCAAGTCGGGGAATGACAAGTGTCGTAGCACAGGAATGACAATGACACTTAGAACTTATTAGACATCTCCATGGCATGATTAAACAAACAGGGCATCCCAAGCGGGATGCCCCTTTTTTTAGACAGCCCCCCCAGTCAAGCTGGGGAATGACATAGTGCTAAACAAGATGATGACAAACAGTCTACTTGTTCAAAAGATATTCCGCGACAGCCTCGTAAGCAGGAATTGAAAGCGGGTCGATGTACTTGTTTGACGCGTAGTAAGTTGAGGCAAAGCGCGCAATCACCATTTGAGCCGCCGGGTCGATGTAGATTGCCTGGCCGTGAACGCCGCGCGCCATGTACGCTCCGTGCGAGTTGTTCGTAATCCACCACATATTGTGATAGCTCCAGCCTTGCAATTTTGGATAGCCGCCTTTTGCAAACGCAGCCTTGTATTCATCGGAAGTTCCTCCAACTGAAATATCGTTTACTGCTATTTCAGGGATTACTTGCTTGCCATTCAGCCTTCCGCCGTTTCTCATCATCTCGCCGAAAGCCGCCATGTCCCTTAGATTCAAGTCAAAGCCGCCGCCTGCAAAAGCGATTCCAGACGGGTCAACCTGATAATAGCCGTCGTAATGCGCGCCAAGTGGCTTCCAAATCATTTCTGAAACCATATCAGCCAGCCCCTGCCCTGTTACGCGCGAGCAAATCCATGCAAGAAGTTCGGTGTTCACGGTTCTGTAGCCGAAAGCGTCTCCGTGTTCTTCATCTGAAAGTTTTTTTACCGTTGCAAGATATTCGTAGTAATTCTGCGGACCTTTGTAGTTTGCCGGGCGGAAAACGTTTCCTGCCGCCGAGTACGCCCAGATTTCCGCGTTCGGGTCGTTATAGTCCTCGCTGTATTTAATCGCGGTCGTCATGTCCATAACCTCTTGAACAGTCGCGTCTGCAAATCCTGAATCTTTAAGCTCTGGAATGTATTCAACGACTTTCTTTGACGGCTCAAGTTTTCCTTCCGCCACAAGAATCGAAGCTATTGTTCCTGTAAACGACTTGCTCACCGACATTGCCGCGTGAAGTCCGTCCGGTTTTAAGCCTGCAGGATATTTTTCATAGACGATTTTCCCCTTGTGCATGACGATGATTCCGTCGGTGTAGTTTGCGCCAAGCGACTCTTCAAAAGTCATAGTCTTGTCTGAATCCCACGGCGTAAAAACTACGTTTCCGATTGCCGGGTCAAGTTTTGTCTTTAATTGGTATTTTTTGCCGTTGCCTGATGAGACATTCCGCGTAGGGAAAAATTCCCTCATGTGGTTCACGCTGTAGCGCAAAGCCGGAAATTCAAAGAACGAGCCGTCCGAAGCGTGAAGCGTTTTTTCCTGCGGAGGCGGAAAGCCTTGCATCCAGCCCATTTCGTCGGGCGTGGTCTGCTCTGCGGCCGGATAATTCTGTGAAAAGCCAAGTGAGCCTGTAAAAGTCAGAGCGATAAAAATGAACATCAGTTTCATAGTATTCCTCCTTAGTTAATATGGTGGGTATTACTAAAAAGATAAGCATAAAGAGAGTGAATGGCAAATTTGGGATATTATAAAAAGATAGTGATTTCTATGGAGTGTCTATAGTAGCTCTCTATGGACACTCCATAGCGTCCACTACGGACACCTCATAGAGTGCTCTATGGATACTCCATAGCGAACGCTATGCACAGTCCATAGTAGGTCGCTATGAACAGTGCATAGAGAATTGTTAGACTTAAACTGCTACGCCTTTACGGCTTTCAGTTCATAGGCATATCGGAGTTCACGTAAATTCTTTAAGATATTTACACTGCTTCCTGTATACCTTGTTCTGATTATGAGTGAAACATTGCCTTCTGCTACGCTTGACGGAACGCGGGCTATGAGCTGGGACGGCTTGTTTGCGGTGAGCTTACGTGTTACACGGTGTTCCTTGCCTTCCATGTCCACAAAGAATACTCCCTGCTCGGTGTCGGCTTCGTCTTGGATTTTGATTTTTTCACCTTCGATGATGACATCGTCTCCAATCTGAACCGTGCCATCCTTGCTGCCTGTTAGAGTGTTGGTAACAGCTCCGATTACAGCTCCTCCTGAATCCTTGCATCCAGTTACTTTTACGCTGATTTTTGAAGTTTCAGCGCGCAGACTGGCAGAAGGCATAATGTCGAACGAGCACTTGTGCAGCGCAGGGTCGAACACGGAGTTTATGTCCTCGAATACTCCAGAAACCCTTGGCGCAAGGCTTCCTACTTCGTTTGAGTAAGTGCAGCCGGAAAGAGCATACTCAAAGACTTTTTTGTTCCTAAGCGAAAGGATGTTCAGGATTGTCTCCTTCTTGATTTCGCTTCCTTCTGCAACAATTGCGTCCGCAATGTCCTCGTCGCGCTTTGTCGCGGCAGGCACAACGTCCGCAAGCTGGTCGCGGTCATTGTCCTGTGTAAACGGGTTGGGTCTGAGCACAATGCTCCAGACATACTTTTTAGCCATTAAAACCTCCTTTGGTTTGGCGAAAATGCGGGGCTGTTACGTCCCTTAAATAAAACAGCCCGTGAGGATACTCCAAAAGGAGGAATTCCTGCACGGGCAGATTTTCGAGATTATTATTACTGCGCTGTTCAAGCTGACTTTCTTTCTCTTCACGCTAAGAATTATAACATAGGTATTCCATACACGCAAACAAAATATAATAAATGATTACGCTTTGTCATCCTAGGGATTGCCCCGAAACTCTGTTGCAGGGGATTCCCCAGTCAAACTGGGGAATGGCAAGCATTTGTCATTCCCGCACTTATTCCGTGTCATTGCCCAGCGTGATCAGGAAATCTCCACACATGAGATTGTCGGATCAAGTCTGACAATGACACGTTAAATGATATGCCCGACAATGACAGTCGTCGAGGTGAGATTGCCGGGTCTATGCCCGACAATGACATCATACATAATACTTTACGCTCCCATGTCATTCCCGTGCCACGACACGGGAATCTGTTTTATGGGATTATCCAGTCAGCAACAACACAGTTACCAGATTCTTAGGTTCAGTTTGTAAGTGCCGGGACGGACGCGGTACTGTTCAAGTGTGTCCGGGCCGCAAGCTCCTGTTCCTACTCCGCGGTGGGCAGCGTCTATTGCTAGAATCCACTTGCCTTTGCTTCCTTTGGACAAGTCAACCAGCTCGCTTGTGTGGCGGCACTTGTACAAGTCCTGTGCTGTGTACGGCAAGAGGCTAAAGCTGAATTCTGTGTCAGACTGTATGTGCAGTGTCTTTCCTCCTCCAGAAAGCTCAAGGTACTTTACGCCGCACCTTAGTCCGTTTTCCTGCGGAACGATGTAAGGCACTTCAAGGTCTTTTATGTCCATTTCGTGCAAGCCTTTAAGCGCGGAATATTTTCTGTCGCTGTAGCATTCGTGAGGACCACATCCGTACCATTTTGCCTTTGTGAATACGCCGCCAACAGAAGCTTTAAGACCAACGCGCGGATATTCCGGCACTGTGCTGTTTAGGCTGAAGTCAGCGCATATTTCCATGAACGAAGAGCTTCCCTGCCATGCTTTCTTTGTTGCGCAAGAGCAAGTTCCAAAGTCGAACACGTTTCCGTCCTTTTCTGAAACTATGTGGAACACGCCATGCGAATCTTTTGCTCCATGGGACTTGTCAAGCGCGCTGTCCATCCAGGGCTTTGTAGGCTTTCCGACAAAGCATCCGGGAATGTTGTCATCGTCAACTTTATCATAGAGCGCCTTTATTCCTTCGTTTTCGGTGTAGGCATGGAACACTGTAGGCTCTAGGCACAAGGCAAACTGCTCAGCTTCCTGGGAAACGCAGTCCGCGCTGTCTATAAAGCAAGTCTGGCCTGCGCAAATCAGCTCCTCGTCAGAACTGCATAGCTCGCCTTTTGCTGCCCAAGGTGTCTGTTCAGCGTAAACGAAATCGGCATGGAATACTATTTCAGAGCGGCTGTCTGCATTAAGGACGCATTCATTCACTTTAGGAATCTCAATGCGCATTGTTTCGCCGGGGAGAAGTCCTTTAAGCGGAATCTCGCCGGATGCTTTTGCAGTTCCGTCTACAAGGCATGACCACTTTAGGCTTAAGAAGTCTAGCGGAACAAAGCACGCCTTGCTTTTAACTTCAAAGATTCCCTGCGCGGCATGAACAGCACTAAGGCGCACCGGGGCAAACAGGCGGCGGCATTCTTCCATCGCAGGCTTAGGTGTCTGATCCGGGAAGTTAAGTCCGTTAAGGCAGAAGTCATAGTCGCAAGGGCTGTCTCCAAAGTCGCCCCCGTACTTCCAGTATTTTCCGCCCTTGCTTTCACCGGGTTTTCCTTCCGGGGTATAGGCTGCTATTCCCTGATCTATCCAGTCCCAGATAAAGCCTCCCTGCAGTCCGTGTGTTGACTCGATTGCTTTCCAGTAGTCCGCAAGGCTTCCGTTTGCGTTTCCCATTGCGTGTGAATATTCGCACATGATTAAAGGCCGCCAGTCGTCGCGCTTTGTGGCATAGTCTACAATCAAGTCGATGCTAGGATACATCGGGGCAATCAGGTCGGTAAGCTCTTTTCCGTTTGCAAGGCAGTCAAGAGTGAAGTCTCCCTGATGAATCTCTGGACGAACAAAGCCTTCGTAATGCACAATGCGGGTTGTGTCGTAGCCGCGAAGCCAGGCAGCAGTCGCATAGTGGTTCTGACCATTGCCGCTTTCGTTTCCTAAAGACCAGCCGAAGATGCAGGCGTGGTTCTTGTCGCGGATTGCCATTCGCTGCACTCTCTGGATATAGGAATTAAGCCATTCCTCGCTGCGGCTCATAACATCGTAGTAGGCGTGGTTTTCGATGTTCGCTTCGTCAAGAATATAGATTCCGTAGCGGTCGCAAAGCTCGTACCAGCGTTCATCGTCCGGGTAGTGGCAGGTGCGCACAGCGTTGAAGTTGTACTTTTTGAGCGTCTTTATGTCGTGAACCATTTCAGCAGTGGAAAGGGTTTTGGCATTGGACTCGTTGTGCTCGTGGCGGTTTACTCCGTGGATGTAGACTTTCTTGGAGTTGAACAGAAGCTCGCGCTTCTTTATTTCCACGGACTTAAAGCCAACTGTAAACGAAGAGCTTTCGATGTGCCTTCCGTCCTTTTCAAGAAGGCTTACAGTTACAAGATAGAGCGATGGAGTTTCGTTAGTCCAAAGAGCGGGATTTTCAATTGAAATGTCTTTCTTTGCAAGTGAAAGGGTGTTGCGAATATCGAGGCTGCACGGAATTTTTCCTGACGCAACTTCTTTTCCGGGGATTCCTCTTGAGGGAGTTCCTTCAAGACGGCAGACTTTGTATTCCATATCAAACTGCATAAGGTCTGCATCTGTCTGTGTCTTGTATTTAGCTTCCGAAGTTGCAAGAGAGACTTCAAGCGGAATTATGCCCTTTGGTGCTTCACCTGAAAAGTCAATGTATGTCAACGCCTTAGCATCCTGAATGAAAACATTTTCAGTTGAGTAAAGGTAGACGCTTCTGTGGATTCCGCCGAACCACCACTGATCCTGGTCTTCAACATAGGAAGCATCTGACCAGCGCACAACCTTTATAACAATTTCTGCGGACGAGCCTTTTATGAATTCTGTGATGTCGAATTCGCAAGGAAGCCTAGTGTCTTTTGAAACTCCGGCTTCAGTTCCATTCACATAGACAATTGCGACGCTTTCCGCAGAGCCTATATGAAGAACTATGCGGCGGCCGTTCCATTCTTCGGGCAAGCTTACATTCAGCCTGTAATAGCCTGTGGGATTTTCTTCCGGCACAAACGGAGGCACGCAGTCAAACGGCATCTGGACGTTCGTGTAATGCGGAGAGCTGAATCCCTGCATTGTCCAGGAAAGAGGCACTTTTATCTTTTGCCACTCAGTCTTTTCGTCCGGCGCAGATTCCGGGGAATTAAAAAAGCAGAAGTCCCATTCGCCGTCTAAGCTTTTGAAGAATGCGCTTGAAGGCACTTCACAGGATTCAGGACCTATGGCAACTTCAAGCTGCGACTTTTGCGATGACTCATAAGGAATAAGCGGGCTTCTCATTGGCAGCCTGTTCATGGATTGTATCTCTGGGTTTTTCCAAACTCGTTTCATTGTTCACCTCAAGCTAAAATGTGTTTTTCTCAACAATGCCGATTGTAAATCAGAATCTTATAAATGCAACTTGGCGGAACAACGGATGCGCAACTGTTGCTCATTTTGGTATTAGAAAATTTGACAGATTAAATTTCGTGCTCCTATAATTAATCTCGTTAACGTTAACACAGTGAATATTATTTCATCACTAGGAGGAATTTGTATGAAATTGGTTTCTAAGATTATGACCGCGGCTGTTGTTTCAGCTGGATTATTTTTCATGGGAGGATGCAGCAAGGCTGAGCAGGAAAAGCAGCTTACAGTCTGGTGCTGGGATCCGCAGTTCAATATTTACGCAATGAACACAGCTGCTGAAATATATCAGAGAGAGCATCCAGATGTTAAAGTAAATGTTGTTGAAACTCCTTGGGCAGACTTGCAGCAGAAACTTATCACTTCACTTTCAGCAAATGACACAAAATCGCTTCCTGACATTATTCTTTGCCAGGACACAGCAATGCAGAAAAACTTATCAAACTATCCTAACGCATTTTATCCTTTGGATGAAAAAGTTGACTTAAGCCAGTTCGCGCAGTTCAAGGTTGGCTACGGTGAATTCAAAGGCAAGCATTATTCAGTTCCATTTGACAACGGAGCAACAGCAACATTTATTAGAACTGACATTCTTGAAAAAGCCGGTCTCAAGCCTTCTGACTTCAACGACATAACCTGGAGACAGTTCCTTGAGCTTGGAAAAATTGTAAAGGCAAAAGCAGGTGTTCCGCTTCTTTCTTATGTAGGAACAGAGCCTGACTGTATTTTCATTATGCTTCAGAGCGCGGGAAAATGGGTTTTTGATGAAAGCGGAAATCCTTATATGGTCGGAAACGAAGCTCTTAAAGAAGCTGTTTCAGTTTATTCAGAAATGATAAAGGAAGGCGTTTGCATTACAGTTTCTGACTGGAACGCATACATTGCAAGCATTCAGAACAGCTCGGTTGCGGCGACAATCAACGGATGCTGGATTGCAGGCTCAATAACAAATCAGCCGGCGCAGAAAGGCTTGTGGGCAGTTGTAAACACACCAAGACTCGACAACATTCCAAGCGCAACAAACTATTCAAACCAGGGCGGCTCAAGCTGGATGGTTATGAAAAGCTCAAAGAATGCTGAAATTGCCTGCGACTTCTTGAACAAGACTTTTGCCGGAAGCACAGAGCTTTACGAAACAATTCTTCCAACTTCCGGAGCAATTGCAACTTGGCTTCCTGCTTCAAAAACTTCTGTTTATGACCAGCCAAACGATTTCTTTGCAGGCCAGAAAATCTACAAGGACATTGTTGACTACGCCGGAAAAATTCCTCAGGTAAAATACGGAGTTTACAACTACGAAGCAAGAGACGCGATTGGTGTTGTTATAAGCGACATCCTTACAGGAAAGAAAACTGTTGACCAGGGAATAGAAGAAGCTGAAAAGCAAGTTAAGTTCCTTATGGGCCTTTAATTGACAAAGCCAGCCGCAGGACAGAAGCAAGTTTCAAAACACTCTTGTCTTGCGGCTTTATTTTTTCAGAGGTGCAAATATGAAAAGTAAATCGCTTGAGCGCAAATACAAAATTGCCGGCTGGTATTTTGTAGCTCCCGCTTCTCTTTTGATTTTTCTTTTTAGCTTTATTCCGATGGTCAGGGCTTTTATTCTTTCGCTTCAGTCTGGAGTTGGAAACAATTTAAGTTTCTGCGGAATTAAAAACTATGTCAGGCTTTTTCAGGATGAGAAATTTATCGCTTCTCTGAAAAACGTAATTATATATTTTGCCTTTCAAGTTCCAATAATGCTTTTTATCGCCATTATTCTAGCTTGCATTCTTAATGACAAAAAACTTAAGTTCAAAGGGCTTTTTAGAACTATAATTTTTCTTCCGTGCGCAACTTCGCTCGTAGCTTCTGCCCTTATCTTTAAATCTCTTTTTGCGCTGGACGGACTTGTAAACGTTTTGCTTTTGAACCATCACTTTATCTCGCAGCCAATAAACTGGCTCACTCATCCTGTGTGGGCAAAAGTTATTGTAATTTTTACGATTACCTGGAGATGGACTGGCTACAACACTGTGTTTTTTCTTGCGGGACTTCAGGGAATTGAATACAGCATTTATGAAGCTGCAAGAATTGACGGAGCTTCAACAGTTCAAACGTTCTTTAAAATAACACTTCCGCAGTTAAAGCCTGTTGTTCTTCTTACGGCAATCATGTCAACAAACGGAACATTGCAGCTTTTTGATGAAGTAAAGAATTTGACTGGCGGCGGACCTGGAAACGCGACAATCACAATTTCACAGTACATTTATGATTTGTCGTTCAAGTACAATCCGCAGTTTGGATATGCAGCGGCAGTTTCTTACGCGATTCTTATAATTGTTGCGCTGCTTTCGTTCATTCAGATTATTCTTGCTGACAGGAAGGAAAAATGAAAAAATCAGGACACATAACAGAAGTATTAAAATACGTTTTTATAATAACAGTTTGCTTCTTTTCAATATTTCCATTTTACTGGATGCTTTGCGGCGCGACAAACACAAGCGCAGATGTAATTACAGGAAGAGTTGTTCCGGGTGCAAATCTTTTTGAAAACATAAAGACAATGCTTTCGACTGTAAAAATTGGACGCGCGTTTTGGAACTCACTGCGCACAACTGTCTGCGGAACTGTGCTCAGCATTTTTGTATGCTCGCTTGCAGGCTACGGATTTCAGATTTTTAGAGACAAGGGAAAAGACACGCTCATGAACATTCTGCTGATTTCAATGATGATTCCTTTCGCTTCGATTATGGTTCCATTGTTTAAAATGTTCAGCGTAATGCACCTTATGAATTCCACGCTCGGATTCATTTTGCCTACTGTTTCAACTGCGTTTTTGATTTTCTTTTTCAGGCAGAATTCGGTAACGTTTCCGCTTGAAACAATTCAGGCAGCAAGAGTTGACGGACTTGGTGAATTTTCAATCTACCTGAAAATTTATCTTCCGATTATGGCGCCAACTTTTGCAGCGGCGGCAATTGTAACTTTCATGAACAACTGGAACAACTATATGTGGCCGTTGATTGTCATGCAAAGCCAAGAAATGCAGACACTGCCGCTTTTGGTCTCAGGACTTACAGCAGGCTACACAACTGACTACGGACTTTTGATGCTAAGCCTGTGCATTATGACAATTCCAACTGTTGTGCTTTTCTTTACACAGCAAAAAAGATTTGTTTCTGGAATTCTTGGAGCTGTAAAATAAAAGTTCAAATAGCATGAACAAATGTTATTCCCGTGCAGTTCGCCACAATGCGGACGTTGACACGGGAATATATTGAAAAAATTTTAATAGATTCCCCGATCAAGTCGGGGAATGACAATTGCTTATTTAATACAAGAATGCCAATTGTTTATTTAATATAGGAATGGAAATTATTTAGCACGACGAGAATGACAAGCGTTTAGCCTAGTAATGACAGTTTATGTTTAGTTTTTATTTGCTTTGTCAAAAGCTTCTTGAACTGCAATTGCAAGCTGGTCTGCGCATGAAGTTCCTTTTGAGCGGCACAAATTCCCGCGGCACTTTTCCTGGATAAATTCAACAGTTGTTCCGTCAAGAATTCTTGAAATCGCCTTTAAGTTTCCGTCGCAGCCATTTGTAAATTCAATTCCGTGCACAACATTTCCGTCAAGCTCGAATTTTATATTTGTCGCGCAAACGCCTTTTGTTTTAAAGTTGCAAACCATAAATTCCTCACTGGCTCAAAATCATTCTGTCAGAAATTGAATCCGTATCGCCGCCGCTCGCAGTCTGGAACTTCTGGAGCAAGTCAGCAACCTGAAGGTTCTTTTTTTCTTCCCCGGAAACATCGTAAACAATGTGTCCGTCAAGCATCATGATAAGGCGGTTGCCGTAATGAATGGCGTGCTTCATGTTGTGAGTTACCATAAAAGTTGTAAGGTGGTCGCGCTCAACAAAATGCTGGGTAAGTTCAAGAACTTTATGCGCAGTCTTTGGATCAAGCGCCGCCGTATGCTCATCAAGCAAAAGAAGCTTTGGTTTTTGCAATGTCGCCATCAAAAGTGTAAGAGCCTGTCTTTGTCCGCCGGAAAGAAGCCCGACTTTTGAAGTCATGCGGTTTTCAAGGCCAAGCTCCAAAAGTGAAAGCTGCTTTTTAAATTCTTCCTGTTCAGCAGAAGTAACGCCCCACTTAAGTCCGCGTTTTTTTCCACGGCGCAAAGCAAGCGCAAGATTTTCCTGAATTTCCATAGTAGCGGCGGTTCCTCTCATCGGATCCTGAAAAACACGTCCAAGATATTTCGCACGTATGTGTTCCTTTTGACGTGTAATGTCTTCACCATCAAGAATAATCGAGCCCGAATCGCATTCATGTACGCCGGCAATCAAGTTAAGCAAGGTTGATTTTCCAGCTCCGTTTCCGCCAATTACAGTAACAAAATCTCCGTCATTTAAAGTTAAGCTTATATCTTTTAAAGCTTTGCGCTCTGTTATTGCTCCGGGATTAAAAGTTTTTGAAACGTGTTTTACTTCAAGCATTTTTAGCCTCCACGGAAATTTTCTTGCAGCGCGCGGCCTTTTGCTTCAATACAGGAACAGAAAGCGCAATTGCAACTACAACAGCAGAAAGAAGCTTTAAGTCCTGAGTTTTCATTCCAAGCTGAAGAACAAGCGCGATAATCAAGCGGTAAATTACAGAACCGAACACAACAGAAAGCAAGCTCCACCAAAATCCAAACCGCTTTCCAAAAATAACTTCGCCAATAATTATAGAAGCAAGTCCAATTACGATTGTTCCAATTCCCATGCTTACATCTCCGAACCTCTGCTGCTGCATTACAAGAGAACCGCTCATGGCAACAAGCGCGTTTGCAATCATAAGAGCCAGAATCTGCATTGAATCAGTGTTGATTCCCTGCGCACGGCTCATTGCGGCATTGTCTCCAGTTGAACGGATTGCGCTTCCAAGTTCTGTTCCAAAGAACCAGTACAAAATTGCAATTGCAGCTCCAGTAAAAATAATTCCAGTAATAAGGCTTGAAACAGAAGTCGCGCTGTAAGGGAAAAATTCTGACAAATTAAAAGCTTTGTTAATCCAGTCCATGATAGTTGTGTGGACTCTTGTCAAAGGCTGATTCGGTCCGCCAAGAACATGAAGGTTTATTGAATAAAGAGCAAGCTGAACCAAGATTCCTGCAAGAATTCCAGGTATCTTGAATTTAGTCGTAAGAAAGCCAGTTACAAGCCCCGCAATGCTTCCTGCAACCGTAGCCACAAAAACTGCAAGCAAAGGATTTACGCCGCGGACAATAAGAAGAGCACAGACGCAACCGCCCAAAGCAAAGCTTCCGTCCACAGTCATATCGGCAAAATCAAGGATTTTAAATGTGATGTAAACGCCAAGAGCCATTATTCCCCAAAGCACGCCTTGAGAAACAGCTCCCAGCATTGCGCCTGAAAACGGCACTAAAAAATCTAAAAAAGTCTCAAACATAACTCAAAGAGTATATCAGATTTTTTGCGCCGTGTCATTTTTTTTCTATAAAATTTTATTTAACTGTCATTGCACGGGAATGACAAAAATGTTATCCCGATAATGACAGTTAAATTTAAACTTAAACCTATTTAATCAAGTCAGCTGGAATTTTTACTCCAATAGCATCAGCAACTTCCTTGTTATACATAAAGTCGCATTTATCCAAATACTGAATCGGCATTTGAGCAGGCTTTTTTCCGTTTGCAAAAATTTCAACAGCCATCTTTGCAGTCTGTTTTCCAAGCTCATAGTAATTGATTCCGTAAGTTGCAAGTCCGCCAGACTGGCACATTCCGCTTTCTCCGCAGATCACAGGAATTTTTGCTTCTGTTGTAACGAGCGAAACTGTAGCCATTGAGCTTGCAATCATGTTGTCTGTTGGACAGTAGATTGCGTCAACTTTTCCAACAAGGCTCTGGACAACCTGCTGAACTTCATTTGTATTTGAAACTGTCGCATCAACGAAAGAAAGCCCTGCGCTCTTGCAAGCCTCTTTTGCAATGTTAATCTGAAACCTTGAATTTTCTTCGCTTGAGCAATACAAAAGTCCGACTTTTTTTGCAGAAGGAACAATTTTTTTAAGAAGGTCAATCTGAGCGGCAACCGGCGTAAGGTCAGAAGTTCCGCTTACATTTGTTCCAGGCATTTTGTTTGACTCAACAAGACCGGCTGTTTTTGGATCTGTAACAGCTGTAACAAGAACTGGAATTGTTGAAGTTTTATTTGCGACTGCCTGAGCTGCAGGAGTTGCGATTGCGAAAATCAAATTGCTGCGTTTTGAAACAAGCTTGTCTGCGATTGTAACACAGTTTGACTGCTCGCCCTGGGCATTTTCATAGTCAATCTTAATATTCACGCCGTCAACATAGCCAGCATCTTTAAGTCCGTCAACAAAGCCTTTGTAAGAAGCGTCCAAAGCTGGATGCTCAACAAGCTGAATTACGCCGATTTTTATCTGCTTTTGTTTTTTTGCAGAACAAAGAAATGTGCCGGCAGCAATAAAAGCCAAAGACACAGCTAAAACTTTTGAAATTTTTTTCATGCTATTTCCTCCAAAAAATTCCGCGGAAAAAAAATCCCGCAAAACAAAAATACTATAAACGAACTTAAAAAATTACTCAACAACATTGCTATTTGCTTTTTCTTAAACTATTTTTGTACGGATAGAATTATCTTTTTGTACGGTCAGTAAAATGTTGACCGTCGGTCAGTAAAATCTTTTTGTACGGTCAATAAAATCTTTTTCGACAGTCAGCAAAGTGTTTAGTGCCGTACAGGATTTTCCTATACAGTCGTAACGAAAATAATATTACATTTTGGCAGTTAATGTTTTTCTAAATTGCAAGAGCCTCATTTTCTTTGGTAAAATAAAAGCATGAAACTCAAGCACAACGTGATTTACTACAGCGATGAGCTTAACGATGAATTTGCATTTGACAATATCAAGCCACGCAAAATCGGAAAAAACTATATTTACGTTTACAATTCGCTCTGGAAAAAATTTACGCGCTTTTTTTGGTACAGAATGATTGCGCTTCCAATTGCAACTTTGTATTTAAAAATCAAATGGCACCATAAAATCGTAAACAGAAAAGTCATAAAGCTTGCAAAAGGAAAATCTTTTTTTCTATACGGAAACCACACACACAATATGTGCGACGCGCTTATTCCCACATTTGTTTCTTTTCCAAAAAGCGTCTTTGTAATTGTCCACCCGAACAATATTTCCATGCCGGTGCTTGGAGCAATAACGCCAAGCCTTGGAGCAATTCCTTTGCCGGACGACATTAATTCAACAAAAAATTTTCTGCATTGCATTGAAACAAGAGTCAGGCAAAACTGCGCGGTTGCAATTTACCCGGAAGCACATATCTGGCCGTTCTACACAAAAATCAGGCCGTTCACTTTCCTTTCATTCCGTTATCCGGTTCAATACGAAGTTCCGTCTTTTTGCTTTACAAATGTCTATACAAAGCGGAAATTTTCTAAAACGCCCAAAATTACAACTTATGTTGACGGACCTTTTTTTGCAGACAAAAATCTTTCTATAAAAGAGCAGCGTGAAGACCTTAGAAATAAAATTTTTTCAGCAATGACAGAAAGAGCAAAACTGAACAACGTGGAAGTCATAAAATACATAAAAAAAGAAAGCCAAAAATAAATGCAACTTTAGAAGGAATTTTGTATCCTATTATAGTAAGGATAAAAAATGATTAATATTCTTTTCTGCGGAAACAGCAAAGTTTTTGACGGCATACTCACCTGCTCTCTTTCTATTTTAAAGCGCACAGAAAAAAAAGAACCATTTAAATTTTTTGTCTACACAATGGACTTGCAGGATTTGAATGAAAACTACAAGCCTATTTCTTCCGCGCAAATTTCATTTCTTGAAAATGTAATAAAAGAATACAACGCAGAAAATTCAATAGAAAAAATCGATGTAACAGATTTATACAACAAAGAATTCCGCGGCTGCCCGAACGAGCAATGCTATTGCTCTCCTTACACTTTGCTTCGCCTTTTTGCAGATTTAGTTCCCGGAATGCCTTCAAAGTTTCTTTATCTTGATGCGGACATTCTTGCAAACCGGGATATAACTTTGCTTTACAATATCGATGTTTCAAATGTTGAATATGCAGCGGCGAATGACCACTACGGAAAATATTTAATAAATCCGCGCTATATAAACGCTGGAGTTCTTCTATTTAATATGGAGCTTTGCAGAGAAACTGAAATCTTCAAAAAATCCCGCGAGTTGATAAAGACAAAAAAACTTATCTTTGCAGATCAAAGCGCGCTTATAAGAAGCACAACAAAAAAGAAACTTATAGCACAAAAATTCAATGACCAGAAATTTCTGCACAAATGGACAGTGCTCCGTCATTTTTCACAGCGGCTTTTTTATTTTCCGTTTCCGCACATTGCAAATATAAAGCAGTGGGACGTAACCAATGTTCATAAAGTTTTCAAGTATTTTCAATTTGATGATATATTATTTGAATACATTTACTTAAAAGAAAAATTTAAGAGAGAATTCCATGAATAAAAACAAAACAATTCCTGTATTTTTTGCCTGCGATGAAAATTTTGTAAAGTTCACGGCAGTTACTATAAATTCACTGATTGCAAACGCATCAAAAGAATTTTTTTATGACATTCACATTCTATGCACAAAAATCAGCAAAGATAAAAAGCAAAAAGTAATAAAACTTGCAAACGAAAATTTTAAAGTTCATTTTGATGACGTTACAAATTATTTAAAGTCAATCAGCTACAGGCTTCCAATCCGCGACTATTATTCAAAGACAACATATTACAGGCTTTTTATTTCAGAAATGTTCCCGGAGATAGACAAGGCTCTTTATCTTGACAGCGACATGATTGTGCTTGGCGATGTTTCTGAACTTTACAACCAGGACATTGGAGAAAACTACGTTGGAGCTTGCAATGAGCAGGCAATGGTTCAAACTGATGTCTACGGAACTTATGTTGAAAAGTGCATCGGACTTGACCGCAACAAATATTTCAATGCGGGAATGCTCCTTATAAATTGCGCGCAGTTCAGAAAACAAAAAATCCTCGATCAGTTTATAAGGCTTCTGCACGAATATTCTTTTGTTGTAACGCAAGATGAAGACTATCTGAATTTTATTTGCAAGGACAAAGTTTTTTGGATTGAAAATTCTTGGAATGTTGAAACTTACGGAAAAATAAAATATTCAGAAGCAACAGCAAAAATAATTCACTATCTTATGGTCGGAAAACCTTGGCATTTTAAAGATGTTCCGTTTGCAGAAATTTTCTGGAACTACGCAAAGCAAACTCCATTCTATGAAGAAATAAATTCAGTGCTTAAAAACTACACGGACGGGCAGCGCAAGAACGACTACGAATCTGTTGACCGGCTTGCAAAACTTGCGGAATCAGAAACAAACCGTCCGGACAATTTTTTAAAGCGAAGAATGATTCTTGAACAAAAATCAAGAGAAGAAAAAATTCAAGAAAAAAATTCTGCAATTCCAAAATCGCAAGACCGTTTAAGAATTCTTGCAAAAATCGCAGAATACGAAAAGCAAGGAAGATTCGCAGAAGACGTTGAAGACGATCCGCCATCACGACAAATTCAGCCGGGAGAAGTTGACTACCAGCAGAAAAAAATTTCCAGCAAAATAAAATCATACTTTGCATTCAATGCCGCAAGAAAATTCTTAAACAAAATGCTAAAGACAAAGCAAATTATAATCAAAGGAATTGAAGGAAAAGAAAATATTGAGCTGCTGAACGGAGGCACAATAATTACGTGCAACCATTTTAATCCGCTGGACAGTTTTGCAATTCAATATGTCTACGATGAAATCAAAAAGCAAAAAAGAAACGGAAAATTTTTCAGAATTATAAAAGAAGGAAACTACACAAGTTTTCCCGGATTCTATGGAAAATTAATGCGCAGCTGCAACACGCTTCCTTTAAGTTCAAACTGCAAAACAATGAACGAATTTCTTTTGGCTGTAAAAAATCTTTTGTCCGCCGGAAACTACATTTTGATTTACCCGGAGCAGAGCCTTTGGTGGAACTACAGAAAACCAAAGCCGTTGCGCAAAGGAGCATACACGCTTGCAGTAAAAAACAACGCCGCGGTTCTTCCAGTTTTCATAACGATGCAGGACAGCGATATTGTTGACAGCGACGGATTTTTTGTGCAGGAATATACAATTCATATTTGCAAGCCGATTTTTCCAAACCCTGAAATTTCAAGAAACGAAAACATTGAATTTATGATGAATGAAAATTATTCCGCCTGGAAAAAAGTTTACGAGGAGACGTATAAAATCCCGTTAAGATATGAATAAAATTCTAAAAATATTATTGAAGAAAAAATTTATTGCAGTTCTTCTTGCGATATTTTCAGTTGGATTTTTTACAGCGCAGGAACTTTCAGAAAATGCAAAAATTCTCATTGATGATTTTTTTAATTTGAGAATGAATCTTTCTGTATATGATAAAAACGACACGGACTCAATTATTTTTGCAATAGAAAATTTTCCAAAAGAGAATGAAGGGAAAATTTCTTTATGCAATGAGCAGGAAAAAATCATTCTTGAAAATTTTTTTGTAATGGAAAAATACAATTATCTTTATGAAAAACCGGGACAAGCTAAAATCCAGCATGAATTACTTGGAAAGCAGCTTGAAAAAATTGAGCAGTTTATAAGAGAAAACAACGGCATTTTTTTAAATGAATATTTTTACTGCACGCAGGCAGACGTAACTTCATGTTACATGGGCTATTCAATTGGCGATGTTTTAAAATACGGAGCGAGCGTCAAACCGTTGTACGAAAAAGCATTGGAAGCAAATCCTAATTTTTCTTATGCGCTCACAAACATAGGACAATGGTATTACTTTGCTCCAAAAATCGCAGGCGGCTCAAAGAAAAAAACTCTTGCGTATTTTGAAAAAGCGCAAGCAAAAGCTTCAACTTCTGCGCAAAAATATTTTGCCGATATTTTTTTATCACAGCTTTTATTTGAAAACAAGCAGTTTGAAAAATGCAAGAAACTTTTAGATGAAGCACAATCATTTTGCCCTCAAAGCAATTATATAAAAAAAATCCGCAGAGCAAATGAAGATGGGCTTTCGCTTTATGAATACAACAAGAAAAAATCTCCGCTGAATGAGAAAAACTAAATTCAGTTAGTTTTACATTACTTCCCTATTTCGATTTTTTCCAGTAGACTATGCTTTCTTGCCATCAACCAGATGAGCAGGAAAGAATTTCGTATGAAGTTCTAATTCTACTTTTTTAATGAACAGATTTTTTTACCTAATAAAAGCCTGTTCAAAGGATATTGAAATGAAGAAATTCAATGTCGCTATTTTTAGCATGGCCGCTTTTGTCCTTTCAATTTTTTCTTCCTGCTCAAAAGAAAAAAAAGAAACTTTCAACCTGTACAACTGGAGCTATTACACGCCTGATTCAGTTCTTGAAAAATTCGCGAAAGAATACAACTGCAAAGTAAAAGTTGACTATTTTGATTCAAATGAAATGATGTATGCAAAGCTCCGCGCCGGCGCAAAAGGCTACGACCTGACAATTCCATCTCAAGACTACACTTCAATTATGATAAAACAGGGAATGGTTCAGAAAATCGATCACTCGCAGTTCCCGAATTCAAAATATATAAATCCTGAAGCACTTGAAAAAGCAAGCGGATATGATCCAGACATGACTTGGAGCGTTCCATATTGCCTCGCAGCTTCTGGAATTTCTGTAAACAAAACAAAAGTAAAAGACTATGAAAAGTCATTCGATATTTTTTCACGCACAGATTTAGCCGGACACATGACAATGATGGACGACATGAGAGTTACAATGGGAAGCGCGTTAAAGCACCTTGGCTACTCGCTGAACACAACAGACGACAAAGAGCTTCGTGAAGCTGCAGATTTAATTATAAACAAGTGGCGCCCAAATCTTATAAAGTTTGATGCGGAAGGCTACGGAAAATCATTTGCTTCAGGAGACTTTTGGGTTTGCGACGGCTATGCGGAAATCGTATTTGCTGAAGTTCCAGAAGACAAGCACGATGAAGTAATTGATTTCTTTGTTCCTGAATGCGGCTCTGCTGCATACCTTGATTCAATGGTAATTTTAAAAGACGCCAAGCACTATGATCTTGCAATGAAATTTATTGACTTCAGCCACCGCCCGGAAATCTACGCGGAATTCTGCGACGCTCTGAAATTTCCTGCTTACATAAACAAGGAAGCTGCAAAGTACACAAAGAAAAAACCAATGTATCCAGTTGAAACACTTGAAAAAGTTGAACTCAAAATGGACGTAGGCGAAGCCCTTTCAAAATACGATGCGCTCTGGCAGGAAATAAGATTTTCCGCAGAATAAAAAATATTTTTTATGTCATTTTCATGCTTGACCTAAAAATCCTAAATGTGTATTTCAACCATTTAAGTGTCATTCCCGTGCATCGACACGGGAATCTGTTGCAAACTTACCGTGTTAACACAAAAAGTTAATGCGGCAATTAAAAATAAAATTCACTTCTATTAAAAATTAACACAATTCTAACAATTCAATAACCTTCAAAAAACACAGCCGCTTTAGATTTTTCATCGTAAAACAAAAAACCGAACGGAGGTTTGAACTATGAAAAAGACTATGTATGCTGTGGTCAGCGCAATCGCATTGGCAGTTTTAGGCGGAACATTATTTGCCGCTCCTAAAAAAGACAAAAACTTCGGAAAGAAAAGTGTTGTACTTATAAGCCGCGAAGAAGGAAGCGGAACAAGAGGAGCATTTGTTGAGCTTTTCGGAATTGAAATGAAAAACGCAGAAGGCAAAAAAGTTGACTTCACTTCTGAGGAAGCTGACATAACAAACAGCACAGAAGTAATGCTCACTTCAGTTGCAGGAAACAAATACGCAATCGGTTATGTTTCTCTCGGCTCGCTGAACAAAACTGTAAAGCCGCTTAAAATTGAAGGCGTGTCTCCAAGCGTTTCAACTATCAAAAACGGAACTTATAAAATTTCCCGCCCGTTCAATATCATAACAAAAGAAACTGGACTTTCAGAAAACGCTTCTGATTTTATCCGCTTCATTCTTTCAAGCGACGGACAGGCAATTGTTGAAGCTAATGGCTACATCAGCGCAGTGCAAAATCCAGCGTATATTGCAACTGGCAAAAAAGGAAAAATCACAGTAGCAGGTTCTTCAAGCGTAACTCCTGTAATGGAAAAACTTGCTGAAGCATACGAAAAACTGAATCCAGAAATCAAAATTGAAGTCCAGATGTCAGACAGTACAACCGGCGTAAACAGCGCGCTCAACGGTGTCTGCGAAATCGGAATGGCAAGCCGCGAATTAAAAGACAGCGAAAAGGCAAAAGGCGCGCTTGAAACAAAAATTGCAATCGACGGAATCGCGGTAATTATCAACAAGGAAAACCCAACAGAAAGCGCATCGATTCAGTCAGTCAAAGATTTGTACATCGGAACAATTTCAAAATGGGGCGATGTAAAATAACCCTTATGGCTTAAACAAAAAATTGCAGTGCAAATCCAGTTCGGACAAGCGCTGCAATTCAACTCTTTTAAAAGCAGTAAAATATGAAAAACAAATATATAGAACAGACAATGCGATTCGTTTTTCTTGCGGCGGCTTGCGTTTCAATTGCGGCCACAATCACAATCTGCATTTTTCTGTTTGCAAACGGCGTTCCTGCCATGCTTAAAATCGGACTGAAGAATTTCATCTTTGGTTTAAAGTGGAAACCTTCCATTGACCTCTACGGAATTTTCCCGATGATTGTAGGCTCGATTACGGTAACGCTTGGCGCATTGATTTTGGGAGTTCCGCTCGGACTTTTTACAGCGGTTTTTCTTGCACGCTACTGTCCAAAGCAGATCTACAATTTTTTTGAAAGCGGCGTAAAACTTCTAGCGGGAATTCCTTCCGTTGTCTACGGTTTCTTCGGACTTACAGTCATAGTTCCTGCAATCAGAAATACATTCGGCGGAAACGGAACTTCAATTCTTGCCGCTTCGATAGTCCTTGCGATAATGATTCTTCCAACAATAATAAGCGTAAGCGAATCTTCAATACGAGCAGTGCCTTCACTTTACTTTGAAGGCTCTCTTGCATTAGGGGCTTGCAAAGAACGCAGCATTTTTCTTGTTGAGCTTAAGGCGGCAAAAAGCGGAATTATGGCTGGAATAATTCTTGGAGTTGGACGTGCTGTTGGAGAAACAATGGCAGTTATCATGGTCGCAGGAAACCAGGCGATTCTTCCACGAAGCCTTGTAAAAGGAATCAGAACGCTCACAGCAAATATTGTTCTTGAAATGGGATACGCCGCAGACTTGCACAGAGATGCTCTCATTGCAACTTCTGTAATTCTGTTTATTTTCATTTTGATTATCAACTTGTGCTTTTCACTCTTAAAAGAAAAAAAGGAGTAGCAGATGAAAACTACCAAAAATGTCGTCAGTTTTCATCTTTTAAAGTTTGCGTTGCAAACTTTTTTATCAACTGCAATTTCTCACTACGTTGCGAAATTGCATAAAAACTCAAATCGAAAGTTGAAACTTTCTCATTGATTTTTTATGGGAGTAGCAGATGAAAACTTCGCAAACATTTCAGTCAAAAGTTCTAAAGTCATTTGTGCTTGGAGCCGGAATTTTTACAATTGCAATTTCATGCGGAATCGTAATCTACATTCTTGCAAGAGGAATTCCAAATCTGAACCTGTCGCTTTTCAGCATAAAGTACACAAGCGAAAACAGCTCGCTTTTTCCGGCATTGATAAATACTCTTTCAGCAACAGCGATAACGCTCGCAATAGCAGTACCAATTGGAATCGGAGCTGCAATCTATTTAAGTGAATACGCATACCGCGGAAGCAAAATTGTAAAGGCAATCAGGCTTGCAACAGAAACATTGTCTGGCATTCCTTCAATCGTGTACGGACTTTTCGGATTTTTGTTTTTCGTAACTTTTCTGCACTGGGGATTTTCTCTGCTTGCCGGATGCTGCACGCTTGCAATTATGATTCTCCCGGTAATCGTGCGCACAACAGAAGAAGCGTTGCTTTCTGTAAACGACAGCTACCGTGAAGGAAGCTTTGGACTTGGAGCAGGAAAGCTACGGACAGTATTCTGCATCGTTCTGCCTTCCGCAGTTCCAGGAATAATTGCGGGAATTGTCTTGGGCACAGGACGCATCGTTGGAGAAACAGCAGCTTTAATTTACACAGCAGGAACAGTCGCACGGATTGCAGGCGGAATGCAAAGCGGAAGAACTCTCGCAGTCCACTTGTATGCGCTTTGGAGCGAAGGGCTTGCAACAGGCCAGTCTTACGCAACAGCAGTAATTCTTCTTGCCATAGTTTTAATACTGAACTGGCTAAGTTCTCTTCTTGAAAAAATAATCACAAGGAAAAACAAAAATGACTAAAACCAAAATATCAGTCCAAGACTTAAATTTATTCTACGGAAATTTTCAGGCACTTTATAACGTGAACCTTGAAATTCCTGCGAACATGGTTACAGCATTCATCGGACCAAGCGGCTGCGGAAAATCAACTCTGCTCAAAACTTTCAACAGAATGAACGACCTCGTTGTTGGCTGCAGAACAGAAGGCAAAGTTTTAATAGACGATGAAAATATTTTTGAAAACATAGACGTAAACCTGCTCAGAAAAAAAGTCGGAATGGTATTCCAAAAGCCTAATCCGTTTCCAATGAGCATTTACGACAACATCGCTTACGGTCCGCGCACACACGGAATAAAACGCAAAAGCGACTTGGACAACATTGTTGAAAAAGCCCTTGCAGATGCGGCAATCTGGGACGAAGTAAAAGACAGGCTGAACAAAAGCGCGCTAGGACTTTCCGGCGGACAGCAGCAGCGTCTTTGCATTGCCCGTGCGCTTGCAATAGAACCAGAAGTGCTTTTGATGGATGAGCCAACAAGCGCACTAGATCCAATCAGCACAAGCAAAATAGAAGACACAATCGCCGAGTTAAAAAGCAAATACACAATTGTAATTGTAACCCACAATATGCAGCAGGCAACCCGCGTAAGCGACTTAACGGCATTCTTCCTGCTTGGAAAAGTGATTGAATACGGACAGACAGAGCAGATATTCAGCTCACCAAAAAACAAAAAAACGGAAGACTATATCACGGGAAGATTCGGCTGATATTTTTTCAGAACAGAAAAGCAGAAATTTCTACAAGAGGAAAAAGATGAGAAACAACTTTAACTTGCAGCTAAATGAACTGCACGAAGACTTAAAAAAAATGGGAACACTTTGCGAAGACTGCATAACGTTTGCAACCCAGTCGCTTCTCCTTGGAGACACTCAGCTTGGAGAGCGCGCAATTCAGGCGGAAAAGCAGACAGACATAATGGAAAAAGAAATTCAAAATCTTTGCATGAGAATTCTTTTGCAGCAGCAGCCGGTAGCAAGCGACCTTAGAACAATAAGCGCGGCAATCAAAGTAATCACCGACATGGAAAGAATCGGAGACCAAGGAAGCGACATTGCGGAACTGATAAAGAAAACACAGATTCCATTTGAAGCCTTCAACTCGCACATTGCGGCAATGGCAGACTGCATAATCCGCATGGTTACAGGCAGCGTGGAAAGCTTTATCAAGCAAGATGTAAAACTTGCCAAGCAAATTGCAGACCTTGACGACCAAGCGGACGACCTTTTTATACAAATCAAAAACGACATTCTGGACATGATGTCTGGAAAAACAAAGCACGACCGCGCATTCGGAGAAAAAGCTCTCAACACATTGATGATTGCAAAATACCTTGAGCGCATTGGCGATCATGCTGTAAACATAACCGAATGCACACTGATGGCAGTAGGCCCGCAGAATGCGCAGCAGGAATAAAAACAAAATCTGAAACACTGCCCCAACAAAAAAATCCCCGGACGACCGGGGATTTTTTGTTTTTACATTTAATATCATTGCCGCACATCGACACTACGATGTTTGTTATAGAAAACTCGGTCAGCAATCACTAAACATAAGATTGTCGGATCAAGTCCGACAATGACAAGAATAAGGTTTGTCATTATTGAGCTTGCACTTATGTCATTATCCGGCTTGACCCGCGACGTTTGCGAAGCAAACTCGGTTAATAATCTTTTATGAAAAAACAGTAAGCGCAAATTCACTGAAAGTTTATTTCAAGCTAACAAAAATCAAACATAGAAAATTTATTTTTCTGCCAGCAAAGAAAAAAAATCTGCAAGAAAAAAACATTGCAGATTTCAACAAGCAAATCTTTAAGATAGGAGTTATCTTATGAAAAAACTTTTGGCTGCATCCGTTGCAGGAATTCTTGTATGCGCATCAGTTTTCGCGCAGAAAGTTTCGCTCACAAACACATTCGGAGCAAATGACGACAACACAGGAAACGGAGACTTCCTTGAGTTCAACAGAAAAGTAAAAGACAACGGCGACTTTGACAACGGATTTGAAAACGAAGAAGCCCACGTGGACAACAGGCTTCAGCTCGACTTCTCTTCTGAAAAACTTGACGGAAGAGTCCGCATGGAAACTTACGGACTTAAGCTCAACGGAAAAGAATCCACAACAAGACTCCGCGGCTTTGTTCGCTTTTCACCATTTAAGCAGATTGGACTTGCAATTGGAAACGAGTTCTTTACAAAAATCACAACAGACGCAGCTTACCTTGGAGCGGCAGACGACACGCCAAAATGGGGACGCATGGCTGAAAACGGATTCGCAGTTGTAGCTCTCCCAGTTGAAGGTCTTAAAATTTCCGGCGGAATCAGAGGAAACACAGAATACGACAACAATGACAAATACCGCCTTGACTTTGGAGCGCAGTACGCGGCAAAAGACCTTGTAACTTTCGGAGCAACAGCAAAAAGCGTAACTAACGACGACCGCACATTCGGCGTGTTCGCTGGAATCAACAGCATCCAGAATATGATGCTCAACCTTGGCTTTGTGTACAACGCAAACGACACAGACTTCATTCCAGAGAAAACAAAATACGCGCTCACATTCTCGGCAGGATATGAAATGAAAGACCTTGGATTTTCACTTTACGCCGATGTTGTTTCAGGACTTTCAAGCAAGTACATCGACAAGGACTACAAGACAAGCGACTGGAAAGATGACAACGGCGACAAAGGCATTCCGTTCCAGGCAAAGTTCCTTGCAAACTACGCTGTAACAGAAGCAACAACACTTTCGCTCGCAGTAACAGAAGCAACAATGATTGGCTGGGACGACGCATACACAACAACAGTTTATCCTTACGCAACATTCGCTCTCCCAGAAAACATGGGCGACCTTGACATGGGCGTAAGAATGGGCATCACCAGCGACGGACTTACAAAGTTCTCTATCCCGTTCAGCTGGAAATGCAAGTTCATAAACAAGAAGTAAAAAACACTTGACCATGTCCATCTTGTCATCCTCCGGCTCGACTGGAGGATCTTGTCATTGTCGGACTCGATCCGGCAATCTCCTGCAACAGATTCCCGTGTCGCTGCACGGGAATGACAAAGGAATCAAGTGCGAGAATGACACAAAACAAACTTTTTTCAGTTTTTTTGCCGTTTAAGTTGTCATTTCAAATAAACTCACTATAATTATAGATATACAACAAATCTATTTTTCATGGAGACAAAATGAAAATCAACTTCCATTCCACTACCCCCCCCGTGCGGCAGTAGCCTGCATTCTTGCACTTAGCCTTTTCCTTTGCACAAGCTGCATGACCGAAGCTGACAGCGGCTCGGACGACGACAGCGGACAAGTAACAACGCCTGTAGAAAATCCTTCAAATCCAAGCAACCCGGACAGCGGAAGCACAAATCCCGAAACACCAAAAGCAACCTACACCGTAACTTTTGACGCGAACGGCGGAACTGGCGAGATGAATCAGCAGACCGCAGAATCAGGAACGGAAATCGAGCTTCCGGAAAGCACATTCACAAAAGAAGGCTACATCTTTGCAGGCTGGGCGACATCCGCCGACGGAGACGTTTCTTATTCCGACAAAGCAAAAATCACCGTAACCGGCAACATCACGCTCTACGCAAAGTGGGGAATGACAGCCGCTGCCGCAATTGATGAAATCAAAAATTTTAAAAGCAGCGAAGAGCACACAGTTACCGTTGCGGGTACAATCACTGCGGACGACCTTACTGCGATAAAGGAAGCAATCAACGGAAACGCAAACAAGCCAAAAATCATTCTTGACCTTGGCGGCACAACCGGGTTAACGGAAATTCCAAGTATGGCGTTCTATAATTGCTATTTAATAAGTGTGAATATTCCAAACGGAGTTACTTCTATTGATTATGGTGCATTTGCTGATTGCTACCGTTTAACAAGTGTTGCAATTCCTAATAGTGTTACTTCTATTGGTGAGAATGCGTTCAGTACCAGCGGACTAGCAAGTGTTATAATTCCTAATAGTGTTACGTCTATCGGGAAATATGCGTTCTCCCATTGTACAAGTTTAACAAGTGTAACAATTTCGGAGAGCATTACTTCTATCGGTGAAAGTGTGTTCGAATATTGCCCCCTTTTAACAAGTGTAACAATTCCAGACAGTGTTACTTCCATAGGGGATAGTGCGTTCAGTTTGTGCGGAAGTTTGACAAGCGTAACAATTCCGAACAGCGTTACTTCCATAGGGGATAGTGCGTTCAGTTTGTGCGAAAGTTTGACAAGCGTGAACATTCCTGACAGTGTTACTTCCATTGGTATGAGTGCGTTCTATGGCTGTAGCAAATTGACAAGCGTAACAGTTCCAGACGGTGTTGCTTCTCTCGACGGCACATTCTCTGGTTGCAGCGGTTTGACAACTGTTACAACTCCAAAAAGCATTACATCCATCGGCTTTGCTACATTCTATCAGTGCGGCAGCCTAACAACAGTAAACTACAAGGGTTCAAAGGAAGACTGGGATAAAATCACCATCGAACCCACATACAACGACGACCTTCTTAACGCCGCGCTCATCTGCATGGGCTCAGACCCTAAGGAAGTCTACACTCCAGCCGACAAAGCCGCAGCAGCAATCGCAACTTTGGAAGGCGGAACTTGGGCAAATCCTAATGTCTATACAATAAAAATTACCGATAAAACATTGACTGCGGAACAACTGAAAGAAATAGGAACGGCGATAGACACAAGAACGACTAACTGGTGCGGATCCATCAGCCTTGACCTTTCTTCCGCAACTGAACTTACAGAAATTCCAGATAATGCTTTTCGTCAATCCTATTTAAGCGGATTAATTCTGCCGGATTCATTGGAAGCTATCGGAATGGCTGCTTTTCAAAATAATGAATTTGAAGAAATTGTAATTCCTGACAATGTAAAAACTATTGAGGACGGTGGTTTTATGGGCTGTTCAAGTCTTAAAATAATAACGCTTCCTGCAAGACTTGTTTCCATCGGTGCTTCCGCATTCGCAGGTTGTGCCAGCCTGAAGACCGTAAACTACAAAGGCACGCAGGCACAGTGGGCGCAAATCAAAATCGATAATTACAACGAAAAACTCACCGGCGCAAAGATAATCTGCACGGACGGAGACTACACCGGGGAGTAGGCTCATCGGGCAGAGATTCCCGCATCAAGTGCGGGAATGACAATAAAACTGCTTTGTCATTGCCGGGCATAGACCCGGCAATCTCCTGCAACAGATTCCCGTGTCGCTGCACGGGAATGACAAGAAAACCCTTTAGGCTTTTTATACATCTGGCATAAATTTTCAGTAGTTAAGTTAAAAAATTTCAGATATAATAAGGCGAATAAAAGGAATCAAGAAATGAGCAGCACCGCATATCTGGCAAACGAAAGAAACTACACGCTTTTTACATTCGGAGACACGCGCCTAAAGTTCATCGGTCCGTATTCGCTTGAAAAATACGAGAAAGTCGTCTCCTGGGATAACGGCTATCTGGTCGTAATGGCAAAATACACGCACAACAAAGAAGCCGAAGAAGAATACATTGACTTGATTCCAATTCTTGAAGACCTGTGCATGGATTCCGAAAAATTTCTAAAGCCAATCAAATCTGTAGAGGTGAAATATGCTTGATATATCAAAAATCGCCGATGAAGCGGACGTAATCATAAGCGGATTCGCAGTAAAAGAAAAAGAAGATGGATTTTATGTCTACAATCTGAACAATGCCGAAGGCGTCGCGCTTTTTACAAAAGACGGAACTTTAGCCGAGACAAACATGGACGACATAGAACTTGCAATGGCAAAGAAAAATCTGCTCGAAAGCAAGAAATATATAGGAGCCTAAGCAGAATGCCAAAATACTATCAGTTCAAAGTCGCAAACTGCTTTCTTTATTTCACTTCAAAATGCGTTATTGAAGCCATGCACGCGCACGCAAGCAAAGACGGAAAGCTGCAGGAACACGGCTCGGCAAAATTCTTTGTAAAAGGCAACGGAGATTCTGTTATAACAAACACAGGAGACCTGAACGAACGGGAAATAAGAATAATAAAGCTGTTCATAAAAGAAAGATACTTGGAAATGTACGAAAAATGGAGCGAATACAGCCAAAACGGATTCTACAACAAATAATTTTCTATTCACAGATTAGATTCCTGACCGAGTTTGCTACGCAAACATCGCAGCATCAAGTGCGGGAATGACATAAAAAAAGTCAAGCAAGGCAATGACATAAGGCTCTGTCATTGTCGGACTTGATCCGACAATCTCCTGCAACAGATTCCTGTGTCGTGGCACAGGAATGACAAGGGAATCAAGCAAGGAAATGACACAAGGCTGTGTCATTGTCGGACTCAATCCGACAATCTCCTGCAACAGATTCCCGTGTCGTAGCACGGGAATGACAAGAAAAGCCGTTAGGCTTTTACAATCCGTGTGGCAATTTCCCTTTAAACTATTTTTTAACACAATCAACACAAAATCAAAACATTGCGCGCTGATAATACCTGTATGAACTTTTATGAAATATTGTCTAGCAAGAATCTTTACACTGTTTTTCAGCCGATTGTCTCGCTGGAAACTGGAGACGTCTTTGCTTACGAGGCTCTCACAAGAATTGATGAATCTGTTTACATCGGAAGCATAAGAAACCTGTTTAAGATTTCCGAGGACGCAAGCCTTTCCTGGCAGCTTGAAAAAAAGTGCATAAAGTCCGCGCTTAAAACTGCAAGGGCCCTGGGGCTCAAGCGCAAGCTGTTCCTGAACATAAATCCAAACGTCCTCATGGAAGAAGAGTTTCAGGAAAACTACATCAAGAGCAAGCTGGAAAAAAACGGAATAGAGCCGTCAAGCATCGTATTTGAAATAACCGGCCAGAAACTCACAGGCTCGGAGCAAAAACTTAGAGACGCTGTCCTTCACTTTAAAAGCCAGAACCTAAAGCTTGCAATTGACGACATAGGGGAATCCCACGCAGCCCTGAACAGAATCTGCACGCTGAATCCGGACTTTATAAAAATCAGCATAGACTTGGTTCAGTCTGTCCACAAAGACAAAGTAAAAAAAGAAATCGTAAGAAGCCTGAGCGCGTTCTGCAAAAACTCTGGAATCAAGCTGATTGCAGTTGGAGTTGAAACAGAAGAAAACCTTGCGGCAATAATGGAGCTTGGCATTCCTTACGCCCAGGGATTTTTTACAGGAAAGCCGGAGCGTATTTTTAGCAAGACAAGCAAAGAGGCGTTTGTAAGAATAATTTCGTACCAGAACAAAAAAAGCTCAAAGTTCGTTGAAGAAAAAAAGAGCAGCGCAAAGAAAAAAAATCAGGCAGTCATTCCCACGGAAGGAATAAAGCAAGACAGCCGTCCTATTTCGCAAATCACAAGAAAAGGCATGACGATTCCAGAAACCATGGCAGTTGCGGATGTTCTTGCGCTCTTTGATGCGAATCCGGAAATTTCAATCTTCACTGTTGTGGACAGCGCAAGCAAAGTCATGGGAATTATTCCGCGCATAACTCTGTTCAAGGTTCTGGGCACTCAGTATGGATTCAGCATTTATTCCAAGAAGCCCATTTCGCGCCTCATGGTTACGGACTATCTTGCGGTTGAGTTTTTTGAGCCGGTGGAAGTTGTTGCGTCTAAGGCGGCTTCCCGTGCAGAAGAGCATCTTTATGATCCGATTGTTGTTGAGCAGAATGGAATTTATTTTGGCGTTGTAATATTCAAGGACTTGCTTGAAATAATTGTTAACGTTGAAGTTCTTGAACGCACACAGGAGCTTAACAAGACAACAAGAAAGCTTTTGGAGCAGGAAGCAATGCAGCAGCGCGACTTAAAGCTTGCCGAGATTGTCCAGAAAAGCATTTATCCTAACCGCGCGCCAAAAACTTCCAAGTGGGACTGCGCATATATTTTCAAGCCCATGTCTTCTGTTTCCGGCGATGTCTATGACTTTTACTATGATGAAAAAGGCAGTTTGAACGGAGCCGCATTGTTCGATGTTTCAGGACATGGAGTTGCTTCCGGGCTTGTGGGAATTCTTTCAAAGTATCTTGCCAAGGACACTTTCCGCGAAAATAAAAACGAGGAGCTTAGCAAGCTTGTAAAAATTTTCAACAAAAAGCTCATAAAGGAAAAAGCGAATGTTGAAAACTACCTTACAGGAATTCTTCTGCGCATAAAAGACAGCAAGATTGAATACGTGAATGCCGGGCACACAGACTTGCTCTGCCTGGACAGCAAAAGAAATGTTTCAATTGCGGGTGGCGCGGACGGAAGCTTTAGAGGCTCTTTTCTTGGAATTGAAGGGCTGCCCGACAACTTTGAAACCGTAGACATTCCGCTTGAAAAAGACTCTTACTACATAATGTTCACGGACTGCCTTACCGAAAGCCGAAACCTTGCAGGAGACGAACTTGGCATTGAGCTTCTTCAAAAGATTCTTGCAAAAGCACAAGAAGGAACAAGTGCAAAGCAGCTTTTGGAATATTTAATCGACATATTCGAGGCATTCACGGAGGCTGTTCCTTTGCGCGACGATCTTACAGTAATTGTGCTTAAATATCTTGGTGAATAAGCGGAGAAAAGCCTGTGTTAAAATTTAACAGAGTTTTAACATTCCGAATATTGAAAACCTGTGCGTTTGTTCTATAATGAAACTATTATGAAAATACTGATTGTAGATGACGAAGAGCCAATCCGCGAGCTTATTAAATACAATGTTGAAAAGCAAAAGTATGAAACGTTCACGGCGGAAAACGGACAGCAGGCATTGGAGCTTTGCCGCAACAAAAATCCAGACCTCATAATTCTTGACCTTATGCTTCCAGACATGAGCGGACTTGACATCTGCCGCATTATCAGAAACGACAGCTCCATAAAGAACATTCCAATCATCATGGTTACTGCCAAGACAGAAGATTCAGACATTGTAACAGGCCTTGAGCTTGGAGCTGACGACTACGTAACAAAGCCGTTCAGCCCGAAAGTTCTGCTTGCAAGAATCCAAAGTGTTCTGCGTAGAAAGGGAGAATCAATCCGCGCAAATTCAGACGAGGATATAAAAATACGCTCGCTTGTAATTTCGCCTCTCAAGCACAAAGTTACTCAGGACGGAAAAGAAGTGGAACTTAGCGCAACGGAATTTTCTATTCTTGAATTTCTTGCTCGGCACAAGGGGCAGGTCTTTAGCCGGCAGCAGATTATCAATGCGGTAAAAGGCTCAAGCTATCCTGTAACAGACCGTTCAATCGACGTTCAGATTTTGGGAATAAGAAAAAAAATCGGAGATAGCCCGGAAAGTTCAAATCCGTTTATTGAAACTTTGCGCGGCGTTGGCTACAGAATTTGCGAGGAATGATATATATGCAGAGGACTTTTAAAATCCGCACATTGCTTTTTGTCTTTAACGGACTTTTGCTTGCATCTGGATTTACCATTTTGCTTTTTGTGTGCCTTTGGGCTTTGGAAAGCACCGCAGTTGATCAGACTGAAGCAAACTTAAAATCGTTCGCGCATTCGCTTGCAAAAATAATTCCGCAGGATGAAAAAAACGCGGACACTTTTATAAAAGATCTTACGCATTCAGATAACTCGTTCAGGATTACGCTTATAAATCAGGACGGAACAGTTGCGGCGGATTCAGTTTCTAATCCAAGCGAAATGGAAAACCACAGCTACAGAAAAGAAGTGCGCATGGCTTTGGCAGGAAAAGAATCAAGTTCAATTCACACAAGCTCTACAAACGGAAAAAGGTTTATGTACTATGCGATTCCGCTTTCCGCAAACGAATTTTTTTCCGCGCTTAGAATTTCCATGCCGGTTGAAGAAACTGTGTTCTTTTCGTCTTCCACAAAAAATACTTTTGTAATTTCAACAATTTTGATTTTTGCGCTTGTGCTGCTTGTTTCATTTTATATTTCAAGCAAAACTGTACGTCCGATTTTGCTAATGAAAAAGGCAACGGAAGAATACGCAAAAGGCAACTTTGATTTTCACTTGAACATTTCTTCGCCTCAGGAAATGGCGGAACTTGCGCAGTCGTTCAATTCAATGACAGACAGAATTACGCAGAACATTCAGAGCTTAAAAAAAGTTGAGCAAATCCGAAAAGATTTTGTTGCGAATGTAAGCCACGAATTAAAAACGCCGGTAACTTCAATAAAAGGATTTACAGAAACTTTGCTTGATGACGGAATCAACGAGCCTGAAACCGCAAAGCATTTTCTTGGAATCATCAACACGCAATGCGAACGTCTCATAAATATAATAGAAGACTTGCTCACGTTAAGCCGGCTTGAAACAGACAACGGAGTTCTTGAAACCGTAAAAACAAATCTTGTGCAGATTGCAAAAAAAGCCTGCTCAAATCTTGAAAGCTTAGCAAGTGAAAAGCAAATCAAAATAAATTTCAGTTCAAGCAAAAAGGAAATTTTTATAAAAGGAAATCCGGGACTTCTTGAACAGGTGATAACAAATTTAATCGACAACTCGGTGAAATACTGTCCAGACAAAAGCATTGTTTCCTGCTCCCTTTCTGAAAATTCCGGCAAAGCAAAAATAATCGTGGAAGACAACGGAAACGGAATTCCAGATGAATACAAGGACAGAATTTTTGAAAGGTTCTACAGAGTTGACAAAGGAAGAAGCCGCGAGCACGGAGGCACTGGACTTGGTCTTTCCATTGCAAGGCACATTGTGAACATCCACGGCGGAACTATAAAAGAAACTGGACGACCGGACAAAAAGAAAGGCGCGCATTTTGAAATAGAGCTTCCACTTTAAAATATTTCAGCTAAACGCAATTAATTCTGCATAAAATATTTTTTTTAGTTAATTATATTGTATGCAGAATTACATTTTAGATTGCTCCAAATCCGGCAAGCAGCCAAACATACGAGAACTTACGCTTTTAAATGGAATTTCCTATCCTGATGACGAAGAGCTTATAATGCTCATTCTGGGAAAAGGCACAAAAAACAATCCAATCGAAAGTCTTGCTGAAAAAGTTACAAAAGCAATAAATTCCAGCAACGATGAAGAGCTTATTCCCAATCTGAAAAAAATAGAAGGAATGGGAGAAAGCCGCGCGCTCATAATTGCAGCCGCATTGGAGCTTGGAAGAAGAAGACGCGGAATTTTGCGTTCATCAATAAATGCGCCAAAAGATGTGATTCCGTTTTTGCAGCACTACACGCTCATGCCGACCGAGCATTTTATTACAGTTACAGTAAACGGCGCAAAAGAAATTTTAAGCACAAGAGTTGTTTCAGTAGGAACAATAAACAAAGCGCTCATTCATCCACGTGAAGTTTTTGCAAACGCAGTTTCTGAATACGCATCTGGAATTATCTGTTGCCACAATCATCCGTGCGGACAATGCTATCCAAGCAACGCAGATATTGATTCCACAAAAGTTCTTCAAAAAGCAGCAAAAATTTTGGGTATTGTATTTATGGACCACATCATAATAACAAAAGAAGACTATTTTAGTTTTTTGGAACACGGAATGCTATGAAAGTTGAATTTTGCAATAAAAGTTATTATATTTTTCAGCATGAAACTCTACTCAAAAAAACAGCTTGTTACTTATTCAATTTCAACAGGAATTCTTGCAGCAGCCGCAGTTTCCTTGTTTTTCACTTTTTTCAAAAATGATTCTTCAAAAAAATCCGGCAAAGAAATTTCAGCAATAGAAAAAACTAAGGCAGAATTAAAAGAAGAAATTCCGCAGTCATTTGAAGCATTTTCTGTCGCGGTGGAAAACAGTTCATACACGCAGGACGAATCACAAAACATTTCAGTTTACGAAAAATGCAACGAGGCAGTTGTAAACATCACTACAAAAGTAATGGGCTACAACTGGTTTTACGAGCCGATTGTGACGGAAAGCGGTTCTGGCTCCGGCTCAATTATCGACAAGCGCGGATACGTTGTAACAAATGTCCATGTAATAGAAAAAGCTTCCGTAATTAATATTTCGCTTGCAGACGGAACAACTTACGAAGGAACAGTTGTAGGACAAGACATAGAAAGCGACATTGCCGTTTTAAAGTTCGAGCCTGCAAAAGGAGCTGACTTAAAAACAATTTCTTTCGGAAATTCTGAAAGCCTCAAGGTCGGACAAAAAGTTATTGCTATTGGAAATCCATTTGCACTTGAACGCACAATGACAACAGGAATCATTTCAGGGCTTGGTCGTCCAATTCAAAAAAGCGCAAATGTAATAATCCGAAACATGATTCAAACTGACGCCGCAATCAATCCGGGAAATTCAGGCGGACCGCTTTTAGACAGCCAAGGACGCATGATTGGAATCAACACAATGATTTATTCTTCCAGCGGATCTTCTGCCGGAGTCGGATTCGCAATTCCAGCAAGTACAGCCCGGCGGGTTGTAAGCGATCTTTTAAAATACGGAAAAGTAAACCGCGGCACAATGAAACTTTCGCTCGTCCAGAACACAGCCCGAATCGCAAACTTTGCAGGATATGAAATTTCTTCCGGCATGATTGTAAGCAGCGTAAGAAAAGGAAGCAAGGCGGATCAGGCAGGAATTAAAGGCGGAACTCAAGCTGTACAGTACGGCACTTTTAATCCGCAGACAATTTACCTTGGCGGCGACATCATAACAGAAATCAACGGAATAAAAATTTCAAAGCTTGCGGACTACTACAGCGCAATCGAAGACAAGGTTCCGGGCGACGTTGTAACCATAACTGTTTACCGCAACAGAAAATTTGAAAAGCTGAAAGTAGAACTTGAGCCGTCCAGCAACTCCGCTAATTCAAATATATAAAAATAAATTGTAATTTTTCATAATATCAAATAAGTTATAAAACTGAATGAATAAAAAATACCGAAACGGAAGCGAAAAAGCAGAATTGGCGTAATTTGCTGTTTTTTTTGGCGTATGGCATAAAAGGAAATAACAAAGAGTTTCGAATAGAAAATTTTTGTTATTTCTTCCAACAAAAAAAAAATTGCAACCCTAGCCAATTATGATTTTCCGTTGAAAGTGCAGGTATTTTTTTGTTCTTCTATAATATATTTTGACATAAATAAACAATAGATTTTTTTTTATAGTTTATCTAAAATAAATGCATGAGAAAATTTCATGTTGTTTCTCCTTTTGAACCTTCTGGAGATCAGCCAAACGCAATAAAAAAACTTTCCGAAGGATTTTTCCGCGGAGACAAATATCAGACTTTAAAAGGCGTTACAGGAAGCGGAAAAACTTTCACAATGGCAAAAATAATTGAAGCAGTTCAGCGTCCAACTTTAATTATCAGCCACAACAAAACTCTTTCTGCCCAGCTTTACAGAGAATTCAAAACATTTTTTCCAGACAATGCCGTAGAATATTTTGTAAGCTACTACGATTATTATCAGCCGGAAGCCTATGTTCCTGCGCGCGACTTGTATATAGAAAAAGACGCTTCCATAAATAAAGAAATCGACAAGCTTCGCCTCGCCGCGACTTACGCATTAATGGAACGACGCGATGTAATTATCGTTGCGACCGTCAGCTGCATTTATGGACTTGGAATGCCTGACCTCTACAAGGAAATGCGGATTCATGTTGAAAAAGGAAACGAGCTTGACACGCACGAAATCGCATCAAGACTTATTTCAATTCAGTATGAGCGAAACGACATGATTCTTGAGCGCGGAAAATTCAGAATCAAAGGCGACACAATTGAAATTTTTCCGCCTTACATGGAAACAGATGAAGCCTACAAAATTGAACTTGACTTTGATCAAATTTCACGCATAAAAAGATTCAATGCAATTTCTGGAGAAACAATAGAAGAGCTTGACGAGCTTCAGCTTTATCCTGCCAAGCACTTTGTTGTTCCGCGCGACCAGATGGCAAGCGTTACGGAAAAAATTCAGGCTGAACTTGATGCGCGTCTTGAAGAGCTTCGTTCAGCCGGAAAAATTCTTGAAGCCGAGCGTTTAAAAACACGCACAACTTACGACCTTGAAATGATGAAGGAAATGGGCTACTGCTCTGGAATTGAAAATTATTCAGGTCCGATTTCCGGGCGAAAAAGAGGAGATCCGCCTGCAACTTTGCTTCATTATTTTCCTGATGATTTTCTTTGCATGATTGACGAGGCGCATGTTTCTGTTCCGCAGATTGGAGCAATGTACGAAGGCGACAGGGCACGCAAGCAAAACTTAATTGACTTCGGATTCAGGCTTCCAAGCGCACTGGACAACCGCCCGCTAAAAATTGATGAGTTCACAAAAAAAATGAATCAGGTGATTTTTGTAACTGCGACTCCACGCCCGGAAGAAATTAAAAAGTCAACGCAAGTCGTGGAGCAGCTTATCCGCCCGACAGGACTTCTTGATCCAAAAATTGAAGTGCGCCCAAGCGAAGGGCAGATGCAGGATATTTTTAAAGAAGTCAGCGCGCGCATAAAAAAAGGCGAACGTTCATTGATTCTTACGCTTACAAAAAAAATGGCGGAAGACTTAACAGACTATCTTTCCGAGCTGAATTTAAAAGTCAAATACATTCATTCTGAAATTGACACTTTCGAGCGCGTTGAAATCTTAAAAAGCCTACGCACTGGAGAAACAGACGTTTTAATTGGAATCAACCTTTTGCGTGAAGGAATCGACTTGCCGGAAGTTTCGCTGATTGCAATTCTTGATGCAGACAAAATCGGATTTTTAAGAAGCACAACTTCACTGATTCAGATTATAGGACGAGCCGCACGAAATGCCGACGGAACAGTTTTAATGTACGCAGACAGAATGAGCGATGCAATGAAAGAAGCCATCGATGAAACAAAACGCCGCCGTTCAATTCAAGAAGCGTACAACAAGGAACACGGAATTGTTCCAAAGACAATCAAAAAGGCAGTTGAAGATATTCTTGAGCATCAAAAAGAAGACGCAGAGCAGGAAGCAAACATAAAGCTCGAAGCACTTAAAAAGAACACAAATCTTTTTATCGCCCAGCAAAGAAAAAAACTTCTTGACCTGATGAAAAAAGAAATGTCAGAAGCAGCCGACCGACTTGATTATGAGCAGGCAGCTGTCTTGCGCGACCAGATTATAGAAATAGAAAAAACTTACGGAAAATAAATAGCAGCCTTTTCGGGGAACTTATGAAAACGAAAAATTTTTTTTTAGCATGTTTTATTATGTCAGTTTTGATTTTGCCAAATTCTTTCTCACAGACAAAGAGAACGCAATCTCAAAACGGAAGGGCAATTTCCTTTATTCCAAAATTCGAGCTTAAAATAAATGAAAACAAAATGCCGGGCGCAGTTTCAGGAAAAAGCACGCTGTGCGAAATCAGCTCTGTTGCCTACGAGCCGAAAGGTCCAATTGAGCCGAACACTTTTTTTTCTGCAACGGTAACTTATAAGGCGACAGGCGAAAATTATTTTACGGAACAGACAAAGCTTTCTCCTGTAAATAAGACAAATGCGAAAATCATAAAAAGAGATAAAAGAACGCTCGTCGTAAAATACATAAAAACTCAGCCTCAAAAAGATGAAGAATCTGTCGCAGCCAAAAGAAACATAAAGCAGGAAAAAGAAATTGAAAAAGAAAAAGCCCTCGCAACTGACACTTCGGAGCAAGAGCAATGGAAAGGCGCGCCGGCAATTTTGAGACGTACTCCGTTTGAATTTGAAGGCGGAAACGGAACTGCCGAAAATCCGTTCTTAATAAAAACAGCAGAGCAGCTAAACTCAATCAGATTCGGGCTTGATTTTCATTACAAGCTGATTTCAGACATCGACCTTTCAAAATGGGGAAACTGGATTCCAATCGGCGGAACTCCGTCTTATGGCGGCTCACATGGCGGACAAACATATCAAGAAGCGGATGAAGGCGGCGGAAGATTTACAGGCTCGCTCGACGGAAACGGACACGTAATCTCAGGAATGATGATAATCGACCATAGAGACGACATCTTTATGGGAACAGATGAAGCAGAACGTTCCTATGCGCTTTTTGCGGAAATGATAGCCCCGAAAGATTTAAAACAAAAGCAAAACGGCTTTATAAAAAATCTCGGAATCGTAAACTATACAATCGATGTGAGCTACACAAAACTAAAATACAAATGCACGCTCAATGCGGCGGCACTTTCAACATCGGCGGCAAGCAGAACATTTGAAAACTGCTATTCATCAGGCGGAAAAATCAAAATCCACACAAGGCGAGAAAATGAAGAGGAAACATTTGTGACAATTTACGCAGGCGGTCTTGTCTCGTCTGCAATCCACACAAAAGTCATAAACTGCTACAACACATCTCCGCTTATAATCACAACAGGTGACACGGACTATATAAACACACAAATCGGAAGCAAACGGATGGTTATGGCAGGCGGAATCACCGCGCAGACAGCTTACAGCGATTTTATCGGCTGCATGAATTCAGGCGAAATTTCAGTTTCTTACGCAAACTGGGGACTTGCTTCCCTTTCTGCAGGAATCGCGGCAAGAGTTACAATCGACGACGCGCCGGAAAACATATACAGTGCGCCGCCGTCAGGAGCAACAAACATAACAAGCTGCTACAACATCGGAACAATCCGCGGAACTTACGTCGCAGGCGTTATGGGCTACACAGGAACTGACTGCTACATAAGCGACTGCTACAACGCAGGAAATCTTGAAATCGACGAGCTGAACCCAAACAAAGACCCTAACCTGATAATAAAAGCCGACATCGCAGTTCCAATCTGCAAGATTTTCAATTACGGCAAAAAATACGTTCACGACAATGGAATAAATGTCGTTTCAGGTGAAAGATGGACTGATTCTCAAAAGCTCGGAAGAAAAATCCTAAAGGCGATTCCTGAAGACAAGCTCGGAATCAAAAAAAGCGTGCCGGAATCCCCTGTTCAAGTCGGAGATTTTTCAGACGTGATGTCAAACGACATTTTCGCTCTTTCTGTTCCGTGGGCAGTTGAAAAAGGAATCGCAAAGCCTTCATCAAAAACAAAATTCTCTCCTAACGAGACTTGCACGCGCGGACAAGTTCTCACTTACATTTATCGCTGGAACGGCTCGCCAAAATCTTCAATAAAAAATCCATTCAAAGATGTAAAGCCAAGCGACAGTTTCTATAACGCGGCTCTCTGGGCATACGAAAGAGGACTTTTCAAAGGAAACACTCTAAACGGAAACCAGCCTTGCACTCGTGGAGACGCAATCGAATTCTTATGGAAATACGCGAATTCCTATCCGATGAATCCGGCGGACAATTTTACCGACGTTCCGCGCTCATCAAAATATCATTCTGCCGTCTCCTGGGCTTACTGGATGAGAATTGCGACAGGCACAACACAAACAACGTTCGAGCCTGAATCAGCCTGCACAAAAGCGCAAATCGTAACGTTCATTTATAATTTGGAACATTCGCACTTTATGGACTGGCTAAAAATGATTTTGGAGCAATCTGAGCAATAAAAATAGAAAAAGTCATTGAACTAAAAAAATGACAAACCGAAAAAAATCAAAATTTGGAGAATAAAATGAAAAAAACAGCTTTCAGGATTTTTATCTTAACCGGCGTGGCAATTTTTGCTTTGCAGAATTCTTTTGCGCAAAAACGAAGTCCGGCTTACGTCTGGCCAGAAAACACAACAGGAGATTATCCTTACTACACGCAGGCGCAGGCGGATTTTTTGTGTTCTGACATAAACCAAACAACGCTTGTAATCACAGATGAAAAAATCAAAAAAGCAGGAATAAATCCTGACAACAAAGAAAAAATAAGCCGTTATCTTTATGAAACAACAACTCCAGAAGAACGCGCACGAATAAAAACAATAATTCTCGATGTTGTCAATCCTGATGCAGAACCATTATTTGCATACAACCACCTTATGAACTGGTCTCATGTTTATCCCCGGAATTTAAAGAATCTGTGGCTTAGTCCAAAAGTCGATGTAAGAAAATTTCTCAAGGAAGTTAGAGATGTAAAAGCAAAATCAATGTTTGAATCAACAAACACGCCAATGAATTCGTGGGACTGCACGCTTTACGTTCCTGAAAATCAGCTTCCGAAAGGAATGAGAGGAATTTTTGAAAATCCTGACGACATGCTTTCAAGCTATCTTCTTCTTAGGTTCAGGACAAAAACTTACACAGGAGATGTTTATTCAGCGGCGAAACTTGGAGACAAGGCGACAAAACTGCATTGCAATAATCACGTTTATAATGAAAGACTTGCCACAATCGACAAGCTTTACAAAAAATCAACCTGCAAAAACATCAACAAATATTATTATTCCTGCGAATTCTGCGGAAAATGCGAATACAATCCAAATCATACATTTTCATACGAACTTTCTGAAGACAAGCCCGAGCCTATTGAAGACGGAAGATTTTACGGACATCATTTTATCGACCATAAAATCACAAAAGAAAATTTCGTCGGAATAAATTCAAGAGGAGAACGCGTCTACTGGAAATCCTGCTCACAATGCGGAAACAACGTAAAAGACTGCAACAGTTCTCCTAAAGTTTTCAACAGGGCGACATTTGACTTTGCGCTTGGGACAGGCTTTGACGGAACTTATGAGCAATATATGGAAATTATAACAAAGCAATGGAACACAGTTTATAAAGATGAAGCACTAGAAAACGCTTCTCTTGAATTTGACGGACCAACTTCTTTTGCAGTTCTTGATAAAGTTGCAAAGGCAAAAGTCAGCGGCAAGGCAGAAAACGACGTGAACTGGGCTTTTCAAAACGACTTGGTTAACGAAAAACTTTTTGGAAACGACTACACAGCAAAAATCACAAAACTGCAATGCGCCTCTCTCGCAGTAAACCTTGCAGAAAAAGTGTCAGGCAAAGCAATTGTGCCTGCTTCAAAATTAACTTTTTCTGACACGGAAAATATTTACGCAAGAAAAGCCGCTGCGGCAGGAATCGCAAAATCATCAGGAACTTTCAATCCGAACGCAATTCTAAGCCGTCAGCAAATGGCAACATATTTTTACCGCGCGCTTAAATATGTAAAAAAGAATTCTCACATCAAGTACACGCCCTACACTCCAAAGCTTGAAAAATATAGCGACAACGCACAGATTGCAAAATGGGCAAGAGAGCCGATGGGCTTTATGGACACGCTCGGCTTAATCGAAAAAACTTCAGAAAAGACAATTTCTCCGGAAGCGCCTTGTACAATTGAAAACGCGATTGTTACAGCAAGCAAAAGTTTTTATGCGGACAAAATCGGCTGGTATCAGGCACGAACAGTTGTGGAAGCAGATGCAAGATTCTATTCTTCAAACAGAACTGCACAGCATTTCTTGGACTGCGCTCTTTCAGGAGATGACTGGGGCGGCTGGCTTAAATACGTTTACACAGGCGGAACACGCATCTGGGTTACAGGTCCAAGAGTCGGAAGTTCGAGAGATTACGCAAGGCATTATCCTACAAAGAATCCGTATAACGGCGAGACAATATATGTGATTGCAGAAGATTTCTTGCCGATAAAAGCAGATTAAAAACTTTTGCTAAAAATTATTTTGGAACAATTAGGTCGAAAATATTATGGAGGAAAAAATGAAAAAATCAATTTTCAAGACCATCATCTTAATCAGCGCGCTTGCGCTTGCAGCAGCTCCAGTTTTCTCACAGACAAAAAGGAAAACGCAATCACAACAAACGCAACGGCAAAAACAGACAAAAAAAGCTCAATCCGCAGAAACGGAATCATCGCAATCGTACTGGGAAGGCGCGCCGGCAGTTTTAAAGAAAACTCCTTTCAAGTTTGAAGGCGGAACTGGCACTCTCAAAGATCCATACTTAATCAAAACTGCAGAGCAGCTCAACTCAGTCAGAGACGGGCTTAATTATCATTACAAGCTGATTGCCGACATCGACCTTTCAAAATGGGGCAACTGGATTCCGCTCGGCGGAACTCCGGCTTACGGTGGCTCTTGGGAAAAAAAATATCCTCAAGCAGCAGATGCAGGATGCGGAGAATTCACAGGTTCTTTTGACGGAAACGGCCATGTAATTTCTGGAATGACAATAATTGATCACAACGACGACATCTTTATGGGAGAAGCCGAGGCAACACGCGCATACGCTCTTTTCGGAGCAATATTTCCGGAAAACAATTCATTCATTAGAAATCTTGGAGTTGTGAACTACACAATCGACATCAGCCACACAAAAATGAAATACAACTGCGACCTTCGAGTGGCGGCAATTTCAAACTATGCGGCAGGCTTAATCGTAGAAAACTGCTACACTTCAGGCGGAAAAATCAAAGTGCATACAGGACGCGCAGGCAACCAAACCAGCAGAGTATATGTGATGGCAGGCGGAATGTTCACAGAAATTGAAGACTCAAGAATCACAAACTGCTACAACTCATCTCCAATCATCATAACAACAAGCGACACAGACTACATGAACTACAATTACACAACCACAACAAGGGCTCTTGGTGATCTTCGTTCTGCACGGGCTGGCGGAATTGCAATGCAGATGATGTACACGCACATCACAGGCTGCATGAACGCAGGCGAAGTTACAGTTCCTTACGCAAACTTCGGATACGGAAATTCGCTTGCAGGAGGAATTGTTGGAAAAGTTGTATGCCTTGGCCAGCAGCTCATTCACGGTTTGTCTCCAGAAACGGCAAGCACCATAACAAGCTGCTACAATATCGGAAAAATCACAGGAACTTATGCCACCGGGATTTTGGGATTCACAAGCACCGACTGCTACATAAGCGACTGCTACAACGTGGGTGAGCTTGTTCTTGACGAAGACAATCCGCAAAAAGACTATATTCCAACTTTTAAAGATGACATAATAGTTCAAGAATGCAATATTCTTGAATACGGCAAAAAATATGTTCACGACAATGGAATAAAAGTTGTTCATGGCAACAGATGGATAGATTCTCCAACGCTCGGAAGAAAAATCCTAAAGGCAATTCCAGAAGACAAACTTGGAATCAAGCCAAGCAAGCCGGAAGAAGCAACACAAATTGCAGAATTTACAGATGTAAAGTCAAGCGACGACTTTGCACGCTCTGCTCCCTGGGCAGTTGAAAAAGGAATTGCAAAGCCTTCGTCAAAAACAACATTCTCTCCAAACGATCCATGCACACGCGGGCAAGTTGTTACATACATTTACCGCTGGCAGGGCTCACCAAAAGTTTCAGGAAAAAATCCATTCAAAGATGTAAAGCCAAGCGACACTTTCTATAACGCGGCACTCTGGGCTTACAAAAACGGATTTTTAGAGGGAAACACATTCAACGGAAATGCTCCTTGCACAAGAGGCGATGCACTCGAAATTTTATGGAAATGCTCAGGCTCAATGGAGATGATTGCGATTGACAACTTTACCGATGTTCCACGCTCATCAAAATATCAGCAGCCAGTTTCCTGGGCATACTACGGCGCAATTGCGAAACCAACCTCAAAAACCACGTTCGAACCTGAATCAGTCTGCACAAAAGGCCAGATTGTAACGTTCATTTATCAAGTTGAGCACACAGGCTTAAAGGACTGGATGGATACAACACAACAAAATGCAAATTCAAGCCAAGTCGATGATATAGTGAATAATGCAATCAAACAAATGGGATTGGAGGATCTTTTAAACGGAAATCAGTTCTAGTTGCTGGATTCAATATAATCATCAGGGCAAACGCATTATAAATAATTTAAGTAAAGTTTACGCGAAGGAACGATTCGTAGGGGCACACTCTGATTGTTGCGACCGCGTGAGCAGGCGATTCTATAGTTATTTGCAGCAATCAGCGTGCAGCGCATTATTGCGCGATTTTGAACCATGAAACCGTGACTGGGAGCCAGTTTTATGCTGAATACATTTATAATGCCTTTTGCCCTGATATAATCATGTCAAGCATTTTTTTTGAAAATAGATGTTTTTTTCAAAAAAAATGCCGATATACTTAACTTTTGTACATTCTTAACCGAGAATCGCAATGCGGAAAACATTTTTAGGGGTTGCCTATGTCTCAAGAATACCTTGCATTGCAGGAACGCAAGCGGAAATGGATTCCACTTGCGTGCATCGGAAAATGCTCTATTTCACAAGCATCTAAAAGAATTGGTATTACGCCAAATTCAGTGTCTGTTTTAAAACGCCGTTACCGACTTTACGGAGATTCAATATTTGTTAATGGACACAAAGGAAAGTCTTATCAGAAAAAGAAATATAGTGACGAACTAAGGAAAAAAATTATTTGGCTTTATCTTGAATATTGGAACGATTGCAACTTTGCCACATTTAAAGACAGGTTAAAAGAATATCATAAAATCAAAATCGGGATCATTACACTTACAAAAATTCTAAATAAAGCTGGTATAAAATCACCAAAAGCACATTCAAAAGGCAAGAAAAAGAAACATTTACCACGAAAAGAACGCCCTTGTACTGGAGAATTACTGCAATTAGACGCTTCTGAACATGACTGGCTTATGAACGGCGAAAAAAATAACACTTCACGGGGCTGTAGATGACGCTACACATGAACCAACAGGCCTTTACTTCTGCCGGAATGAATGCAGGTTAGGTTACAGCGAAGTTTTGCGACAAACCCTTACATTACAAGGAAAACCAGAAGCTGTTTACATCGATAGACACGCGGCTTTTGTGAAAAATACACGAAAAAAAGACAAAACGCTGGAAGAGCGGCTTGAATACAGCAAGGAAGAAGAAACGCACTGGACGGAAATATGCAATGAGCTGAACACTCAAATAATTTTAGCCCTATCCGCAGAAGCAAAAGGCAGAATTGAACGATTCTGGGAGACCTTACAAGGTCGTTTGCCGCAATTATTCAGATTTCTAGGCATAGATACGATTGAAAAAGCAAATGAATTCATGCCGACCTACATAAAAATGTACAAAGAACGCTTTGCTGTTCCCCCACAGGATGAAAAATCACACTACAAACCCGCAAATATGACAGAAAATGAGCTTGAATATTTACTTTCCGTGAAGTTCCAGAAGAAAACACGATGGAATGGAGAGTTTATTTTTCACGGCTTTTTGTTTCACCTTGAAGCCCCTAGGGCCGCTTGCCGAGATTTTACATTATGCCTTTCTGAAAAAACAGGAATCTGGGCGTTTATGGACGGCAGATATTACCCCGTTACCCTTGCAGAACCGCTTACAGACTGCGTTGGTGACCCGATGCCGCAGGTTGAAAAAGATTTGATTGAACGGTATTTGCTGAAATCTACACGGGTACAGCGTTACGATTTTGGGTAAAGGTAATTTTTTCATCTAACGGCAACATTGCGGCGCGTAGGCTGTTGATTTTGGTAAAAAAATAATTTTACCGAAAAAAGAAAATTGAAAAATCAAACTTCTCAATCTTTTTTTCATTTTTTTTACCTTCAATACTTTGCAAATAACTTTACTTTTTAAGTGTTTATAATACAACGATTTACTAATTTTTTTATGGTAAAATGGTAAAGTAATTTATATTACTTTGTAAAAGTTTTTTTAAGAATAAAAATTTTAATGAATAAAAAATTTTATTCCAGAAAAAACTTTAGAAACTCTTGCCAAAAATCTTTTACCACTTTACCGTCAAAATATTTAATTGTTTTACCAATAGTTACCAATCCGCAATAAAAAGAAAAACAGTTCAAAGGTACTGGGAAGCCCCCGTACCCGTCCGCAATTATTCGGCGGCGAGTCCGTTTTGTTATTTGTGTGCCATGTTCGGTGGTGGGTTTACAAAAAATTTACACGGTATAGCGAGTTATATTGTCAAGATTTACAATTTTATGTAATGGAAGTAAAAGCGGCGGAATTCGCGCGAATGGCTGGCGTTTCGCGCATGGCCATAAGTGGGAAAATTAAAAATGGTACTCTTATTTTAAACAGCGGCGGAAAACTCGACACTGACAACCCGCTGAACCGCGCGTATTTGGATAAACACAGAGATAAGCAGAAAGCGGCTCTGCAAGCAAAAGAAATTGAGCGGACATTGAACCAGGCGGCAGAAGAAATTGAAAAACAGCCTTCCGCAACAGCTCTTCCCTTGCCGGAACGGAGCGGAAGCAACAGCGCAATACAAAAGCGGACACAACGCAGCCCTGCGGCATTGCTGAATATGACGATTGGCGAGCTGATAAAAAACTACGGCGATATTAAGAGCGTTGGCGAATATGCAAAAATTTTGCGGGACCTTACCGCCGCCGATGAGCGCGAGCAGAAAACACAGGAAAGAAGAATGCTGCAAGTTCCAAAAGACTTTGTAGTTTCGCGTTTATTCAGCTTTATAGACCAGCTAATAAATAAATTGCTGGACGTGCCGGAGGCTGTGAGCGACCAGGTTGTGGCCCTTGCATTATCAGCTGACGAAGGCAAGAAGCGGCAGGAAGTTATAAATGTTTTGAGCGACAATTTAACGCGGTGTATTGCCGGATGCAAGGAACATATTATTGCAGAGCTGAACGGCTTAAAAGGCAAATACGACAAAACAGAAGATGATTCAGTGGCAGTGATTGCGGACATTTCCGACAAGCTGGATTCTTTGTCAGGCGGCAAATAGTGAATCTTACAATCAGCGTATTGGCTGTGAACCATACAGAAATTAGGGGGACGCTTTAAGATTGAGAAGGATAATAGAAAAGGACAGAGGCATGAAAAACGGAAAAATCATCAACTGTGAAAACATCGACTTCGTGCTGGGCGAACTTTCGGATGGCGAGCGCGACAAGCGCGAGATAGAACAGCGCATTTGCCAGTTCTGCGCCCGGAAAGGCGTGATAATACGCTCAGACTCGTTCATGTACTTGATTAACGCGATGACATGGAATTTTCCCCTGTATGAGAGCGATGACGGTCTGAGAATCGGACTTTTAAAAAAGGAGGCGCAAATATGACTCTAGACGAGGCTATCAAGCATCTCGACGAGACGCTCGCCAACAAGAAGGACTGGAGCTGCGAGAAGTGCAAAGACGAGCATATCCAGCTGAGGAAATGGCTTGCCGAGCTGAGGTCGCTTAAAGGCAAATACAACGCTCTTGCGGACAGATACAACAGGCAGGAGGATTAAATGGGTTCTAGCCAAAACAGAAAAATGTACAGGCGGAACAGACGGGAAGCCCTGCGGCATTACCGGGGATTCTGCGATTACATAAACAAGCAGAAGTTTATGAGGCGGCTGTTTTTTGCGTTTCATGTTATAAGGGGGAATCTATGATTATTGACCAGAGGAACACAAATGCGGTTATACAGGCATTATGCAACAGAGGGCTGCAGGAAAAATCCCGGAAGCTGTTTGTCGAGTCTTCCCTGCCGGAAGTTGATTTGGAAAGCCTGCAAAGACAGATTGCAGACTTGAAGAACGATCTGGATATTTTCAGCCGTGACATTGCGGAAGTTGAGCAGGATTACAAGGACGGAAAGTATGGACAAGAAAATTGTAAGGGCTGATTTAGCCGAAGATTTGTACAGCGCTTATGGCGGCAGAATCAGGCGCGAGGATGCGGCGCGGATTGTCGGCCATATTTTTTTGAAAATGAAAAGCGAAATTGCGGACGGCAACGCGATAGAAATACGCGGCTTCGGCACGTTCTACGCAAAAAAGCGCAGCGGCAGGAAAAATGTAAGAAATCCAAAGACAGGCGAGACAAAAGACGTTCCGCCACATTATGCAGCCGTATTCAAACCGGGCATGGAGCTTAAAAAGACAATGCGTGAAATTAAGGCGGATTTGTAACTACTCACGTGAGTAGCCGGGCGGATTATGGCACAGGTCAGAGTTACATTTGACGACATAGATTTTTTAATTGAGCAGTTCTCAAAACTAACGGCACAGCGAAGCTACAGGAAGCCGTCTGAATACATTGAAAGCGTGAGATACATTGACCGCGCGCTTTCTCCCTTTCCAGGCAAATTCAGCTATGACAAGTTTCCGTATTTTAGGGAAATTGTAGACCAGTTTGCGCCGGATTGCCCGACAAGGCGTGTTTATGTTATGAAGGGAAACCAGGTTGGAGCTACAACAGGACTACTTGAAAGCATAATGATGTATTACATTGGCGAAAATCCTGCGCCGCAGCTTTATGTTTTGCCGGACGAAATGATGGCCCGTGATGCCGTAAACACTAAAATTGACCCGACAATAGACAACTGCGGATTGAGAAACCTTATTTTCAGCCAGACAAGAAAAGCGGCTGGCGCAAAGAATACAGGTGATACAGGATTAAAAAAGGAATATCCGGGCGGATATTTACACGCCGTTGGAGCCGGAAGCGGAAACCGTTTCAGAAACTTTTCCTACAAAATTGAACTTGTGGACGAAGCGGACGGAATGCAGGCAAAAGTAAAAGGCGAAGGTTCGATTTATGATTTGGCGGTTGCACGTCTGGATGCCTACCCTACGAGCAGCAAACTTTTTATCGGTTCAACACCAACAGAAGAAAGAAGCAGCTTGATTGCAAAACTTTTCAGAAATGGAACAATGAAATACTTTTACGTTCCGTGCAAGTTTTGCGGCGAAATGCAGAAACTTGAATGGGCGGTCTGGAACGAAGACAAAACGGAACAGATAGGCGGCATTGTTTGGGAGAACAACGAAAACTTTGAGCCGATTTTAGAGACTGTCGGCTATAAATGCCCGTATTGCGGCGGCATTATGAAAAACTACGACAAGGCAGTTATTGTTACTAAAGGTGAATGGCGGGCAAGTCAAAAGCCGATTCAGCCAAATACAGAAAGTTATCACATTACAGCTTTGTACAATCCGCCGGGAATGTTTTCTTGGGAAGATTACGTTAGCCAGTGGGCGGGATGCTGGGATATTAAGGCAAACAAGGTGCGCGACAAAGAACGCTACAGAGTTTTCCGCAACCTAAAACAAGGGCTTACTTTCCAGGAACAGAACGAGCAGATCAAGTATGAAAAGGCAGTCTTGCACAGACGTTTTGGTTTTGCGCGCGGCACGATTCCAAACAGGATGGCGCGAGAAGAAGCCGGAAGCCCGATTCTTATTCTTGTGTGTGCGGTCGATGTTCAGAAAAACGGCTTGTATGTTGACATAAAGGGCTTTGCCATGAACGGCGTTACATACACGATAGACTTTAAGTTTATTGAGGGTGCAACAGAGCAATTCGGCGGCCCGTGGGATGAGCTGGAACAGATTATTGAAAACGGCATTTTTACCGACGAAGACGGCTTAAACTACCGCATTGCAATGACGCTTGTTGATTCCGGCCATTATACGGATTGGGTTTATTCCTTTGTGGCACGGTTTACGGCGGGTGTTTATGCTTCAAAAGGCATGGACTGGATCAAGGGCGGTGAAACTTACCAGCTTTTCAGCCGGGCAACGCTTGACCGAATAGGTTTGCCGCTTGCATACCATGTAAACACGGGAAAACTTAAAGACCGAATTTCAAACAGTATGAACGTCTTACGATGGAACGAAGGCGAGATGCAGCCGGCGTGGTTTCCGAACTTCCCGGAAAACTTTAGGGATGATTACTTTAAAATGTTTGAAGCGGAAGAAAAAGTTGAGGTCATAGACAAGAACACGGGGCAATGGCTAAAGACAATCTGGCGGGCAAAATTTGGCGCGCCCAACCACGGCTTTGATACATACGTTTACGCGTTGGCCGCTTTGGAGATTCTGGCAGATGACATTTGCAGAAGCGAAATCGGACTAAAGGCTTTGGATATGGGCGTTTTCTGGCGGTATGCAAAACAGAATCTTATTCCGAGGGAAAAATAAAAAAATGAGAAGACAAGTTGCATATAACATGGACTGCATGGACTTAATGAAAATGCTGCCGGATAAAGAATTTGATTTGGCGATTGTTGACCCGCCCTATGGGGGAGGGGTACACGCCGCTTGCGGCGGACGGTTTGACCGATACGAGCCAAAAAAGAAAAAGGCAGAAGCAACGCCGTACAGGAAGTGTCTTTAGCAACGCCGAAGAAATCAAAGTAGAAAGAACAGGCGGAACATGGGCTGCAAAATACGGAAGCAAAGTTGCGCAATGGGATATTGCGCCGGATGATGAATATTTCAAAGAGCTTTTCAGAGTGAGCAAAAGGCAGATAATCTGGGGCGGAAATTATTTCAATCTGAGTGCAAGCCGCTGTTATTTAGTCTGGAGAAAAAGCAACATTCCGACAAAAGGCTTTTCGCTTGCGCCTGTTGAACTTGCATGGACAAGTCTAAACGAAAACGCGGCTTATTTTGAGTGCGGTTCAAACGGCGCAGAAGACGGAACGAGAATTCACCCGACACAAAAGCCGATTGCGCTATACACATGGATTTTGCACAGGTTCGCAAAACCCGGCGACAAGATTTTAGATACCCACTTAGGCAGCGGTTCAAGCAGAATTGCGGCGCACGAAATGGGCTATGATTTTGTGGGATGCGAAAAGGACGCTGAATATTTCCTTTTGCAGGAAAAGCGTTTTAAAAGCTGGATTGCACAGCAAAGCCTTTTTGAAATGGACGGCGGGCAGCCAGTTTTATTCTAAAAAAATGAATGGCAACTACTCACGTGAGTGGTTGCCATTTTTAATGCTTTACGCGGTTATTGTTGCAGTAATACCAAGTTTTTTATACAAGGATTCCTGCAATGTTTGACTAAAATTGATTGCTGCTTTTTCAGCGCGAGCGGAAAGCCATTCTGGAAGAGTTACATTTTTTCTTACAAACTTGCCGCTGTTTGATATATCGCAGGAAATGTAAGTTGAAAAATCACCTTCCTTTGCATGAATACTTGTGATTGTACTCGCTTCTGGAAGATTGCCGCCTTTTTCAAGAACTGAAATGACATAACCTTCAAGTGCTTCTTTTGCGTTTTCCACAATCTCTAATTCTGTATCACCCTGCGAGAAGCAACCGTCTAAATCTGGAAATTCACACCAATAGCCGCCGTCTTCAAAGTGGCAGATTGCCGGATAAACAATATTCATAAATCTATACTCCTTGCGGGCTTGCGCCCGCTTTTGCTTTTACTTTAGGCCTGCTTTTTTTAGGATTGCGGTTTCTAACCCTTTTTTCAAATCCTTGCCGTGGATCGGCAGGGATATTGTCTGTTTGTCTTTTATCAAGATGTAGTGGCTGCCGTTTATTCGGTCTAGCAACCAGCCATTTTTTTGTAAAAGACTTAAAAGCTCCTTGTCTTTCATACTTATAATATAATACACATTATGCGTATTATCAAGAGGAAAAACAAAAATATTTGCAAAAAAAAAGACTACTCACGTGAGTAGTCGAAAAAAAAACTAAATAATCGGCTGGCCAGTTGCGTTGTCGATAAACTTTATTTCAAGGTGAGAATCCAAAGCGGCGGCGATTTTTTCCAAATCTTCGTTGCTAAATAAGCCAGAGAAAGAAACCGCTGGCAGCTACAACAATGCGCCGGATTGAATACGGCATTAAAGAATTCTGGGGAGATGCAGCAGTTCCTTTTATTGCCCGGCTGTACGGGCAGTCAAAAGCTGAAAGCATAGAAAAACCTCTTTCAACGATTTCTTGCAGCGGCGCACATCACATGCTTATTACACCCTTTTTATGCAGATACAACAAAGGAAACAACAGAGTTCATTCAATCAATGAGCCAGTGCCTACTTTGGACTGTTCAAACAGGAAACTAAGCGAGCCACTTTCTACAATCTGCACAAAACAGGAACATTGCCTGGTTTCGCCAATGTTGATTCAGTATTACGGAAATGGCCATGCAGTTTCATTAAAAGAGCCGATTCCAACACTTACAACAAAAGACAGATACGCACTTATTGGAACTGATAAATACGGAATTGAACTAGGCTTTAGGATGCTGCAACCGAAAGAGCTTGCGGCGGCTACAGGATTCCCCGAAGACTATATTTTTACAGGACAAAAGTTGATGTTGTCAAGCAGATAGGAAATGCCGTTCCGCCTAATTTTGCACGGGCGTTGTTCGGTCAGATTCTCAAAGAATCAACAAATGAAAAATGATTGACACTTTTCTAGTTATGGATAGAATAAAGGCATGACAGAGGCAGATGGCGAAAAGATTAAAAAGAGCGGACGCGGCGGGGCAAGACCTGGAGCAGGAAGAAAACCTACAGGGTCGCTTAAAATCCAAATCCGGGTAAGTTCGGAAGAAATGGAGCTGATAAAAAAGACTGCGGCTGAAAATGGAATTGCAACGGCGAAATTCTGTAAAAATGCGGTTATGGAAAAAGTAAGATAGTTTTTGACTGTTGATTATTTGTTGAAAACTTAACTAAACGGCGGTATTCAGATGTTTTAAGCCGTGGACAAATCAAACTTTTTGAAGGGCTATTACTCACGTGAGTAGTAGCCCTTTTTCTTTTTTCGGTATAGCGACAATTCAAAATCCTGCTATTCTGTAATCATGGCAACGAAAATATTTTCTTCACTAAAAGAAGTTACAGAAGATGTCAATAAAAGATTTGTCAAAGCAGGAATAAACACCGTAAACATTGTAGCAGCCACGGCACGAAATAATGCAATTCGGAATATACAAAGCAACTTTACACTGCGCAATAATTTCACTGTATCCGGCGTAAAATTCACAAAATGCGGGGCAAATGTAAAAACTTTGTCTGAAATTTCTTCGGAAACCGGCATAGATGAAAGACGCGGTTATATGGCAAGACAGGAAGAAGGGGGCGTGAGAAAAAGCTCTTCTGGGGCCAATCTTGTTATTCCGCATACAAGAGCAAGAAAAGGACAAAGCAATTCAGGGCTTATTTCTTCCCGTTACAAATACGCCACCATTAAGCAAAATTTAAAAAGACGGCAAGACGGTTCTAAAATGGCACTTGCGGTTGCAGCGTTTAACGCTGCACAAAATAGGGGCTTTATAAGAATTGACAACACTATTTTTCAAGTTTCAAAATTTGAGCCAAAGGGTGACAATCGAATGTTTATTGCAAAACCTGTATTGAATTTAAAATTTAATTCAACTGTCACGCCTAAAAAAGAATGGCTAAGACCTGCCAGCGAAAAAGCGGCAAATCTTATGCAGAGAATCTTTAACAGTGAGATGGATAAACTTTAATTTTTTAAGCTGTTTACAATTTTATTGAAAACAGCGTCTTTTTCAGAAGTTTGTTTATCAATGCCATACAACCGTGAAACAACCTTTTCAAAGTTCATACACTCTTCTTCTTTCCAGGTGCTTTTTACAGTATTTTAGATTATTTATCAATAACTTTTATTCAAAAAAAATATTTAATGCACCTGCTTTTTTCTAGGGCTATTACTCACGTGAGTAGTAGCCCTTTTTCTTTTTTCGGTATAGCGAGTTTGAGCGGGTGGCGGTTATTCTTGAAAATATGTTATTACCGGGCGCAGAAAAATACCTTAACAAGGACAGTCACGATTTATGGAAAGACCAGCTTGCAAACGACAGGCTGATTCTGGGCGAGATTGACGCGGCCATTGCTTATTTTAATTCACCGGAAGGCGCGGACGGAATCGCCGAATACACGATTGACACCGGGCAGGACAGGCAGACGGTGAAAAGAACTGATATTAGCAATTTAATGAGCTGGCGGTCAAAGCTGATTACAGAGATTGCACAGCTTGAACGGTCGCTGGGCATGAACGGATGCGCGGCACGGCGCATTGTTCCGGGGTATTAAAATGATTGAGAAGACACTTGATAATTACAACCTGTATTTAATGGATTTAGCGCAGGATGCCTGGAACGGTTCAAAGTTTGAAGGAAGTTTCGGGCCAATTACTGATTTTGCTTTTGTTGATTACTGGACGCTGCGCAAGCGTTCCTTGCGTTTATTCAAAGAAAACCTGTATGCAAAAGGTATTATCCGCCGTTTAATTTGGAATGAGATTCACACGGGGCTTGTTGCTGCCCCTATGCCTGTTGGGTCTGTTATCTGGTCAAAAAAGAGCGAAGACGAACAGGAAGAAAAAGCCACTGATTACGCAGAAAAGTTTTCCACAGAGTTTGATTTATACGCTTCTACCCCGGCGGTTTTTGATTGGGGAAAAAAACAGAATTTTGGAGCGTTCCAAGAACAAGTTCGTTTTGAAAGTCTTGTATGCGGTGACGGCATTATTATTTCCAGAATCGACAACAAAACAGGCTTGCCGCGCTGGCAGTGGGTAAACGGCGACAACATAAGAACGCCGGACAACTATTCGCCAAAGGGCGGAAATTTCATCAAGCACGGCGTTGAGTTTGACAAATACGGAAAGAAGGTCGCTTTTCACATTCGCACGGAAATTAACGGCGATATTCATTTTGAGCGCGTACCGACAAGGGGCGAAAAATCGGGGCGGCTTATAAGCTGGATGGTTTACGGCAGCGAAACACTTTTGGACGATACGCGCGGCGAGCCTTTTCTTGCAGACACTCTTTACATGCTCAAAGAACTTGACCGCTACCGCGATGCAGAAACACGGGCTGCGGTCATTAACGCAATGCTTGCTTTCTTTGTGGAGCGGTCGCAGGAAAGTACAAAAGGTGCGCGGCCTAGTGACGGCCTGGCAAGATTGCGCCCTACAGTGGGAGCAGGCCCGGCAGAACCAGAAAACTACAATCCGATTCCAGACAAAAAACTTGGCGATGACTTACGGGAAATGAGACCCGGAACTTTTTTTGACGATTTAGATCCGGGGCAGAGGATTGTAAGCCCTGCAACAAACCGCCCGAATGTGAATTACCGCACTTTTGAAGAAGCGATTCTTTCCGGGCTTGCATGGACGCACGGAATACCGCCGGAAATCTTAATGCTGAAATTTGGCAACAACTATTCAGCTTCAAGACAAGCAAACAATGAATTTGAAGTTTATCTTAGCCGCCAGATAAAAAAGAATGCGGATGCTTTCTGTCAGAATATTTACAACGCTTTTATCACGCAGGCGATTTTGCAGGGGCAGCTTGACGCGCCGGGATTCTTACAGGCTTACGGCGATGTTACAAAGTGGCGTGTTGTTTCGGCATGGACACAATGCACATGGCTTGGACTTAGCCGCCCTAGCGTTGACCGTGAAAAAGAAATTAGAGCCAGCCAACTTGCCGTTGACAACGGATTTTCTACTTTTGACAAGGAAGCGTTACGCAACAGCGGCATGACGTTAAAACAGGTTTTGCAACAGCAGAAAAAAGAGCGAGCTTTGATGAAGCGCACGGGCTTTATTCCGCATGTGGACGAAAACAACAACGGAGAGCCAGCCTACACCAACATTGACGCGGAAACAATCAACGATGAAAGCGAACTGAACGGCAGTACAAGCCCTTCTTCTAACGGCGGTACAGGGAGCAAGGAATGAACGGCATGGAAGATTTGATTATACAAGAGCCGGAAGACAAGGCACTTGAAGCAATGGAAAAACAGCAGCTTGTAAGCGTGATTATTGACCAGCAGAAGGAACTTAACAGGATTCGCGGGCTTCTGGAACTTGAAAAGAAAAATTGCGAGCGATTCAGAAACGGTTATTACATGCTTGCGCACTTTGACTGGATAATTACAAACGAACGTCTTAAAAAAGAATGGCGGAACGCGAAAATAACACCGCCTTCTGATAGTTCTATGAAATGGGTTTGCAGTTTTGGCAGTGTGGAAACAGCGGCTTTTTATGACGGTGAATGCTGGTGGACTGAAAAGCACGAAAAAATCAATGTGAAGGTGTGGCAGCATTTGCCGCATTATTCTGAGAAGACAGGAGAGGACAAGGAATGTGGGATGCGGTAGCAAAGGCTTTGACAAACGAGAACACCTGGATGGTGCTTGTATTTCTTGCCACGGTCATTGTTCTGATTGCGGTTCTTGCAAAGGTAGGTCTGATAACAGTTCACACAAAGGCCGTGAAAATCGGGAGCGATGAGAACGAGCGGAACATCATCCGGCGGCAGGTTGACTGGACGCATTTATTCATTACGAGCCTTGAGGCGAAAATCCAGACCGACAAAACGCAGTATGGCGGCTATTTTACAAAGTACGTGCTTGAATGTGTCTATGACGAGATTGTGAAGTGGATCATGCAGAACCACATCACAACAGCGGCGGACTACATAGAAGTGAAGCAGGAGACAATCTGTGCGATTGTGTACAGCATGGGTGTAAGGGACGAGTTCAAGACAAAGGAATTCAAGCAGCGCATGTGCAACTGGACACGCGAGGTGATAGAGCGTCTGGTTCAGATCCGGGGTGTGTACAAATAAGGCGGCGACTACTCACGTGAGTAGTCGGGATTCCGGGACAGGTTCGGAATAAAAGAAAGAGAGGTGAAAAAATGAGCGAAGAAAAAGAAACTGAATCTGAAGAAAAATCCAGCAAGTTCCAGAGTAGAAAATTCCTTGTATGGATGATCTGGGGAATAATTACTTTAATAACGGCTGTTGTTGTTGTGATTTGTTGTGTAAAAAAACTTATTGAAGCACAAACTGCAATCGAGCTTTTACAGGCTGTAATACAAGATTTTTTCTACATTTCGCTTTTATATCTTGGTGTAAATGCTGGTCAGAAAATAGGCTTTGCCGTAAGCGATGCCATTGCAAACAAATCTTCAAATGGTGATGAAAGATGATTGGGCTGATTTTAGGAATTATTCTTTGTGTTTTTTTTTGGCTTCTTTGCAATTAGAGCAATGGTGCTAAATTACGAAGAACACGAAAGAAGAAGGTTAAGAAGGAAAAAGGAAAGTGATTAAGTTTTTTTTGATTTTAACGGCGGTGCTTTTCGTTGGGATTTTGTTGATTTTCTTTTTGTGGCGGTCTGAAAAAACAAAGCGAAAAGAAACACAGGGCAAACTTAACAGCGCAAACAAAGAGCTTGCAAAGGCGATTGCTGAGCAGGCAAAACTTGAAAGCACGATTCAGATTTTAAGAAAAAACAGGAAGGAAGCGGATGAAAAAATCAATAATCTGCATGACGGCGATGCTCTTGGTAATGCTATTAATGGGCTGCACAAGCACAAAAATTAAGTACGTCGAAAAACCTTATTTGCCGGAACTGAACTTTCCTTTTTTTCCAGAATTGTACGGCGATGTAAGAAACCCGGACGACACGGTTACAGTGCCGGGTGAATGGATTATACAACTTAGGGAATTTCAGATTCATTACGAAGAAACAGAAAATGATTACAACGATTTGAAAGCGTTGTATGAAGGCAGTTCTGAAGAAAAAGCAAAATAAAGTGAGGTGAAAAATGGCTATCAGTTTGACGCAGTTTATTAAAAAGCATCTTGGAACAAAAGTTGATTTTGACGGATATAACGGCCCGCAATGTACAGATCTTGCAAGACAGTATTACAGCGAGGTTCTGGATGTTCCGCAATTTCCAGCATTAGGCAAAAACGGCGGCGCAAAAGACATTATTAAAAATCCTGGCAAGCTGAAAGTCATTAAAGAAGATGTGCTTGCGGATTATTCCAGCGGCGACGTTCTTGTCTGGGGAGCGAGCAAAACAAACGAATACGGCCATGTTGCCATTCTTGTTTCAATCTACAACACAAAATATTTTATTGTTCTGGAACAAGACGGATTCAAACAGGACGGCTGCAAGCTGGCATTCAGAAGCCGTGAAAATCTTTTGGGCGGTTTGTACAAAGCTTAGGCAATTACGGGCGTTGCCTGTAAATAATAAAAAAATGCCCTAAATGGGCAGGGGGTAAAAATGAAAAAGAATATTTTTCTTATCATTGGTTTACTGATGGTTGTTGCAGGTGTCACTATTGCGTACTTTGCAAAATTTGAGTTTGCCGACATGACAAGTTTTGCACTTACAATGTTTGGCGCAGGGATTGCCACTTCACAGCTTTGGCAGAAACGCGACAAGACACAGAAAACATGGCTTGCAGTTCTTGCGGTCAGCTTGGTGGGCGTTGGTGCATATCTGCTTGGATTCGGTGGGTTCAACAAGGAGACGATGACAACTGTAATCACTATGGTTTTTGGTCTTGTAGGAATTATTGCCGGACTTATTATTACTGCCATTCAGTCAAAGAACGCAAAGCAAATCGACTGATTTTTTTTACTTGCAGAGCCGTTCCCTTTTGGGGCGGCTTTTTGCATTTTCATTAAAAAAAATATTTTTTCGGTATAGCGAGTTTATTTAAAGACAAGGAAAATTAAACTATGTTTGAACTGTTGATAGACAAGCAGATTGGTGAAGGATTTTTTACAAGTGGCATTACTCCAGATTATGTAAGAAGCGAGCTTGCAAAAGCTGGGGCTGGCGAGAATGTACGCATTACAATCAATTCACCGGGCGGTGATTTGTGGGATTGTATCGCCATCTATAATGTTATCCGCGACTTTGCAAGAAACCACAGCGATATTCAAATTACAACCTACATACAAGGTATGGCAGCGAGCGCAGCAAGCGTTATTGCACTGGCCGCCCATTCCGTTTCTTCTAAGAATAAAATCATTGTTGAAAATAACTCAATTTACATGATTCACAACAGCTGGAGCGTTGTAAGTGGTGACAGAAACGATTTGCGCACAAGCGCAGACGCTATGGAGCGTACAGACGATTTGATGGCGGCTGTTTACAGCGGCAGAACAGGAAAGAAAGTTTCTGAAATGAAAAATCTGATGGACGCTAAAAGCTGGTATTTTGGCAAAGAAATTGTTGAAGCCGGATTTGCGGACGAAGTGATTGAAAACAAGAGCGAAGAAAAGCCGGAAGATTTTATTGCGGCAAAAAACATCTTTATTGTAAAAGCACAGACTTATGTTTTGGAAACTCAAAACGCAATGAAAAAAAATGCAGATAAAATGCAGGGGGCAAGCGCAAAGATTGCTGCCTGTTTGAAATTGGAAAGCGCGGGCGGCGCAAATAGCAGGCCCGACAAAAATAATATGGAGGGCTGCAAAATGACAGCTGAAGAACTTAAAAAGAGCAATCCCGATGTTTATGCGGCGATTGTTGCAGAAGGCGAAGCTAAAGGCGCAAGCGAGGAACGCGAACGCGCAAGCCGTCTTTTAGCTATGGGTGAAAAATGCGGTTGCACTGATTATGCCCTTGAATGTATCAAGAATAACGCCAATCCTACTGATTCGGCAGTTATTGATGCATTCATGGACAAAAAGCTTGCCGCACAGGTTGTTGCTGCACAAACGGAAGATGAAAAAAACATTCCGGAAGTTGTGCCGCCAAAAGACAGCACACAGAGAGACAATGCCGCTGTAATGGCTGCGTTTGACAAAGAATTAGGAGGACAACTGTAATGGGAAACATCACAGGCAATAGCCAGATCATCAACCACGGGCCGGATGACTTGTTCATTGGCGACAATGAGTTTGCAAGCGAAGTTCTTTCTCTTGCGGCTGCTACAACTGCAAAAGACGGTTATGTTCTTGTGCGCAACGGTACAAGCGGAAAACTTGAACTTGCAGATGCTGTAAGCGGCCAGTGTTTCGTTCTTGCTACACGCGACGACCTTGTAAACACAAACACAAGCGGCGGTGCTGCAATGGACTTTTATGTTCGCGTTTGTATTGCTGGAAAAGTCAAGAAAAGCGGCGTAACTGTTGCCGGAACAGCTTTGACTGCTGCACAGGCAGACACTTTAAGAGCAAGCGGAATTCTTGCCCTTGATGTTACAAATATCGGAAAACAGGACAACCAGTAACGGTTGTTCTTACCAACAGGAGAAAAACAAATGGACTTTTTAAAAAGAGTTTTGAAAATGTTCACAGATGACGCGCGGATGCAGAAGCGCGGATTCTTTACAACCTTCTTCAAGACAACTGAAGAAGATTATACAAACGCAGAATACGTTGAAATCGACATTGAACGCAGCGGAAACAAAGTTGCGCCAGTTCTGAAAGACCACAGAACAGGCGGTGTTATTGTTGACGACGATATTTTTACAGAAAAACGGTTTAAGCCGCCTTATTCTTGTTTGAAACAGCCTGTTCCGCTTTATGACCTTATGCAGCGTCAGCCGGGCGAAAGAGACGATGACGCAACTATTGGTTCATGGTTCGCACGCCTTGTCGCAAAAATCAAGAAGGCACTTTCTAAATTCCATCGTATGTTCAAAGAACAGATTGAATTGCAGTGCGCACAGATTATGCAGACAGGTATTGTTCAGCTTTCAGACGAAAACGGAAATATCGTTTATGACCTTGACTTCAAGATGAAGTCAAGCCACAAGCCTACAGTTTCTGTTGCATGGAGTTCTTCAAACGCTGCCCCTCTTGCGGATTTGGAAGCACTTTGTGACGCTATCAACGATGACGGAAAAAGCGACCCTGCCATTGCGATTTTCGGACGCAATTCATGGAACTATGCAATCAAAAACCAGGATTTCAAGGATGCCGTTAAAAAGGACGGCATGAACTTAGGCCAGCTTTCACCAGCCTTGAAAAATCGCGGTGGCCGTTACATGGGCTATGTTGACGTTGGTTCTTACCGCCTTGAACTTTGGGTTTATAACGACAGCTACGAATCTTTCAAGGGTTCAACTCTTGCAAAGTTTATGGGCGCAGACAAGGTTATTGTTACTGCCGCTGTTGAAGATTTGGACTTCAGAATTGTATTCGGCGGAGTGCCGACAGCCGGCATGAAAGAACCGTTTGCAGCCATTGTTCCGGCAGAAGTTACTTATGACGGTTTTGCACGCATTCATAACCGCGTCTGGTACGATGAAAACGGCGATACATACACTGCTGAAAGCAAGATGCGCGCTTTGGCTATTCCAGTTTCCATTGATAAATTCGGTTGTTTGACAACCACAGTTTAAGAGGTAAAACATGGCAGCGACTAAAGTTTATGAGATTGCTGATGGCACAGCCATCACATCAAAAGGTGTAATTCTTGTTGAAGGACAGGAAGTTACAAAAGACGATTTTCTTTCTGAAGAAGTTTTTAACAAGCTTGTAAAGGCAAAGAAAATCGTACAGGTTACAAGCACTGGCAAAAAACCTGCAAGCACTGACAAAGCAGCTTCAAACCCCACTTCTTCTACAGGTGCCGTAGATACTGAAGCAGAGGACACAAACCCTAAATCTGATTCCAAAGACGATTCAGACAAGGGCGGCGACGCAGGCAACAATGCCAGAGACGCACAGTAAAAATGGGTTTAAGAGAACTTGCGCAGAAGGATGCGGCCCACACGATTGAGGGCAAGCAGGCCGGAAACACTGTCTTTACTCTTAGCGACAAAGCCGGGCATTCGTGGGATATAACCGGGTTTGTTGGAGACATCGGCTATTCTGTTGATACAGAGGGAAACCGTGTCGCAGGGCGGACAGTGTGCGCAAGTTTTCTGGCAAACCGCGTGCAAATTGGCGGCAAAACCGTAAGCCCTGCCCCCGGCTGGAAACTTGTTTACAGGAATCTGGACGGAGAGACGCAGGAAAGCAATGTTGTTTTTGCAGAGCCGGACAGAACGATTGGGATTGTCCGGGTATTTCTTAGCTTGGATATGAGCGGAACGGAACAGGCAGTGAATAATGATTGAATGCGAGTGCAAAGAGCTTTTGAGCGAGCCGGATAACATCGAATATATCCGCGACCGGATAGGGGCAATTTTAAGCGCAGAACTTACCAATCAGTTTGCGCTTGCACAGGAAGCAGCCGACCCTGCCGCCCGTGACTACAATATTGGTGTTTACATTGAAAATGACGACCCCTTGCAGCTTATTGACGCAGGGGCAAGTCCTTTTCCACTTGTGAATCTTTCTTTGGTAAGCACGGAAAAGGACAGCGGAAGCACAAGCATAAACAAGCACAACATGAGCGCAACTTTTTTACTTGATGTTTATGCTACGGGCAACACAGAAAGCGGAGAGAATGCGGCCATGCGTGCAAGCCTTAAAGCCTGGAAAGCAGCGCGTATTGTTAGAAACATTCTTTGCGCTGAAAACTACGCATATTTTAAGATGCGCGGGATTGTGAGCGGGCGCGACATTGTGAAGTTTGAAGCGGGAAACCCGGCAAACGCAAGCGCAGCTTTGAGAGTGAAAATCGTACGCATTACTTTGAATGTGGATTACATAGAGGGTGTGGCAATCAGCGAGGGTGAGGAACTTGAACTGTTTGAGGCAAAAATAAGCGACAAAGACGGCAGAGTGCTTGTCGAATTCTAATATAAAAGGAGCAAAGAAAATGGGTGTAAGTCCTAGCACTATTTCAAGAATCACTGGTCTTGAAACGCATTACAAAAACTTTAACACCGGAAATGCCGCAATGCTGCCGCAACAGCTTGCGATTATTGGACAGGGAAACGACGATGCCGTCTATTCTCTTGACAAGTATGAAATTGAAGGAAGCGCAGACGTTGTTGCACAGAAGTACGGCTACGGAAGCCCCCTTCACCTTGCGGCGTTGCAGCTTTTTCCAAAAGCCGGAGCAATGGCCACATTCCCGGTTTACATTCTTCCTGTCGCAAAGGGCGCACAGTGGACTAAGGCACAGGGAGAAATCCTTGTAACTGGAGAAGCCACAAAAGCCGGAAGCGGAACAGTGAGCGTTGGCGGCGTGGATGCGGAATTCAGCGTTGCAAAGGGGGCAAGTGCTTCTGAAACAATGGCTGCAATCGTTTCTGCTATCAATGCCGTTCTTGAAATGCCAGTTGCTGCGGCTGTTACAGCAGCTTCTGGAGATGTGCCGGAGCATATTACTTTGACCGCAAAATGGAGCGGCGTACTTGGAAACAGCATCACCATTGTAATGGACGCTGATTTACCGGGCTTGACCGTGGCAATTACTGCATTTGCAGACGGAGCAGGAACACCCGATGTTACAAGCGCACTTGAAAAAATCGGTCAGAAATGGATTACATTTGTGCTTTCTACTTTTGATTACAAAGCAGGAAGCATTCTTGATACATACCAGACATGGGGAGAAGGCCGCTGGAGCGTTTTGCAGAAAATGCCTTGTATTGTTGCGCACGGTTGTACAGACAACTACACAACACGCACTGCAATCACGGACGAACGCAAAAACGACTACATTAACTTTTTAATTCCCAGCGTTGGTTCGCCGGAATTACCTTTTGTCGTTGCTGCAAAAGGTCTGCTTAACGATATTATCACAACTGCGGATTCAAACCCGCCGCAGAATTATAAGGGTCAGCTTACAGGGCTTAAAGCCGGAAGCGATGAAGCACAGGAAAGCCCGCAGATCCGCAACCAGTCCATTCTTAAAGGCGCGTCAAACAACATTAAGAGCGGAAACGTTGCGGAACTGAACGACATCGTAACATTCTACCATCCGGATTCAGAAGGCAAATATCCTGGCCGCCGCTATGTTGTGGATGCGGTCAAGCTCATGAACATTGTCTACAACTGCCGCCTTATCACGGAAAGTGACGAGGTCAAGGGCGCGCCGCTTGTGCCGGATTCGCAGGTTACGACAAATCCAAAGGCGATAAAGCCAAAGACTGTTAAAGGCTGGCTTGCAAACCTTGCGCACTCTCTGGCATTGAACGCTATTATCAGCGATGAAGATTTTACAAAAGAAAATCTTACAGTCGGAATCAACAGCGAAAACCCTAAGCGCGTTGATTACGTGTTTCCGTGCAAACTTTCCGGCAACGTGGAAGTTATCAGCGGCGATATTTATTTTGGCTTTTAGGCTAAGGAGTTGAAGGATGGCAAAAGCAGGAAGCGCATTTGAAAGCATAACTTTGAACGGAAGAAACTTCACTTGTGACAGCGAGAGCGAGCCGGAAGTTGACCTTGCAACTTATTCAAACGAAACGGCGGCAAACACTGACGGAACTTTCCGGATTAAGAAGACACGCAAGGTTCAGTCTATCAGCGGTGTTGAGATTGCGGTTGACCCCGCGCTTGGCGACCTGGGCTTTGTGAACGACCTGCAGAACAAACTTGAGCCTTTTTCTTTCATGGCTACAAGGGTGGACGGCGGCGTTTATTCGGGCGAAGTTACGCTTGTTGACGATGTGAAGTACAAGGAAAAAGACGGAACAATGGAGCTTTCCATTGAGGGAAGAATCGAAATGCTGTAACAAAAGCCGACTACTCATGTGAGTAGTCGGAGATTTTTATTTTTGAGGATAGCAAAATGGCAGAAGAAAAAGCAACGATGAGCGCAGAGCTTGCAGAACAGGAATTCAACGAATGGGCAGAAAACATGGGCCTTGAAGTTGAAGCGGACGAAAGCAGAAGCGAAATGAACGAAACACTGCTTTCCAGCGGAAAGAAACTTTTTATTCGTGCGCTTACAAAAGGAAGTGCCGTTATAAACGACAACGGAAACCTTGTTTACACAGTTTCAAGATTCAGCCCGGAAGGTTACAAATATACAGAGGTAGAAATCAACATTCCTTCACCTAGAGCCTTTGCAGCCGCGGGGAAAAAGGGAAATGACGGAACACAGAAGGCCCTTTCCATTGCAAGCAGCATGACCGGGAAAGATACAGGCTGGTTCTTGAATCTTGGCTTGCCGGATTTTAAATTCTTTATGGGGATTGTCGGACTTTTTTTGATGGATTAACCGTAGCGGTTGCGGTTGAGGGCAAAGAAAGAAAAGTTAAGGCTGCCGCTGGCGTTCCTGTAATGATTAGGGAAATATATCAGAATTACCATCTTCCAATGAAGCCGGATGAACTTTCATTGGAAGATTTGCTGTTTTGGTACGAACCGTTAATTCCTAGTTTGATTCAGATGCAGAAGGAGTTGAAAAAGAATAAGAATCGAAACTCTTGATTCGGTTTTTGCTGTTTGTCGGTTCTTTCAATTCTAACAAGATGCCAACAAAGCCGATGAAAACACAGATTGCAGGGATAAACCAAAGTTTTTCAAATCCATGCCCAATAAGGAAGCAAAGAGCTGTGAGCACAAGAAAAAAGACAGTGAATATAATTCCTGCAATAACTACAGCTTTTTTGCGACCTTCCAAAAGAGATTTCTGCATGTTTTGCGGTAATTCGTTAAACTTCATACTTTGATAATAAGGCGGTTTTTGAAATATGTCAACTACTTATCAAATAAAAACCGAATTTTCCATTTTAGACAAGGCATCGCCCGCGCTTTCTACGCTTGGCAAAAAAGGCCAGTGGCTTGAAAAAAATCTTTCCGCTCCACTGTTAGCCGCTGAAAAGCGTTTTACGGCATTTGAAACAGCAATGAAGCAGGCTGTTGTAGGCGGTTTTGGTGCAGTGGTAACAGCCGCAGCTGTTGCCGTAAAGTCTGCCATTCCTTTGGGCATGGAGCTTGAACAGAACTTGGGCGGTACAGAAGCGGTATTTGGTGAGTATGCAGAAAGCGTTCAGACACTTGCAGAGACCGCTTATAAAAATATGGGTCTTTCCGCTTCTGATTACATGGCAACTGCAAACAAAATGGGTTCTCTTTTCCAGGGGTCGGGCTTGGAGCAAGTGCGGGCAATGGAACTTTCCACACAAGCAATGCAAAGAGCCGCCGATGTCGCATCCGTAATGGGCATTGACACAAGCATGGCTATGGAATCTATAGCCGGAGCTGCGAAGGGCAATTTTACCATGATGGACAACCTGGGTGTTGCAATGAATGCCACAACTTTGTCTGCATACGCCCTTGAAAAAGGAATCAACTTTAAATGGAACACGGCAAGCAATGCCGAAAAAGCAGAACTTGCAATGCAGATGTTTTTTGAACGAACAGAACAATATGCCGGAAACTTCGCGAGAGAGGCGGACAGCACTCTTGCAGGTTCTTTTGGTCGTATGAAGACGAATATTCAAGACATTCTTGCAAAAATGGCACTTGGACAGGATATAAAGCCGTCTCTTGAAAACTTGCAAGAATCTGTGCTTGCCTTTGCTCACAACATTGTTCCGGCTGTTGTAGCTATTTTGAATCAACTTCCAGATCTTGTTTCGGGCGTGCTTTCCGCAATAGGCCCTGTTATAGAACAGGCTTTGGGCGACATAAGAAGCCCCTTCGGAGAAATACTTATTGCGGGCTTGAAAGTCATCAAGATGATTTGGGATTTGAAAGTTCCTATCCTTACCATTGGCGGGTTATTTATGGCGTGGCACGGCATTGTGGATGTTATTTTTATGATAACAAAAGCAATGAAAGTGTGGGAAATAGGCACAAGAGTTCTTGAAGGCATACAAGCCGCACACAATGCGGTCTTATGGGGAACTACAGTTGCCATTGAAGCGCAGGGTGGCGCGGCTGTTGCGGCTGGAATAGGAATGAAATTATATGCAGTCGGTGCAGGAATTGCATCAGCTGCAACATCAGCATTTTCTACTGCGATGGGATTCTTGAATGCTGTGTTTGTCGCTTCCCCTATAGGCTGGATTGTCTTAGCGATTGTCGCCGCAATCGGCTTGCTTGTGGGAATTATTGTTATCTGCGTCAAGCACTGGGATTCCATAAGCGCAGCGTTAAAAAGATTCGGTGAAGCCGCATTGAATATTCTTTCTACAGTCTGGAACGCGATAACAGGATTCTTTAGCAGGATTCCGCAATTTCTTTCCGATGTATGGAATGCAATAACTGGATTTTTTACAAATATGTATCATGCGGTTATGAAATTCTTGTTCGGAGATAATGCCGCCGCTATGGAAGAATTCGTAGCGCAAATGATTGAAAAAATCGGGGCTTTTTTTGCCGGAATTTGGGAAAGCATAACTTCTTTCTTTAGTGGCTTATGGGAAAGTTTAAGCGCATTTTTTGTAATGGTCGGTGAAGGAATAGCAGGCTTTTTCACCGGAATCTGGGAAAAAATAACAGGCGCGTTTACGGCTGTAATAGAATCAATCGGAGCTTTTTTTTGCACTATCTGGGAGAAGGTGACGGGATTTTTTGCAATGATAGGCGCAACTGTAGCGGGCTGGGTTGAATCTCTTAAAGCAAACTTGCAGCCACTTTTTGATTTTATAAGCGGACTTTTTGGCGGGATAGCGAATCTTTGGCAAGGGCTTGTTTCCGTATTCCAGTCAGAAGGGCTTATAGGAGTTTTCAAAAGAATCGGTTCTGCAATTCTTGGATTTGTGCTTACACCGATTGAAGCAGTTTTAAGGGCTTTAGACTGGGTTCCTGGCATTGGCGACACAATGGGAAGCTGGGCGGACAAAATCGCAGAGATGAAAAGCGGATTTGATGCAAACGCAAGTTTTACGGAAAATCAAAACTTGCAGATTTCGCCAACAAAGACCGCCGCCGTTGCAAGCTCTTATTCACGGCAAGAAAACTTCTCCAATGTGAACATCAGTCTTGCAGAGCAACTGAAATCTGATAATTACGGCATGGTGGCCCCCGGTGTTACAGTCGCAAGGACTGCAAGCGGTTCTTTCTAAATCGGTATAGCGAGTTTATACAAGCGCAAATATCATTGAAGCATGGCTTGGAACGATGAAATTCAAGAAGCAGCGTATAACTCACCTAGCGGAAAGCGGCAGACTTTCATTTATGAGAATGTCAGCCGCGAAACTGATTTAAAAACAGCATCCTTTGTATTCCCGGAACTTGACGGGGCTTTAATCCAGTCTTTAGGACTTGGCGGCAGAACTTTTCCTTTAAAATGTATTTTTTCGGGTGCAAGTTGTAATAAGGAAGCAGACAGTTTTGAAAAACTTTTAAGCGAGCGCGGACACGGAATTCTTGAGCATCCTGTATATGGCAAAATAAACGTTGTTCCGACCGGGAAGATCAAGCGGACGGACAACATTTTAGACGGCGCGAACGAAAGCTGTGTTGAAGTTACTTTTTCCGAAACTCTTGTGGACAAAGAAGAACCTTCAAGCGAGGTTGCAACGGCGGACAAACTGGATGCCGCAATGGACGAATACGAAAATTCCGCCGCCGCTGATTTTGCAGGCAACATTTATACAGATTCGATTGAAGACAAAATGCAGCTTCGAGCCGCAATGAAGTCTAATGCTAATTCAACTTTTAAGGGCGTAGAAAAGATGATTAAAGCTGCGCCAAAAAACAAGAAAAGGGCAAATCTTTTTCAATGGTACGATTCTGCCAAACGGTTTATAAACAGCATAATCGACAATGTAGACAAAATCGGAACTTTTGCAAATGAAGTGGCAACAACTACGATTAAGATGATTAGGCTGCCTTCACAAATCACGTCAGATGCGTTTTCAAAGCTTGCTGGCTATCAGTTTATGATTAGAGACATTGCAAACAATGTAAAGGCAGACCCATTCGGAACCAAAGCCGTTACAAATCAATGGGCTGCCGCTACGCTTGCATGGGGGAGCATGATAGCGGCTTTAAGCTACGGAGTGGCAAAGACAGCGGCTGAACAAAACTCAAGCCAACCAGAAGAATCAAGCAGTTCAACAGAGGGGGATTCAGACAGTGATATAAACTGCGGATTTGCGAGCCGTTCGGACGTACTGGAGACCGCAGCACAGATTGCGGCAAGTTTTGCAGAGTACAGCGCATATATTGATTCACAGAACAAGAAAAACGCTTTTGTTGACACTGGTGAAACTTACGAAAAACTTTTGAATGTTGTTACTTATTCCTTACGGTCTCTTGAAGAAACTTCTTTTAATCTGCCTGTAACGCGAATAATAACGCTTGACCGCGACAGACAGCTTTTTGAGCTTTTGGCAGAGCTTTACGGAAAGGACGGATTCAACAAGCAGGATCAGTTCATAAATGACAACAAACTTACAGCTGATGAGATTGTCTTAATTCCTATGGGTCGCAAGGTGCGCTATTATGCCTAAAGTTCATACTGTTGCAAGCGGCGACCTGCTTTGGAAAATCAGCGTTAAATACTATGGGATTCCTGGAAAGTGGACGGATATTGTAAAGGCAAATCCGCAGCTTAAAGGACGCAAAACAGCTTCGGATGGTTCGCCAGTCATCCGCATTGGTGACAATCTGATTATTCCAGATACACTGGAACAAAAAGAAAAGAAAGCCCCTATACAGACAAAACAGACTATTGTTCTTGATGAAAATGCAAAAAAAGACCTTGCGCTTTATTGCGATGGAAAGAAATTCACAGGTTTTACAGGGTACACGGTTGTTTGTTCAGTCGATACTTTTGACGCTTTTTCTTTTTCTTCGGTGTGGGATTCCGGCAAAAAAGAATTGCGGGATTTATTCAGACCGTTTACTTACAAGGAATGTGAAGTTTACTTTGACGGCGATTTGATTTTTAAGGGTCGGCTTTTACCAGCAGTGCCGAACGTTTCGCCGGATTCAAAGACAATAACCGTGCAGGGCTATCCGCTTTGCGCAGTTTTGAATGATTCTACATTGCCAGATTCTCTTTACCCGCCGGAATACAACGATTTGGATTTAAAGCAGATAGCAGAAAATATTGCCGATGCATTCAGCGTAAATGTACAGACTAAAGTTGATGTAGGAGACAGTTTCAAAAGCGTTGAGATTGCGCCGGAAGACAAGATTCTGAATTTTCTTAAAAAACTTGCAGAGCAAAGGGGCGTTTTTCTTTCCAATGCACAGGACGGTTCTTTGCTTATCTGGAAGCCGGAAGTTGAGGAAGTGAGCGCAACTTTTAAGGAAGGCGAACAGCCTTTTATTTCATGTGTTCCAACTTTAGACGGGCAGAAAATGTTCAGCCATGTTACAGGATTTACAAAAGTTGATACGGATAATGATTCGGAAAAATACACATTTGAAAACGACTATCTGATTAAGCACGGCGTTTTGCGCTGCTATTCAAAAGTTATGCAGGACGTGGATTCAGCAGGGCTTGAAAATGCGGTCAAAGCAATGGCCGGGCGTATGTTTGCCAGCGCGGTTAAATACACGCTTACTGTTGCAGGCCACAGGGATAAAAACGGCAAGCTGTACCGCAAAAACATGATGGTCAGTGTTCTTGCGCCGGATGCTGAAATCTACAAGGAAACAAAGCTGCAGGTTGATGAAGTGCAGCTGAAAAGAAGCGAGAGCGAGGGAGAGCAGACTGTTTTTTCTTTGGTTTTGCCTGGAGCGCGGACAGGTGAATTAGGCGGGAGCTTTGCATGGGAAGAATAGGAAAACATTTAAAGGCTGAAATAGAAGATTACATTGAACAGGTGATTGAAACACGCTTGAACTACAAACAAACCGCTTTTACCTTTGCCCCTAGCGGTGATGATTCGCCGCCGATTAAAGACGACAGAATTATTCTTGTAAGCATAGACGGAAATGGAAAGTTTGCCGCCGTTGGCGTTTTGACAGCTTCGCAAGGCGCAAAGCCAGGGGAAAAGATTTTATATTCACGCAACGAAGACGGCGAAGTACAGGCGGTTTTGTCGCTTTTGAATGACGGCAAAGTAAAACTTGAAACGCCGGAAGAAGTGAGCCTTGCAGCCGAAAAAGACTTGAAGGCTGAAAGCAAGGCGAATGTTGAGGTTACGACAGCGCAGAAAATGACACTGAAAGCACAGGAAACGGAGCTTACAGGCGGGATACTTAAATGCAAGGGAACTGCATCGCCTAACGGACAAGGCCCTTTCTGTGCAATTCCAGTCTGCCCTTTTTCTGGTGCGCTGCAGTGCGGTTCAGAAGTCAGCGGAACATAGGGGGATTTTGTGGCATTAGACGGAAACAAAACAGGAAGCGCGGTTTACAAGTTGATAAAGACAACGAAAGTTTCGGACGAAGCAAGCTGTGAAAAATTGTGGCAGAAAATTGTAACAAAGATTTTTGATGACATAAAAAGCGATGCGGAAATAACAATTCCTAGCGGACAAGTTGTTATTGCTGTTGTAGGGCAAGCAACGGGAACAAAGAACCCGTCGCCTATTCAAAGCGAGATAGAATAAATGGATTTGAGCAAAACAGAGTTTGCCGGAGATGTACTTTTAAGCGGTGCGGATGGCATAGGAAACATTGTTATTGAAGATGAACTTGTTAAAGACTGCCGTAATTTTTCTACGGCTGTTTATTTGTCTTTATTTGGCGGAAACGCAAGAGACAGCGCAGGGCGTGAAAATGAAACATGGTGGGGCAATCTTATTCCAGGAACAAAGAAAAATGAAAAGCTGGTTTCTTCTTTTTATGCGATTGTAAACGGCTTGCCGCTCAATTCAAACAACATAAAAAAGGCGGTAGCAGCTGCAAAAGATGATTTAGGTTGGATGCTTGAAGAAGGAATTGCAGATGAAATTGAGACTGCAATTTTTGCAACAAACGCAAAAAAAGTGGAACTTACCGTTCATATAACAAAGAACGGAGCGGATATTTTGAAAGATACATACGGCTTTCAATGGCAGGGTACTTTACAGTAGGAGAAAATAGATGGCATACGAGAATAAAACCGTTGATTATGTTTATAACCTTATACTTACTTCCATGCAGGAAAAGTTTAACAACAGGTTGCGGCTTTTGCCGAAGGCTTTTTTAATTGTGCTTGCAAAGGTTCTGGCGGCTATTTACATCATTCCGTTCAAGCTGTGTGGCTGGTTCCTGCTCCAGATTTTCCCGGACACGGCAAGCTATAACAAAGTGAATGTCTTAGGACATACAATCAGACCGCTTGTTAAACTTGGCGACCAGTTCGGCGTGCAAAGACCTATGGAAGGCAAGGCATGGCAGGGAGTTATAATTGTCAGAAGGCTTGCCGAAAACAAGGTTATTGCGCTTGGTACTCAATTAAAAAGCGATATTACAGGGTTTATTTATTGCGTTTCCGAAAGCGTGGAACTTGACGAAGATGAAAAGCGTGTTGAAGTTTATTGCACTGAAAGCGGTATTGACGGAAACCTTGCGGACGGCGACATTTTAACTTTTGTAAATCCTATTGATTTTGCAGAGAAAAACGCAACAGTTGCAGAAACTACAGTAACAGGCACGTATGACGAAACGGAAGAGAGTTACCGCCGCCGTGTTGTAAACCGTTACAGTACACAGCCGCAGGGCGGAGCTTTGGCAGATTACAGAATCTGGGCTTATGATGTGGCGGGAGTTTTACAAACTTATCCGTACAATGACGAAAACTCACCGGGCGGCGTAATTATTTATGTTGCCGGAACTACAGATTTATACCCTACGCGCGTGCCAGATTCTGCGCTTTTAATTGCGGTTGGCAAAGCGTGTACTTACGACCCGGACACTGGAGCTGCCAACAGAAAGCCGTTGACAGCAATTCTAGATCCGCAAGGAAACGAAACATACCCAAATGTAAGGCCTGTGCGAATTACTCGTTTCAATGTGTACATAACAGGTTTTACAGGAGCGACAAGCGAAGATTTTGGCGAATCACTGAAACCAGAACTGGAGACTTATTTCAACAACAGAGAGCCGTATATAAGAGGTTTAAGCAACGATAACAACCGCACAGATTCTATTCTGCGCAACTCTCTTATCGCAACTGCCAACAGCATTGCTTTAAGTATAAAAGCAACTTTTGACACTGTAACAATGAATACCAACGGCCCTGTAATAGCTGAATACACACTTGGAAAAGGTGAACTTGCAGCATTAGGCGACCTTTATATTAACGGGGTGATTTATGAGGGCTAGTTTTTTAGATGCGATTAAACACCTTCTTCCTAGCGGCCCTGCATGGAACATCACAAATAAAACCGATTTACGGCGATTGTTTGAAGCCATTGCGGTTTTGCCGGAAGAACTGCGCACAGAGATTGAAAATGTTTACATGGACTATTTTGCCGATTCTACACGCGAACTGAAGAAATGGGAAGATGTTTTCACTGTAATTTTTACGAAAGCAGAATTAGAGCAGCGCAGGAAAGTTCTGTCTTTACTTTGGAGTATGAACCAGGGCGGACAAAGCAAAGATTTTTTACAATCGGTTTTACAAGGAATTTTCCCGGAAATCATTGTAGAAGAAAATATCCCGTGCGCAAATCCTAGACAGGCAAACATTGCTTATTTTTGCGTTTGCGACAATTCGGTTATGGTTTGCGGAAACTCAAAAGCCTGCTGTGATTACCGCGAAGGCGATGAAACTTTTATTCCTACAATTTTGCGCAACGATACTGCAAGCCCGTATTCAATCCCGAATGACGCGGATTACTGGGCGTTCTGTTTTTATGTATGCAAAAGAGTTGTAAGAAATTCGCGCAATGAAATTCTTTATATCGAAAAGCTGCAAATTCCAATTCTTTATAAAAACTACATTGAATATCTGATTCTGCGCATTAAGCCTGTGCATATTGTTGCGGTAATGGCCGTGGAATGGATAGAGGAGCAAAACAATGATTAAGATTGACGGCAACTACACAGACTTTAGGGATGACACCGACGAAAAATACCCTTATGGAAAAGCCGTTGCTGCAAGTACGCCAAACAGTACAGACGGTACACCGTGGCGCGTTATGCTGTTTAACGACTTGCACGGCGCGCGCCAGGCAATTTTTAAAAAGGCATTTGGCGGCACGGAACGCACGCCTTCCAATCAGCCGGATAATATCGAAAATTCAGACTTACTAGATGCACTTTTAAAAATCATTAGGGATGCTTTTTCTTCCAGGCTTTTTAGCGTGGAAATATCCGGCACAGATGCCGTTATTCCGTGGAACGACTTAAACATTGAATACGATGCGGGAAAAACTTACGCCGCGATTGTTACACCAGCCGGAAACTATGAAGAGTTTTTGCCGTTTGGAACTGAATGCAAAGCAGACGGATTGCACATTTACCCCCGCCGTCTGATTAACGGAAAAGTTGTTCCTGGCACAAGACACAAAAAATGGGGAACAAGAAAGTGGGGAATCGGAAAGTGGAACGATTACGATTCAATGCGCGTAAACTTGCAGTTTGCGGAAGTTGAATCATAAAAAAAATAAATTGCGGATTGCCGCAAAAAGGAGTTTAAGTATGGTAGGAATACCGAAGTATTGCCAGACTAAAAAAGACTGGCAAAATGCTGTTGATTATGCGGTTAAGCATAATACGGGCAAAACAGAATTGTACAGTCGTTTGCAGCATTTGCGCGATGACCACTACATGAATGTTTTGAAAGAAGAAAGCAAAGAAAAGCCTGTTGAAGAGCAGACCCCGGAAGACTACGAACCTGTAGACAATCCGGCTGCTGAAAAATACAGGATTGGAATTACAGACGAAGAAATTAAAAACATGATGGAGGCCCTTAAATGAGTTTGACTTTATACAAAGACCTTGTTGACGATTGTTCAGTTGCTTGCATTCCAGAAAGCGGAAATGTTAAATCTGTAAAGGCCTCTTTTTTGGAAAAGCAGAATCCTTTTGAATACGATGCAGACATTTTGAAGTTTGCTGAAGGTGTAGGAATTCCAATCTGGAACGGTGAAACATGGATTCAGACAATTAACCGTGAAGAATTCACTTTTGACCCTGCAAGTTTGCTTGATACAGGCAATGAGCTTGAATTTGGTGTTGATTACTGGGTTTATATCTGCATGGACGGTGGAAGCCCGGAAATTGTTGTTTCTAAAAACGAGAGCTTCCCGGATGGTTCAACAGCTGCAACTTCCCGCAAAGTCGGACATTTTTATTATGGTTCTATTCGCAAAGTTTCAAATGATGGCTTGTGGATTCCGATTGATTCAGCCGGAAATAAGTTTGGATCAAGTGGCACAAAATGGCAGGATAACGTAACAGTCGGCATTGTTCCTAATTCAATTTGGGATTTGAAGCATAAGCCTAAAATTTCACATCCTGGACTTGTCGAAGTGAACGGCATTTGGATGGGTGCATTCCAGGCAAGCGCAGAAGAAGCCTTTTCCTTTATGGGCGGCACAAACGGCTTGCACATAAAGAGCGGAAAACTTGCTACAAAATACGGTGCAATCCCTGTTACTGGAAGTGAAGGAATGAACCAGTTTACATTCAATGAAATCGCGCATAAACAGGGCTTGCGTTTGCCGCGTTATGCAGAATGGCTTGCTGGAGCTTTTGGCAGCCCACAGGGTGAAGATGGTTCAAATAATTATGGTTGGACTAAAACAACCAATACAGGCAGAACTTATACAGGCGTAGGCATAAACACATCAACAGGTAAGCACGATACTGCAAATGGCGTTAAACCTTATGCAATAAGTGCTTACAATTTGCACGATTGCGCCGGAAATGTTGCAGAATGGACTTCTGATTATTCAATCAGACAGGATTCTACAAGCTGGAACTGGCAGAACGTTTTAGGTTCCGGCATGGGCCAGGCGTATTTGCCGTTTGCAGACGGTCTGTCTGCGCTGGTTTGCGGTAGCGACTGGTGCAACGGTGTTCACTGTGGCCCTCGCTCTGTGGACGCGCTCAACTACCCGTGGAACGTCAGCACGAGCATCGGGGCGCGGCTTGCCTGTGACGCGGCGTAGCCGCGTTTCTGTTTTCTGCTTATCTGAATATCTGGTTTTCTTTGTGAGGTAACAAATGGATTTTTTGCAAGAGAAACACCCTGCCGGAAGTGTGTGGAATCTGTTGCTTTTTCAGAAATTCTACGATTTTGATGTGTACTTTGAGCCGATTATAGAACGCTTTCCAGCGTTTGAAAAATCGGCTTGGTGCGCACAAATTAAAAACACTTTGATAGACACGATAAAGCTGATCTTGATAACAAACAAAGCCCGTGACAAAATGCCGGGTTGGTATAAAGTAGACACCAATTTGGAGCTGCTTAAAATCTATATCCGGCGTATGCGTCAAAAGAAATATCTCTCAACCCGAACTTATGAAACGGCAGTAAAGCGTCTTGCAGAGATAGGTAAGATTCTAAGCGGTCTTATCAAGGGCATTGGCAACAATGCCTGTAAAAACTAACATTTTTACGAAAAGGCAGCTGAAACAAAATTGGCATATTTGCCGTTTGCAAACGGTCTGTCTGCGCTGATTTGCGGTAACAACTGGAACAACGGTGTTCACTGTGGCCCTCGCACTGTGAACGCGAACAACTACCCGTGGAACGTCAACACGAACATCGGGGCGCGGCTTGCCTGTGACGAATGTAAATTGTTAAGAAAAAGGCATACGCTGTTAATCACGGTTACGGCGTAGTGACGATTTATTTTTAACGTCAGTTCGGCTGCCTTTGCATGACATTTGTTGTGCTAAAGTCTTAGACCAGAAAGGCTACGCGCTTTTCTGGTTATTTTTTAAGTGAATAATGATGGATAAACCTATATTTAGTGAAGTTTACGATTTTGAGAATTTGTATTGTGCAGCTTATGAAACTATACAGGATAAAAAGTTTTATCCCGATGAATTAAGGTTTACAAGCAAACTTGAAGAAAATCTGATTGAATTACAGAATCAACTTATCTGGCACACATACAAGCCGGGCAGTTATTACAAATTTTGGGTTTATGATCCGAAGAAGCGATTGATTTGCGCTCCAGAACTAAAAGACAGGGTTATTCACACGGCTGTTTGCAGGGTTGTCGAAAAATACATCGACCCGCGCCTAGATTACGATTCTTACGCTTGCAGAAAAGGCAAGGGAACGCTTGATGCTGCAAACAGAGCGGCTTTTTATGCAAACAAATATTCTCATTTTGTATATTTTGACATTAAGGGCTTCTTTGACAGCATTCCAATTTTACAGCTTGAAGAAGTTTATCTAAAACGTTTTATAGATGATTCTGAAATTATATGGCTGTTGCATACAATTTTTATGAAAGATTGCAACGGCGTAGGCATAAAGAAAGGATGCAGAACAAGCCAGCTTTCAGCAAATGTTTATTTAAATGAATTAGACCATTTTATCCGGCATACACTTAAAGTAAAGGCGTTTGTCAGATATATGGATGATTTTATTATATTCAGCAATGACGCGGAATATTTGAAATATTGCTGGATTGAAATAGCAAGATTTCTGGAAGAAAAACTTTTCTTGAAACTTAACGACAAAACTTTTATAGGCTTAACTTCACAAGGATTTGAGTTTGTAGGTTACAGGATTTTTAAGGATTATAAAATTGTGAGAAAAACCGCTTTGGACAGAAGCGCAAAAACCTTAAAATCATGGAAGAATGGCAAAGTTGACGATTTATCCTTCTATCGGAGTACGGCAAGCCGTGTAGGACATTGCCAGGGTACGGCCGGTTACAAATGGTACTGCGAATATTTATTGAAAGCGTTGAAAATTGCGTTAATAGACAGAAAAGAAGAATAAGTTTTAGCTTAGCTTATCCATTTCTTTGTTGAAAATATCCTGCATCATTTGCGCCGCATAATCAGAAGCAGGTTCAAGCCATGCTTTTTTAGGGGTGTGTGTACCTGGATATTTTAAGTTCAAAATGTGGGTAGACTTAAAAGAAACGTTATCACCGCTTTTTCTAAAAGATGTAACCTTAAAAATAGAATTGTTCATGCGAATAAAGCCGTGTGTTTTGGCAGCAACAAAAGCACGGGCAACATGAGCAGCTTTCTTGCTTTTAAAGTTTGTCGAACCATGAACTACAAGCGGCTTTATGGCACTGTAATAATATGAACGGCGGACGGTTTTTAAATTTGAACCACCACGGGCTTTTGTGGTTGGTATAACCAAATTTCCGTTTGTTCCTCTGTGCGTTCCGCCTTTTTCCTGGCGTTCCATGTATGAGATTCGGTTTGTCGCGCCAGTTTCGCTTTTAATCTGATTAAGCGTTTTTACATTTGAAGCGTCCATGTGTCGCCTGTTCGGATGCAACATTCCACAAGGCCAACATCAACGCCCTGTTTTTGCAAAAGTGCAAGCGCACGCAAACGGCGATGACCGCAAATCAATTCATAAACATTCTTACCCAGGGCAAACGCATGTAAAAACTCTTTCTGATAAAATTACAGAAAGTGTGAAAT
>JAUNWH010000007.1 GCA_030540405.1 Spirochaetales bacterium
GTTAGGAAGTATTCCTTCAGAAATTAGATTTAACAAATATTCAAACTGTAAAAAAACAATTCAAGAAAAACGGAATGCGCTCCGATATATAAATTACCAGGTGTTCAATTTATCCCCTCCCACCCATTGGAGCCTGGATGCCAAAAGGCATGGCCGGTGTAAAAGCCGGTCTTTTTATTTTAAAGACAGTTTGCTTTTTTAATGCAATTGGATTATCATTCTTTTAGAGGTAAAAATGCCAGAAACAAAAAACAGCCAGAACGATCAAATTAAGGAAATATGCATGCTTCTTTCAAAAATTCAAGACGAAAATCTTATATTCGATTTTTTCGGCTGTCTTTTTACAAAGTCTGAGTTGAAAGATTTTTCCAAGAGATGGAGTCTTGTAAAGGAGCTTGACGAAGGAACAACCCAGCGCGAGATTGCAAAAAAGTATAATTTGTCTTTGTGCAACATTACGAGAGGTTCAAGAGAAATGAAAAAGGAAAATTCAGCGTTCCAAAAAGTTCTTACCCTCTTGAAATCGCTGAAATAACAACGAATACTTATGTCCCCTACAGATTCCCGTGTCAAGCACGAGAATGACAGTTAAGAAGCCGTTTTTATCGAAACTGCTTTTTTTATTTCGCTCTAGTTCTTGTTTATAATTTTTGTCTGGGCTTTTCCTGTTGCAATTTCAATAAAGCGCACAAAAAGCGAAACCTTGTTGTCTTCGTTCAAGTTTTTCCAGATTGAATTTGCAGTTTCTTCTATAGAAGTTCCGTCCAGTTCCAAAAGCTCAGGCTCGCCTTCAAAGCTAGGAAGAGGATTTCCGTTCTGCATATAAGTGTGAATGTAGCGGCCGATTCCTGCGCGCGGATTTTCATAGTCAAAAGTGTACCTATTTACAGAAGATTCGTTTCCGCAGTCGCTCTTTAAAATCGACATTGAAAAATTAAAGCTTCCGTTTTCAACTTCAAGCAATGCTGAAATGCGCGGAGTAAAATTCGGAGAGTCCGGCTCAAACTTTCTTGACTGCAATGATTTTTCAAAGCTAAGTCCATTTTTAAGTCCGTCATAAACTGTGTCTGTCTGGTCGCCGTTTGTTACAATTGTCTTGGCTCCAAGAATTTTTACAGGCGCATAAATTATAAGGCTTGGGTCTGTAAGTTTTGAAGGGTCAAACGCCTGTGTGCGGATTCCGTCTCCGTCTTCCACAAAAATTCTATTGCGGCTGTTTTCGCTTCTTCCCATAATCCAATAGGCAGAAACCGCGTATTTTCCGTCGGCGGATTTTCCTACAATAATTCCGCGTCCAGGATATTCGTTTTTAGAAAGAGCCTCTTTCAATGTTTTTTGAATCATAATTCCTCCGAATAAACTTAGTATAGCATGAAATAAAAAGTTTGTGTATTGAAAGGCAAAACGCGCGCAAAAATTTTATGAAGCCACTAAAAACTAACTGCAAAGTGATTTTTTACAGAAGAGCTTTACATTGACACTTGTATTTTACAATGATAAAATAGTTTCACTTCTATTTATATATAAAAAGGATGAATCTTCTTATGGATCAAGAAAACAAAATCACTGAACAGAAAACAAAAAAAGACAGTTCAAAAATCGGAGCTGTAATCATACTTGTAATTTCGGCGCTGGTATTTCTTCCCTTTGGAGCTAGCGCAGTTTTCCAGTCAATTTTCAACAAGCAAAAGGCAAGCAATTTTGGCTCTTATAATGGAAAAAATATAACTTACGAGCCTGGCTCAGACTTCTATATCGCGGTTTCAAATCTTGCGCAGTCATATCAGGCTAGCGGCTACAAAGTTGATGAAAATTCATACTACCGCATTATGAGAGAAGCTTTTTATCAGACTGTGATCAACATGGCGTTCACTGACTCAGTAAAAAAATCAGGCTACATAGTTCCAAAAGAAGCTGTAAACAGATTCGTAATCGAAAGATTCACAGATCCTTCAACAGGAAAATTCTCACAGAAGGCTTACAATCAGACAAGCGCAGTTGAACTTGAAAAACTAAGAAAGGACATTGAAGGCAACCTTGTTTACAGACGCTATTTCTACGACTTGTTCGGAACTGACAATTCAGATTCGTTCAACGGCGCTCCATTGTACGGACTTAAAAGAAGCGGCGCGGAAAAGAAATTCCTTGCTTCAATGGGAGCAGAAAAACATTCATTTGACACAGTCGCATTCAGCACATCAAACTTTCCAAAAGAAGAAGCTGTAAAATTCGGAAAAGAAAACGCTGAAAAATTTATCAAGTACGATCTTTCCGTAATTACTGTTGACGATGAGCAGGAAGCAAAGGCTCTCTTAAAGCAGATAAATGGAAACGAAATTACATTTGCAGATGCCGCAAGCGAAAAATCCCAGAAATATTATTCTGACGCAGAAGGAAAAAATGCAGGCGCATACCGCTATCAAATTGAAAACATGCTTGACAACGTGGATTCACTTGCAGAGCTTGAAAAACTTCAGAAAGATGAAATCAGCGCAGTTATAAAAACAAAACGCGGATATTCAATATTCAAGTGCGACGGTTCTGTAGCTGCAGCGGATTTTGAAGACAGCGCAGTTCAGGACGCAGTTCTTGGCTACATAAACTCAAACGAAAAAAGCTACATTGAAAACTACTTCCTTGAAATTGCAGAAAACTTTGTTTCAGAAGCTGCTATTTCAAGTTTTGACAGCGCATGCAAAAAATTCAATGTGGAAAAATCAGAAGTTCAGCCTTTCCCTGTAAATTACGGAAGCTCTAGCATTTACTCTTCTGTTTCTGAAACTGGACCGCTTGCAAGAATCGCTTCAAATGAAGAAGCCTACAAAACAGCATTCTCCTTAAAGCAGGACGAAATCAGCTCGCCGTTTATTCTTGGTTCAAATATCGTTGTTCTTAAATGCACAGGAATTCAGACTGAAGAAGTGGAAGATGCAAGCGAAACAGAAATCCGCAACGCAGACTTAAACACAGCAAATTCCGCTCTTTTTGCAAATCCAAAAGTTGTAGATAATTTCTTTGCAACTTACATTACTCTCATGAGTGAAAACAAAAACAGGAAATAAATTGAACGAATCAGTTCAGGAGAAGCCCCGTCTGGTAAATGCCGGCCAGGGCTTTTCTGTTTTAAAGACAGTAGAATACAAGTGCCGCTTTTTATATTCAAAGTACAATCCTGCGAAGGCAATTGAAACTTACATAGACAAAATGCAGGTTTTGAGCGGAACTCTCATAATTGCCTGCTCTCCTCTTCTTTGGTACGGAATTGAAAAATTAAAATCGCTTCTGCCGGAAAATTGTGAAATCATCGCGCTGGAAAATGACGAGAACCTTTTTGAACTTGCAATGCAAAACAACAGCGCAAACGTTCCGTTGTTTAAACTAAGTGAAGGCAGAAAAATAGATTCATTTGTAAGAACCCTTTGCAAGGGCGGAAGCATAAAGCGCGCATTAAAGATTGACTTTAGTGCGGGAGTAAGCTTTGCAAAAGAAAAGTTTGATTTTACAGCCAATGCAATAAGTGAAGTAATCGCCACATTTTGGAAAAACAGAATTACACTTGTAAAATTCGGGCGGCTTTTTTCCAAGAATTTTTTAAGGAACATTGCGCGTCTTGAAAAATCAAAAATATTGGAAGATGTTGCAAAGACAGTTTCAAAGCCATTGCTTGTTTTGGGCGCAGGCGAAGGACTGGACAGCTTGCCGTATTCAAATTTCAGTCCAAGTGACTTTTTTATAATTGCAGTTGATGCCGCATTGTCTCCATTGCTAGCAAGAAAAATAATGCCGGATGCGGTTGTTACAATGGAAAGCCAGCTTGCAATCGAGAAAGCATTTTTAGATGCAAAGAACAAGAAAATTCTTTTGTTTGCAGATTTGTGCGCAAGACCTGAAGCCACAAAAATTCTTGGCGGAAATACAATCTGGTTTGCAACAAAATATGCTGATGGAATTTTTTTTGACAATCTAAAAAAAGAAAGCGTCATTAGAAGTTTTATTGAGCCAATGGGTTCTGTTGGGCTTGCGGCAACATATATTGCGCTAAAGCTTAGAAGCAGTTTTTCTGTTCCTGTTTTTGTTGCAGGCTTGGACTTTAGCTATTCAATAGGAACAACGCACGCAAAAAGCACTATGGCTTTAAAGCAGCGTTTTATAACTTCAGGCAGGCTTGCTCCACTAGAAAACTATGATGCGGCTTTTTCTATAGCGGCGAAAACTGTCATTTCAAAAAACGGAAAAAAAATATGCAGCACAAAAATCCTTTTGCAGTACGCCCAGCAGTTCAAGCTGATGTTCCAAAATGAAAAAAATCTTTTTGACTGCTCAAGCACAGGAATAAATCTTGGAATACCACAAACCAGCCTTTTTACAATACAAGAAAATCCGTCAAAAGAAAAATGCAAATCACACAAAAATGTTTCAAACTTCTGTGAAAAAGAAAAAAGAAAGCTTGAAGAACTTAGAAGCCTGCTTTCAGATGGGGAAAAGTCGCCTTTTAGAAATAATTCATCTAAAGAAATTTCTCTTAGCGAGCAGATAAAAAAACTTGCGGAAGAACGAGAATATCTTTTTCTGCATTTTCCTGATGGCTACGCATTCAAAATGGAGCAGTCATTTTTAAAAAGAATCAGGGCAGAAACAGATTTTTTTATAAAGCAGCTTGAAATCGCCATAAGGGAGAACAAGCCGCTTTAGTTTTTAAGAATCTTCTTTTTCCTTTAAGACAGCAAGGAATGCGCTCTGCGGAAGCTCCACGTTTCCTGCCATAAGCATTCTCTTTTTTCCGGCTTTTTGCTTTTCAAGAAGCTTGCGTTTTCTTGTTACGTCTCCGCCGTAGCATTTTGCAAGAACATCTTTTCTAACAGGATTTACAGTTTCTCTTGCAATTATTTGGCTTCCGATTGCACCCTGGATTGCGACTTTAAACTGCTGCCGGGCAATTTCTCCTTTTAGTCGTTCACAGACAACTTTTGCGCGTTCAACAGCACTCGGTCTGTAGCAAAGCTGAGCCAACGCGTCAACAGGTTTTGAATTTATTAGAATATCAATTTTTATCAAGTCGGTCGGTCGGTAGTCTATAACTTCATAGTCAAAGCTTGCATATCCGCGGCTATAAGATTTAAGCTTATCATAAAAATCAAAAAGAACTTCAGAAAGCGGCATTTCATAAGTAAGCTCAACACGCTTTTCATCAAGGTACTGCATATTTTTTTGTGTTCCGCGCTTTAGACGGCAAAGTTCCATGATAGAGCCAAGATACTCTGCAGGAGTGATTATTGAAGCTTTTATGTAAGGCTCTTGCGAAGACTCAATTTTTCCTTCAGGATAGTCAGCAGGATTGTCTACAAAAATTTCTTCATGGCCGGGAATCTTTACTTTGTACTTTACGCTTGGAGCAGTAAAAATTACAATTTGGTCAAAGTCCCTCTCAAGACGCTCCTGGATTATTTCCAAATGAAGCAATCCCAAAAAGCCGCATCTAAAGCCGTTTCCAAGCGCAAGGGAATTATCCTTCTCATAAATAAGAGACGCATCATTAAGCTTAAGTTTTTCCATTGCCTCTTTGAGCTCTTCGTAGTCATTTGAATCAATCGGGTAAATTGAAGAGAATACAACAGGCTTTACTTCCTTGAATCCTGGCAAAGGAGAAGCGGCCGGCTTTGAAGCAAGAGTCACAGTGTCGCCAACGCTTACATCGCTTACAGTTTTTATTCCGGCAATAATGTAGCCAACGTCTCCAGCTTCAAGAACACCAGTTTCTTCATACTTAATTTTGAAAACGCCAACTTGTTCCACTTTATAGTCAGTGCTGTTGCTCATAAAGCGGATTATGTCGCCAGTTTTTACGCGTCCTTCCATAACTCTCAAATGGACAATAACACCGCGGTACTCATCGTAATGGCAGTCAAAAATCAAAGCCTGAAGCGGCGCATTCACATCACCTTTTGGCGGCGGAAACTTTGTAACAATGGCTTCAAGCAAATCATCAATTCCTTCTCCTGTTTTCGCGCTTACAAGCTGAGCTTCAGAAGATTCAAGTCCCAAGTCATGGTCGATTTGTTTTTTTACAGATTCAACATCCGCGCTTGCAAGATCAATTTTATTTATGACAGGAACAATTGTCAGGTCGTGTTCCATTGCCATGTAAAGGTTGCTTACGGTCTGGCTTTCAACACCTTGAGTAGCATCAATAAGAAGCAAAGCGCCTTCACAAGAAGCAATCGCGCGGCTTACTTCATAGCTAAAGTCAACATGTCCCGGAGTGTCAACAAAATTCAGCTCGTAGTCATGTCCGTCTTTTGCCTTGTACGGAATTGTAACAGCCTGGCTTTTTATTGTAATTCCACGCTCGCGCTCAATATCCATGTTGTCAAGAATTTGATTTTTCATCTGGCGGTCTTCAACAATTTTTGCTTTTTGAATAAGCCTGTCCGCCAAAGTTGATTTTCCATGATCAATGTGCGCTGTAATACAAAAATTCCGCTTATACTTTAATTCTGTCATTTTTATTCCTTTTTTTCTGTTTAGTTTTAAAAATAATACGGACTGTCCAGTCCTGCTGAAAATCCGAGGCTCACATCAAGATAGCCGTTTTTTCTTTTCTTTGCGTAAAGCTTTATGTATGCGGCTTCTTTTTCCGGGCTAAAATCAATTCCAAGAAGCTCGATAGGATCATTTTCGCTGAATCCAGTTTCATCCGCAACAGAGCCTTTTATAATTTTTACTATAGAATATTTTTTCTTATTTGAAGGAGAAACTCTTACCATCTTCATTCCGAACATCGGATAAAAAGAATTTTCAAGTGAATCACGTTTAAAAAATTCATAGCCTGGAGACGACGGACGTTTTTCAAGATAAACAATTTTTTCAGATTCAATTCCATCCGAAGAAAAAATTCCAAGTTTTGTTATAATTCCAGAAGGCTGTTTCATAAACGCAATCTGCAAATCCGCAAGCGAATTAATTTTCTCGCCATTAACGGAAAGCACAACATCATCTTCTTTAATTCCTGCACGGTCTGCGCTTCCGCCCGGCAAAACATAAAAAACGGCAACACCTTCATTCTTTGCGCCTGAACCTGGAAGCCGCTTTGTCTTTCCATAAGAAGAAACCCAAGGATGCTCGCGCTCGCCTCCATTAAACAAAAACGGAAGCTCATTTTTTAAGTATTCAACTGGAATTGCAAAGTTAAGTCCCTGAAAATTCTGAACTCCGGCAAAAACAACAGCCTGAACCCTTCCCTTTTCATCAATCAAAGGTCCGCCGGAATTTCCGCTGTTAATAGCCGCATCAACTTGAAAAACAGTTCCAGCCGTAAAAAGCTGCCTGTCCGTTGAAGAAATTATTCCGCTTGTCAAAGTTTTTTCCAATCCCAAAGGAGAGCCAATTGCATAAACTTTATCGCCCACAGAAAGGTCGCTGCTAGAACCAAGAGCAAAAACATAAGGCGCATCGATTTCAGTTTTTAAAAGAGCCAAATCCAAAGTCTTGTCATATCCAACAACTTTTGCAGGAATTCTAGTATCTGGATCTTCCGCAAGTTTTATATACAGCCTTGAAAATCCTTCATATTTTTTGTCAACCATGTCAGCTATAACGTGATGATTTGTTACAATATATCCGTCTTTTGAAATAAAAAAGCCGCTTCCCAAAACAGCATCCGCATATCCGATTCCACGCTGAATTTTTATTCCCTTGTCAACAAAAACAGTTACCGTTCCTTTTATCATGTCGGAAACACTTGCATTTGAAACAGAAGGAACAGAACTTCCCGGAACATTTTTGTAAGCTAAAGTTTCCAGTTCGTTTTTTGACTTTGAAATTAAATTCAATTCGGAATATCCTGCTGCTTCCAAAGACAAATAATATCCAAGCGCATCAAAATATTTTTTTTCATCTATAGCACGAATGCAAGATTCCAGGCAAATTTTAATTGTCTGCTCAAAAATCTGCTTGCATTTTTCATTTGAAGAAATTTTATCATACAAAAGTTTTGCACGCCACAAAGATTTTATTTCATTTTCCTTTGAAAGTTTTTCAATAAGATCGATTTCAATGTCAACTGCGCGTTCTTCACTGTAATCAACAGGAACAAAAATTTCACTGCCGCCTTTTATTGTTCCGCAGGAAAAAACAAGCAGAACACAACCAATCACAAAAAACAAACTAAAAAGTTTTTTAATTTTTATTTTCATTTTCTATTAAAATTCCAAAGTCAAATTTTTCAATGCGGATACAAAGCACCGACTGCGTTTCATTTTCAACCGTAATCATAGAAAAGCCTTGAACATTTTTTTTGTCAAGCTCTGATTTTGCATTTTTTGCCAGCACAGAATATTTTTCAGAATCAAAAGAATTATTTTTTAAGAGCCAGTAAAAATTTGAATCAGCATCTTTATAAACAAAAAATTCTTCTTTGCCATTCGTCACTTTCTGCGGAACATTATTTTCAAATCTTACAACAACAAGATTTTTTTCTGGAACTGTATAGAACATCGACTCTTCTGAAATTCCGTCTGGATAAACAACATGGCGGACATTCCATTTGCCATCTCCGTCTGTATCCCAAGAAGAAATTTTTCCGTTGTTCTCCAAATATTCTTCAGTAAAATCAGGAACAGTATCTTTGTCTCTGTCAATCTGAATCATCTTAAGATAAAATTCCGCATTTTCAGCTGGAAGTCCAAAAAGATTTTTTACAATCTGCCGCTCATCTTCAAGCGAATGAAAATTCATTTTTTTATCTGAATCAACTGAATAAAATTCTGTGGCTTCAAAAATTCCGTCTTTATCAAAATCAACAGTTCTTAAAACCGGAATATTATTTTCAAAATGCGCCTGAGCATAAAGCGTGCCGTCAGCTGAATAATACAACGCCTGCTGAATATTTCCATTTAAAAGAACAAAGCGAATTTTTTCATTTGAAGAAGTTGTAATTTCAAAGTCAGAAGCAGAATCAAGAAGCTTGGCAACATTTAATTTTTGCTCATCATTTTTTACAGCTGGAATAAAAAAAGCAAAGCCAAGTTTTTCTAAAATTTCAGAATCGCGCTCAATCAAAACTGGAGACCACTTCAATGTCTCTGGAACAAAATTAAATCTTTCAACTGGAATTTTTTCTTGAAGAAACTCTGCATAATTTAAATACGGAAAGTTTGCCCAGGAAAAATTCATTTTCCTTTCTCTGCAATATCCAGAAATTGGCGTTCCAAAGTCGCACATAACATTCCATTCAAGCTCGCCGTCTTGATTTTTATCAAATGAAATTTCTTGAGGCCGCCCACGTGAAAATTTTACAGCTAAATTTTCAATTCCGTCTTTGTCAGTATCAAAAGAAAATGAACCAGAAAAAGCTTCAAGCCGCTCCCTTACATTATCGCAAGAATCATTTTCTGAAAGCTGCAAAATAAAATCTTTAAAAATCTCGTAGTCAATTTTTTCATCTGCAAAGTTAAAAATGTAATCAACAGCATCCTGCTCGCTGATAAGATTTTCATTTAAAGCTTCCTTGGCATAAAGCGGATGTTTAAAACCTTTTGCATTGAAAGACTCTAAAATTCTATTTTTATTTTCACCGGAAGAAAACAAAGCGGAATAAATTTCAAGTTCTGAATTTTCAGGTTCACGCTGCAAATAAAAATCCAGCTGCGAAACAAAAAATGAAGCAAGTCTTTTTACAGTTGCGTCAGAATCTTTTGGATTTTCATTTTTAAAAAACACAATCGGAAACCTTTTGTCAGAAGGATATATTCTTCTTGCGCCGTCAATTTTATTTCTTGCCTTAGAAACAGAAGCAGAATCGTTCAATCTGTAAAGACATTTTATTCTAATCAGCTCTGAATCGGACGAATACAAAAACGGCTGACTGTCCAAAACGTTCAATGCCTCGGACATTTTTCCAGTATCACAAAGAATATCCGCATATAAAAGGCGCGCATTGTCGCGGTTGTAATTTGACCAGTTGTCATTTCTTATTGCATTTTCAATCAACGGAAGAACCGCAGATTTTGTTTTTCCCAAAGCATTTTCAGAAACAGCATACAAATACCACAAGTCCGAAATTGAATCATCGTACGCAATTCCGAAGCAAGCCTGGCTTTTTGCAGCTTCCCAGTTTTTTTCAAAAATATAATTTGAAGCGGTTTCCAAACAACGCAAGGCGGTTTTCTTATTTGCAAGTTTAGAATTTTCATTTTCAGCAAAAGAAAAATTTATAAAATTCAAAAAGGCAAAAATAAATAAAATTCTTTTTAAAATATGCAGCGATTTCAATTTTTTATCCTGTTGCATTTTCATTTTACAATCCAGTCTTTAAAGCCAAAAAGACTTCCCCACACACAGCAAATTTCCTGACAAATATTTTGAATCAGCGGAATCGAATTTCTCATCTTTCCAGTTTTCCAGTCATCCAAAATTTTTGAAACCTGCCTAAAAGAACCGTCCGCATTTTTCACAAAGTCGTCCGGCTGCCTGCTTCTAAAAACAAACGGAAATTTTAAATTTTTCAAGCAAATCTCAGACAAGTCAGTTCTTAAAAAAATTTTATCATCATGCGAAAAAACTTCAAAAGAAATTTGTCCAGCTTGATAAATTCCATTTTTTTCTATTATAACAAAAAAACCGCTTTCTGTCGCTACTTTTCTTTTCTTTTGAATTAAAAACCTTCCGCTGCAAAATGAAAATTCAAGGCCGCCGCATTCTGAACGGCCGTCATTTTCAAAACATCCAGAAGCCAAGTTGGATACAAAGGCATAAGGAATTCTTTCGGAAGCTTTTACAAAATCGATTCCTTTAAAAATTATTCTGATTTTTATTGCAAGCGGAAGTGAAGAAAATTTTTCAGCATCAAATGAGAATTTTTCATTTTCAAATTTGCAGTCAATCTTTAAAAGCTCCTGTTCAGTAAAAAAAGAAAGAGCCTCATTTTCCGCGCGACTTTTTTCAGCCAAAGAAAAGACTGCATTTTGCCAGCCTGAAAATTCATTGTCTAAAAAAGGAACAAGCCTATTTCGGATTCGATTTCTAAAAATTTGATTGTCAAAATTCGTGCGGTCAGTTCTAAAATTTACATTTTGCAACTGAAGATATTTTTCAATTTCAGTTCTGGAAATATTTAAAAGCGGACGGATAAATTTTCCCCGCGTCATTGGAATTCCGCAAAGATTCGGAGAGCCTTGCAAAAAGCGCATGGCAAGAGTTTCTATCTGATCATTTTTATTGTGGGCAAGGCACAAAAAAGAAATTTTTTCAGTTTCTATGAAATCTGAAAATTTTTCATAACGAATTTTTCTAGCGGCATCTTCAACGGAAGTTTTAAAATTTTTTGCAAGAGAAAAAATTTCGCCTGGAGCAATATTATAACGAACGCATTTTACGCCAAGAGAACGGCAGATGGATTCAACATAATCGGCATCAGCAGAACTTTCCACGCTGCTTCTGATGTTGTGATTCACAGTAACAGCCTTCACTTGAATATTTAAAATTTTTTTCAACGCAACAAGAAGCGAAATTGAATCAGCTCCGCCAGAAACTGCAACTCCGGCGCAACTGCAAGATTCAAGATTTGTCTTTAGCTCGGCAAGGCACAAGTTTAAATTTTCCAAAACCTTAGCCTGAAAATCCAAAATAAATTCCATACTCGTAAGACTAAAAAAAACACAACAAAAAATCCCCCTGCAAAACACAGAGGGATTTTATTCAGAAATTAAAAAATCTCATAATACGATTTTAAAAAACTGATTATTTTTTTGGAGGTGCAATCGAAACAACAAGAGCTGCAGGATCAGAAAGAACTTCAATTTTATCACCAAGGTTAAAATCAGCAATTGTAAATTTCTGTCCAATATCAAGCTTTGAAACGTCAGCTGAAATAAATTCAGGCAAATCCTGTGGAAGAGCCTTTATTTTAATTTCAGGAACGTGCTTAACCATGAATCCACCTTTAAGAACTCCAGCAGCAGTTCCAGAATAACGAATCTTGTAAACATAAGCAAATTTCTTCTGACCGCTTACAATGTGGAAATCAGCATGAAGAGATTTGTCAGTCTTAATATCGTATTCTGTATCTTTTATAAATGCCTTGTTTTCAACACCGTCAATTTTCAAAACAACAAGTGTAGTTTTTGTAATTGATCTCCATGCTTTTGAAAATTCATTGGCATCAATTTCAAGCATAAAGGATTCACCTTTTTCATTGTATGCAACTGCCGGCATTTTTCCCTGTGCACGAAGTTTTTTTGCATATTTTTTTCCTGATTCCGTGCGTGTTGTTGCATTAATAACAAACTGTTCCATTTTTAGAACTCCTTACAAATTTTAAAATATGTATAAAACTGGGACGGCTGGACTCGAACCAGCGGAATGATGGCACCAAAAGCCATTGTCTTACCACTTGACGACGTCCCAAAATATATGTGGACTAAAAACTTATTCTTCAGAAGAACCAGTTTCTATATGTCTCGCATTATATTCTTCAAGAATTTTGGACTGAATCGCATTGCGAAAGTCCGGGCTGATTGGATGAGCAACATCCTTGTACTCACCATTTGCAGTCTTACGGCTTGGCATTGCAATAAAAAGCCCAGAAGATCCTTCGATAATTTTTACATTATGAACAACAAAGCAGTCGTCAAATGTAACAGTAACATAAGCCTTTAGCTTTCCTTCGCCTTCAACTTTGCGGATCCGAACATCTGTAATCTGCATAACAATCTTCCCTCTTTATAATAAAAATCTATAAAATCCCAAGCAAACGCCTTTGATTTTCATTTATCAAGCCATAAAGCTTGCATTTTATTATATCAGCCGCCTAAACAAAGCGCAAGATTGAATTCTTTTTCAAGAAGAACTTTCGCTTTTAAAGCCGTTTCTTTTTTTTCAAAAATGCCGAACACAGTCGAACCAGAACCGCTCATGTCAGCAAAATCTGCGCCACAAGACTTGATCTTAACCAAAGCTTCAGCAATTCCTGCGTATTTCTTTGAAACAGGAACTGTAAAATCATTTTTAAAGCTCCAGTTTTTTACAGGCAGATTGTAAATTTCTTCAAGTGAAATTTTATTCCGCTTATTTTCCAAATCAAGAGTTTCATCTACAAGAGCATAAGCATCTTTTGTAGGAACGCTGACATTTGGAAAAACCAAAAGCACAGAAAAATCACTTCTATGCTGTATCTGCCTAACTTTTTCTCCTCGGCCTTCAACTACAGCTGCAAAAGGCTCAAACTTGCTGAACCGTTTTCCGTCCTGCGCAGAAAGTGCATAAGTAAAGAAAAAAACATCGCTTCCGACTTTTCCTGCAATTGCAGAAAGAGAATCAATGCCAAGACCGATTTTAAATAGATTGTTTACGGATTGAATAAAAGAAGAAGCATCACTTGAGCCGCCCCCCAATCCACCGCCGGCAGGAATCCTTTTCTTAATCGAAACATGGACACCTGAATCTATGCCAGTCAGCACGCAGAAAGCTTTGTACGCCGCAGTTATTGTATTTTGCTCTGGAAGCTCCATTCCAAAAGACTCAACTATGCAAGTATTTTTTTTATCAGTTTTAGAAACACAAATTTCATCAAACAAACCAACTGTTGTAAAAATACTATGCAATTCGTGATAACCGTCTGCACGCTTCGGAAAAATTTCAAGTCCAAGATTTATTTTCGCAGGTGCTAAAACAGTTATACTGTCAGACATACACAAACATTATAGTGCTTAATTTTATTCCTTGTCAATAAGAAGAATCGAATTATGTATGTTTCTTTGTAAAAAAATAAAATTCAATTGACAAAAACATAACAGTATTTTACTCTTTGTATGAGGATTTGTCAGCGGCAAACTAAATTACAAAAAGGAATATAGCAATGCTCAATGACGACGATGTTGAATTTTCATCAATGACTGGGTTTTCTTATGAAGACGATGATTTTTCAGAAGAAATGTCTGATGACAATTTTGACGATGATTTCGAAGATGACGAATATGAAGATGATTTCGAGGATGATTTCCTAGAAGAGTCTGACAATTACGATGAGCCTTATGACGATCAAGAGCCGGAAGACGGATACGACAACAGAATCCACGGATTTGACGATGGATTTTATAATGATGAAGAAGAAATAGAAGAGGATTCAGATCCTGCTGACATGAAAGGTTAAATTTACAAAAGCATTGGTTGGATTTCAGTTGTCTTGCCAATGCTTTTTTTTATATAAATAGTTTTTTTTATTTCAACAACAAATTTTTTTCAGTCTATAAATTCATGGAATAGTTTTTTTGCATCGATTCCGTTGATAATTTTTCCATCGTCATAAACTTTCAAAAGATTTGCTTTTCCATCTGTAAGCTGCTGGCTCGTTATTCCGTAGCGAATAGAAAGTCCGGCTTCAAGCAACGCAGAATAATGGTCGGCGACACGAACCAACCTGCCGTCCACTGGATTATATTTGTCTTCATTGAATGCGGAATTCAACTCTTCAAAACTTACAGGAAGCACACAGCCGTCAAAAACGCACCTGTTCATAAATTCATCGCTAGTAAAATAAAGTATTTCATCGCAATAAAATTTTTCCATGAGCGGAACAAGTTCTTTGGAAACAATTTTATCTTCAATGTCTTTTACAATCGCAGGAAGTCCGTCGGTCGCTCTTTTTACAGGCGAAATTATATCGCGCGTAACACTTTCAGGCAAATCGTGAAAAAGCCCGGAAAAAAAATTGTTGTAAAGACGTTTTGAGCACATTTTCACACCAGAATCCCGGCACAAAAGCAAAGTCAAAATCGCAACAAAAAAGCAATGTCCAAGAACTGAAGTCCGCGGCACTCTCGGAGTTTGATTCCATCTTGTCTGAAAACGAAGCTGCTCAATGCGCATCAAAAATTCAAACGGTTTTTGCTTTGTAATTAAAAGCTGAAGTCCGCGCAAATCAAGGTATTTTTGCAAGTCGGCATTGAGTTCTTTTCGAATTGAGTCAAGACGCTCGGTTTCATTCACCGGAGAAATCATTTCAAGCTCACGCAAAGTTGAATATTTATGCGCCGCCCGGAAAATTTTCACAGTAAGAGGAAGCTCTTTTTTTTCAGCGGAAAAACTGCTTAAATCCTTCAAATAAAATTCAAATTTTTTATAAAGCTCCTTATCGTCAATTAAATCCTTGTAACGTTCCAAAACCCAGTCGTTAAGACGCGCGTATTCTTCTGGATATTCATTTTTGATAAGAGTCTGAACCGGGCTTTTTATATCGCAAAGCTGAATTTTTCTGAGCAAATCAAAAAGGCTCGCATAAATCAGCCATTCCCAGTCAATTTTTGCGTCTAGATTTTCTTCATATTTTGCAATTATGTACGCAACGACAGTTTTTTCAGCGTGCTTGTCCATTTCGATTATTTCAAAAGGACGAACCAAATCGTTCCAGCGTTCAATAGAAAATGCTTCGAAAATTTTCAGCGTAAATTCTTTTTTCATTATTTTGAGCTTCCGGCTTTTACGTCGGCTTCCATTTTAGTTTTCCAAACAAGAGCTTTTTTTCTTATGTTTTCGGATTCTGTGTTGTCGCCAAGAGCCATTGCAATTCTTCTGTTTGCAATAAGAAGATTTATCGCCATCCGCATATCGTCAAGCCGTCGGGAAGCAAGTTCGTAACGGTCTCGGTATTCCATCGCGCATTTATCCAAAAGGCTACGCAAAAGCCTGATGTAAGTTACAGTTGTTTCGTAAACTGGAGAATTGTGGTCAAAATAATCTTTGCAAGCCTGCTTCATGTCTATGAAATTTTTTGCAACAACAGTATGACGGCCACGCATTTCAACAAAGGACTCTTTCCATTTTGAATTTTCACCAAAGGCTTCAACGAGAAGGTCAATTGCAAGTCCGATTTTTTTTACAATGTCAAGTTTTCTTCCGACTGGAACAAAAGCAACAGAAACCAAATGGCTTTCCAAATCAGAAAACGGGCAGTCAACAATATTTGTAACAAGCTCTTCAAGATAAATTATAGACTTATAAATTGACTTTCTGGCATCGTTAAGAGTGTCGTTGTTTTTTGTTTCAAGCATTTCAAGCGATATGCTGTTTATGCTCATCTGCAAGGTCGCAGTGTAAATCATTTCCTCGCAAAGAAAAATTTTCTTTTCTTCAATTCCTTCCTTCGCGCTTCTAAGGGCAAAAGATTCATCCTTTTCTTTTTTCAGGCAATCGTTGATTTTTTCTTTTATAGGTCGGACTCTTTCATTAAATTCTTTTCGCAACTCATCTGATATAGCCATTACCTTCCTCCGAATTTTTGCAGCATGGCAGCTGCATGTTCAAGCGACTGTGAAGAATCTGAATCTCCAGACAACATTCTCGCAATTTCTTTTACGCGTTCTTCTCCAGAAACTGCAAAAATATTTGAGGCTGTTGTATTTCCTTCCACGCCTTTTTGAATCTTAATTTGATTATCGGCATAAACTGCAATGCTCGCAAGATGTGTTATGCAAAGAATCTGCTTTTTTTCCGCAAGCTTTTTCATGTGGCTTCCAACTGAAACCGCAACTTCTCCGCCGATTCCAGTATCAATTTCATCAAAAACAAGAGTTCCCGCCAAATCTCCATCTGAAAGAATTGTCTTTAAGGCAAGCATTACACGGCTAAGCTCACCGCCAGATGCGATTTTTGCAAGCGGATTCAAAGGAGAACCTGGATTTGCGCTGATTAAAAATTCAATGTTGTCCATTCCGTAAGGACCGCATTTTTGCTCAACCGCATTTCCTTCTTTTTCTGTAAGCCCAACGCGGAATTTTGTGTCTTTCATTCCAAGGCTGCAAAGAATTTTTTCCACATCAAGCGACATTTTTTCCGCAGCGGATTTTCTTTTTTCACTAAGCGATTTTGCAAGAATATAAACTTTTTTTTCAAGCTCTGAAATTTCTTTTTCCAATGCCGATTTATCCAAAGTTGAACCGCCAAGCTCTTCAAGCTGCCTAGAAGCATTTTCAGCATAAGAGAGAAGATCGGCGACAGATGAATTTCGTCCCGTATACTTTTGCTTTAATTTAAAAATAAGCTCAAGACGCTCCTGAACTTGCTCAAGACGCTCCGGGTCAAAAACAAGAGAACTTGCGTATCGTCTAAATTCGTCCGCAATGTCGTCAATTTCGTAAAATGCAGACTGAAGCCGGCTTTCAAGAGATTCAAGATCTTTGTCAGAATCCAAGGCTTTTGACGCAGTTCCGCATATTTTTTTCAGCAGAAAAATAATTCCACTCTCACCTTCGCCTTCAAAAGCGGAATTTATTTCTTCAATATCAGCGTAGAGTTTTTCAAATGATGACAATCTGTTTTCTTCTGCTTCAAGTTCCTCGTCTTCTCCAGCTTTTAAATTTGCATCGGAAATTTCAGAAACCGCAAAATTCAGCATATCAATTTTTGCATTTCGCTCAGATTCATTGCTGTTTAGATTTTCAAGAATTTTTCTTTTTTCAACAAGCTGATTATAAATTGAAGTAAATGACGAAACTTCACCAACAATTCCAGCGTAAATATCAAGATAACGGCGATGCTCGGAAACTTTCATAAGCGACTGCTGCTCATGCTGCCCGTGAATGTCAACAAGAAATGCAGAAAAGTCAGAAAGAAGTGCTCTTGTTACAGGAGTTCCGCCAATCCAGGCTGAAGATTTTCCATTGTCGCGGATAACCCGCCGGATTATTATGCGGTTTTCTTCGGATTCAATTCCGTGCTCGTCAAGCCAAGAAAAAGTCTCTTTGTTTTCAAGGAAAAATACGCCGGAAACTTGGGCTTCATGGCAGCCAGCGCGAATTTGTTCTGTGCCGGATTTTCCGCCGAGCAAAAAGGCAAGGCTTCCAATGAGAATTGATTTTCCAGCTCCGGTTTCACCGCTTAAAACAGTAAAGCCTTTTTCAAATTCGATATGCGCGCTTTCAATAAGAGCAAAATTTTTTATATCAAGTTCTTCAAGCACGTGGACCTCCTGACCAGTTTAGTTTGCTCTGCAATGCTGAAAAAAATTTTTCCTGCGTAGAACAAATAAGCCTTGCCCGAAATTCTGGTATTTTCAAAATCAAAACATCGCCTTCTTTCAACTCAAAATCAATCTGACCATCGCAAGTTAAAGAAGCGTCTGATCGGCTGCTCATCAAAGTTATTACAATTTCGCCCTTTTCTCCAAAAACCAAAGGTCTTGCAGACAAACTGAAAGAACTCACAGGCGTCAAAACCAAAGCTGAAAGTTCAGGCTCCACAATCGGTCCACCAGCAGCAGCAGAATAAGCAGTAGAACCAGTTGGAGTTGAAACAATTATTCCGTTCGTTTTAAAAGGCCCTAAAAGAGCGTGGTTGTAAGCCACATTTAAATTTACAAGATGCGAAGAAGGACAGCTTGAAATAACACAGTCATTCATTCCGCAGCATCTGAAAACTGTTTTTCCATTTCTCAAAACTTCACATTGAACAAGAGAACGGCTGCTTACGTAGCATTTTTCTTTTAAGAAAAGTTCCAGTTCTTTTTTCCAATTGTCTTTTGGAACTGCGGCAATAAAACCAAACTCTCCTAAATTTATCGGAAAAACAGGAATTCCCAAAGGAGCGCATCCACGGCAGGCAAATAAAACAGTTCCGTCGCCTCCCAAAGTTACAACAAAATCATAGCCTGAAAAATCAATGTCAAGAATTTTTGAGCGGACTTCTTTTCCGTCATACAGAAAAAGCGAATTTTCAATATTTTCTTTTTTCAAAAACGTTGAAATTTCATTTCCCAAAAGCCCGGCGTTTTCCTTAAAAGAATTAGCTATGATAAGACATTTTTTCATGGCAAAGAAGACAATACCTTTACAATCTGAGCCGCATCTTTTTGGCCCAGCCGAGGATACAATGGAAACAACGCGCAACGCAGCAAAAGTGAATTCGCGCAAATACATTCAGAAGAAAGTACTTCCTGCTTAAGAGCAATTATAGAATTTTCAAAAGCCTGGCGAATTTCAATATTTTTTTTCTGCGCATAAGATTTTACATCTTTAAATCCAGAATTCAAGACTAAAGGAAATGAATAAATTGTAGAGCCATCTTCCGTCGCACGCAAAAAAGTTTTATGTCGGCCAGACATCACAGCCCTTGAAAACAAGGCAAACAGTTCGCGTCTTGTTTTTTCATTCCGTGAAAATTCCTTTAACTCAACAAGCGCCAAAGCTGCATTCATGTCAGGCAAAATATCTGTAGAAGGAGATTCATCCGCAATATGCTTTAAAACTGTCCACTCACGGCGATTTGGAGCTATAAGCAACGCACCTCCGCCAGAAGTTACAATGTCCCGGTCTTCCATTCCAAGAATAGCGTAAAGGCCGTACATTCCGGCTTTTTTTCCTACAGAAACTTTCTGCTCTTCGCCTTCTTTTTTTTCAGGCTGTTCTTCAGCAGGATATGTTGCAAAAACCGACTGTGAAATATCTTCAACTATAGGAATTCCAAGCTCCAAAAATGATTTGATTTCAGGAAGAATTCCCATTGTTTCATTTAAAATCAAAAGCCGGCCGCCATTTTTTATGCATTTTTCAACAGACTCAACTGTTACAATTCCTGTTTCCTCGCAAACATCAGCAGCAAGAACTTTATATCCCAATTTTTCCGCAGTAAGCAGCTGATAAGACGGAGCAAGCGCGCTTACAATAACTCCGCTTTCTTTAGGCAGATCCAAGGCTTTAAAAATGTATTCCAATGCAATCGCAGGACTTCTTAAGGCAACCGCTCCATCAAATCCAATCAGCTCTTTTGCAGCCTGAACGAGCCTTGTGTTCATTTCGCCAGGTCCGATTTTTTCATCAACCATGCAAGTAAGAACAGCTTCCATTTCTTTGCGGCGGATTGTAGAACTATAAGTATGAATCATTTTAAATTCCTTAAAACAAAATATTCACAGAAACAATAATCCTATTTCCGCACAAAAGCAAATAAAGCGGACAAAAGAGAAAGTGTTCTGAGAAAAACAAGCATGAACAGAAATCAGACTGCTTCCGGCTCAAGAATTTTCTGAAGTTCCTTTGCACTGAACAATCTGCGTGTATCAAGAATAATAAGATAATTATTTTCCTGACGAACCACACCATGAATATATTCAGTTCCAATTCCGCTAAGCATCTGTGGCGGCGGTTTGATTTCATCGCCCTGAACAGGAACAACACGCGCAATTCTATCTATAATAATTCCGATTTTATTTCCTTCAATATCAAGAATAATAAATCCGCCTTCATCCTCACCGATTTCGTCATCTGAAGCCTTCGCCATTTTCTTGATATAAAATCTTTTATGCAGATTTATTATGGGAATGACTTCTCCGCGCAAATTTATAATACCTTCAACATAAAAAGGAGCATTCGGAATAGGTCGCACATTTTGAATCTTAACGATTTCCTTGACATCCATAATGTCCACACCATAAAGCTCATCTCCAAGCTGAAAAGTTACAAGCTGCAACAATGTATCTTCATCTGCCATAGATTTCTCCCATGAATCCATAAAGATTTTAAAGCTAACGCTTCTATTATTTTAATTCATAAAACAATTCTAGTCTACTACAAATAAAGACAAAACGTCTACTTTTGAAATTCCTGCGCTTTTCAAAATTTCACAGCAACTTTCAATGGTAACGCCCGTCGTCAAAACGTCATCAATTAAAAGCACTTGTTCCGGCAAAGAATTTTCAGAGCAAAGCCGCTTCAAAAGTTTTGACTCTGTATAAATTTTTCCTTTAGAAGACAAACGCTTTTTTCTGTCCAATTTTTTCTGCTGAATTTTTTCAGTGCGCTCCAAAAGCTTTAGAACTTTATAGCCAAATTTCACTTTAAGAATTTCAGAAAGCTCTTCAATTTGATCCCAGCCCCTTGATTTTATTTTTCCAGGACGAGGCGGAACAGGAACAATGAAAATATTTTCTGAAATCCTTTTTTTAATTACTGAATTGCAAATTTCAGCAAATAAAAGCGAAAGACTTCTTTGGTTCTGCATTTTCCATTCAAACAAAAGAGTTTTTGCCCAAAGTCTGTAAGGAAAAACAGGAACAACTTTATCTGAATTTTTAAGAATGCGCTCCTCACGGCAAGACATGCAGATTTCATCTTCACTGATTAAAGATTTTCCGCAGATACGGCACTTTTCGCAATGAGAATTTTCCGCTTCATAATAAAGTTTTTTAGAACACGAAATGCAAACTTTTCCATTGAAAGTAGAATTCCCGCAGACACAGCATTTTCCATTTCCAAACATGAAGTTTAAAACAAGCATTGCGAAACGCTTAAAATCATAAATTGTAAATTTTCTAAAAGCCATCAATATATGATTACGCAGAAAATAAAAAAAATGCAGTTTTCGCAAAAAAATTATTTTTCAGCCAGACTTTTTTTCCATCGTAAAATATTTTGCAACGCCGCCATGGGAGTCATATTGTCAATATCGCAAGAAAGAATTTCGTCAAGCACAAGTTCCTCTTCTGAAAACAACGAGCCTGAAAAAATTTCAACTTTAGTTTTTGAAACTTCTTCTATTTCAGTTTCTGGAATTATAACGGACGCATCTCCTTGAATTTTTTCCAAGATTTTTCCTGCGCGCTCAATAACAGATTCTGGAATTCCTGCAAGCCGCGCAACATGAATTCCGTAACTGTTTTCGCTTGAACCTTCAACAACTTTTCTAAGGAAAACAATATCGCTGCCGTTTTCTGCAACTGCCATGCAAAGCCTTTTTAGCGATTTATGTTCCAGCCTTGTAAGCTCGTGATAATGCGTTGCAAAAAAAGTCTTGCACTTCAAAGTATTTAAAAGATATTCGCTTACGGCCCAGGCAATTGAAAGCCCATCTTCAGTGCTGGTTCCACGTCCCACTTCATCCATTATAACAAGAGAATTTTTTGTTGCGGAACGAAGTATTCTTGCGGTTTCCGTCATTTCAACAAGAAAAGTCGATTCACCGCGCGCAAGATTATCGCTAGCTCCAACACGGCAAAAAATCCTGTCAACAATTCCAATCTTCGCTTCATCAGCAGGAACAAAACTTCCAGTCTGGGCAAGAAGCGCAATGAGAGCATTCTGACGCAAAAATGTGCTTTTTCCCGCCATGTTCGGACCAGTAATCAAAGCAAACGATGCGAAATTTTCAGGCTCAGAACCGCAAAGAGAAACATCATTCGGAACAAATTCTCCTGCAGGAAGATGACGTTCAACAACAGGATGCCTTCCGTTTTTAACAGAAAATTCCAAACTGTCTGGCAAAATTTGCGGACGGTTCCAATTGTAAAGAATTGCTGATTCCGCAAAAGAACATACAACGTCAACGTAAGCGATTTTTTTTGCAGCCTGCTGAAGATACGGAATATATTTTTTTAGTTTGTTTCTAACTTCAATAAAAAGATCATGCTCAAGCTCAAGAATTTTTGCGCCGGATTCATTTAAAGAATTTTCAAGTTCCTGAAGCTTTTCAGTTGTATAACGCTCAGCATTTAAAAGTGTCCTGCGCATAATAAAATGCGGCGGAATTTTATCAAGCTTGCCTTTTGTAACTTCTATAAAATACCCAAGGTTGCCAGTGCTTTTTATTTTTAAATTCTGAATTCCAGTTTTTTCCTTTTCTGATTCAATGTATTCTTCAAGAATTCCATTAAAATCGTTTCGCACTTTTTTCCAGTAGTCAAGTTCTTCCGACCAGCCGTCTTTTATAATCCGTCCTTCTGTAAAAACTGTAGCTGGATCTTCCGCAATTGAATTTTCTATAAGATCAATAATTTTTTGCGCGGAATCTTTTTCAGGCATGGAAAAATCGTAGCGTTCCAAAACAACCTGCGACTTCAGCCAGAATTTTAAACTTGCTTTTAAAGCCTGCAAATCTTTCGCATGAGCCCTGTCCATTGCAATTCTTCCAGCCAGCCGCTCAACGTCAAGAATTCCGTCAAGATTTTCCCGTACACAATGAAGCAAGTTTCTGTCTTTTACAAAAAGTTCAACGTGGTTCTGTCTTGAATTTATTTCATTTTCATTTGTAAGCGGAAAAGAAAGCCAGGAACGCAAAAGGCGGCTTCCCATTGCAGTTTTTGTATTGCTCACAGATTCAAGCAAAGTATAACTAGAAGTTCCGTCTCGCAAATTAAAAGTGATTTCAAGATTCCGGCGAGAAGAATCATCAATTATTACAAACTGTGAATCTTGATAAACTGAAATTCCTGAAATATGCGAAACAGGAGCGTTTGTAGTTTTTTCTATATAATCAAGAAGAAATCCCGCTGGAGGAACTTCTGGACTTTCTTTTGTAAGTGAAAACGAATTCAGATTCGCAACTTTAAATTGCTTTACAAGATGCTCATAATTTTTTTCAGCATTGAAGTGCCATTCAGGATACCAGGAAACAGATGCAACTGAAATTGTTTCAAGGATAGTTTGAATTTCCTTGTTGCTTTTTAAACTCTCAGGAAGAATTATTTCTTTTGGGCTGCATCTTCCAAGTTCCTTAGAAACATTTTCTGCAAATTTAGATTCAGGAAATTTTGTAGCCCGGAATTCTCCAGTCGTTACATCAATGTAAGCAAGACCTGCAAATCCGCCGGAAATAAAAATGGAAGCAAGAAAATTATTTGAGCCGCCATCAAGATATTCACTTTCAACAGCAGTTCCCGGGGTTACAACTTCAACAACTTTGCGCTCTGTAAGTCCGCGTTTTGCAACTTCGCCAACCTGCTCGGCAACCGCAACTTTTTTTCCCATCCGAAGCAACCGCGCGATATAGCCTTTTGCAGAATGATACGGAATGCCGCACATAGGATTGTCGCCCTTATGTGTCAATGTAAGATTCAAAAGCCGCGAAACTTCAAGCGCATCTTCATTGAACATTTCATAAAAATCCCCTAGCCTAAAAAACAAAACATCGTTCGGATGCTGCTTTTTTATTCCAAGATACTGTGTAATAACCGGGGTTTCTTCTGCCATTTTTTGCTCCAAATTTCAGACCATTGCCTGAATGAAAATTCAAAGGCAGGTTTTTATTTTTATAAAATTACATAAGTCCAAGTTGCGAAATAACTTGATCTGTAATATCAACAGAAGAACTGTACCACAAAATTGCGTTTGACTCCTGAAGATTTAAAATCATGCTGTAGCCGCCAGTTTCCGCAACACGAGCAAGCGTATCATAAAGTTTTTTGTAGAAACTGTTATTTTCCTGAAGTGATTTCTTCAAAGACTCAAGCTCTATGTTTTTTGCATTTGTATATTCGTTTATAAAATCTGATTTTTTTGTAATCTGCGCTTCAATTTTCATAGCTTCTGTGTCATTGCCTTTGCGTTCAAATTCTATTTTCTGATCATTTAAACGCTGAAGTTCTGCAACAAGACGATCGATTTCTCTTTTAAATTCTTCTTTTTTATTTTCGTAATTTCTTACAGGAGCTGAATTTCTAAAATATGCCTGATAAACTTTTGCAGTATCTACAACAGCAAATTTCGTAATCTGCTGCGCAAATGAAAACGCCGCTGAAAAAATTCCAAGCAAAGCAAAAACAGCAATTCTTTTTGTAAAAAAAACTTTCATAAAAACTCCAATTAATTTTAAATTTCCGGCGAAAAAAAACTAGCGGTTTGTCATGCTGAAGGAAAGAACGAAATTCCAGTTTTTTCTCCAGCTGTAATCTCCGTCTCCGTCCTGATCAGTGAACACAGGAGAACCGTCTTTGATCTTAAATGTGTTTGCGAACAACAGGCGCAAAGGGAACTGCTGAATAGAAAATCTAAAGCTCGGACCAAAACTAAAGTACCAGTCATCTTCTTTTAAATTAAAGAACTGGTAAGGCTCATCTGTAATTGCAACTGCATCGCCCCAAAGGTCAAGTGAGAAAATTCCTGGAATCACAGGCATTCTAAGTTCAAGTGAGTTGCACCACAAAGCTTTTCCGCGTCCTTTGTCTGAATTGTAAATTGTCCATCCGCGTCCATTGAACATTCCGTCTATATAAAGCTGGTTGTTCTTTTTTATTGTTGAATCCAAAGCCGAGAACTGGAATGAAAGTCCAGAATATCCCATAAGAACAAGCTTCAAGGCCCAGCTATCTGTTATAGGTTTATTTACAAGAGTAAAATATTTTTCAGCCTTTGTGTCTGTGCGCAAATAGAATTCTGTTTCTCCCCAGTCAGGAGCAAAAGGCAAAAATCCTTCATGCATAAGTCCGTACCAAGAAAGACGCTGGCTTGCAAACCATCCGCTTGAAGGATCCCATGAAATGTTTCTTCCGTCCATAGAAAATGAAGTCCAAATAGAATTACGAGGCTCCCAGTTATCCGAATACTGGCTTATTGAAGTATCATAAGGAATCCAAAGCGAATCATCATAAAGGTTATTAATAAGACTGCTTGTAACGCCGCCAGAAAGTGTAAGAATCGCAAAGTTCGGAGTCCAGCGATGACCTAAAGAAAGTCCAAGGCTAAACTGATTCTGCTCATACTGCATATAATAATAGTCATTGTCAATGTCGCCGCTCGGAAGGATTTTGTCTCTTAAAGCATAATTGTTTGAATGAGAATAACTAAGCGAAATATTTGTGCTTATAGGCCTGTTGAAAAGCCAGTTCTGTCCATAACTTAAAGAAACTGACTGCTCATTTGTGGAAAGTGTTGTTCCAATAGAAGCAAGTTTTCCTTCGCCGAAAATATTTGAATCCTGAATTCTTGCAGTAAGCGCAATCGGAATTTCTCCAGGATCTGAAACTCCGCTGAACGTAAAGCCAAAGTCAAGAGAAGTCGTACTCTGCTCTTCCACAGTGAAAACAATATCAACAAGATTTTCTTCTGAGCCTTGAAGAACTTCCGGGGAAACAGCAGAAAAATACTGAAGGTTGTAAAGATTTCTCATTCCGTTTGAAATTTTTGCATTTGAAAAAATATCGCCTTCTTCAATCGGAATTTCACGGCGGATGACAAAATCCTTTGTTTTTTCATTTCCTTTTATAAGAATATTTTCAATGTGGCTACGCGGATTTTCTTGAATTCTGATTGTATACGAAATAACTTTGGATTCCGCATCTTTATTTATATCAGTTGCAAATCTGTTTGAAGTGTAGCCGTTTTCATAATACAAGTTCTGGATATTCATTCTTGTTTCTTGAAATTTTGTTTCGTTGTAAACCGCGCCAGTTTTCAGGGTAACGAGATTTTCAAGTTCTTCTGTTGTAAAAACATGGTTTCCGTCAAAAGTAATTCCACCGAAGTTATACTGAATTCCTTCCTGAATTTCAAAAGTTATTTCAATTTCCTCGCGGTTCTTTTTTTCATTGTACGAAGTTTGTTGATCAATATTTACAACTTTCGCATCTGCATATCCACGGTTCTGATAATAAGCAACAATCGCTCTGGAATCCGCAGACAAAGACGATTCTTGAAACGAGCCTTTCTTAAAAAGTCCTGCTTCTTTTAATGAGATTTTTCCTTTGAGAGTTTTTGAAGAAACAACTTGATTTCCTGCAAAGTCAATGCTTTTTACAACTGTTTGCCGGCCTTCCCTAATTTTGAAAGTAACATAAGCTCCGTCGTCGCGCATTTCAAAAGAAGATTCTACAGAAATTTTTGTATAGCCTTTTTCAATGTAATAATTTCTGATAGCTCTTTCATCTTCAAGAACTTTGCTTTCTACAAAAATGTCTTTTGCCTTTAAGGAAATTTTTGACTTTAAATCAGCGTCATGAATGTATCTGTTCCCGTCAAAATTCAGCTTAATGACAACAGGACGCTCAACAACGCTCAATATAAGATTTACAGTTTTTCCGTTGTCGGCATTTTTGGCAGCCTTGATTTCAACATCATCAAAATATTCAAGGGAAAAAACTCTGTCATAAAGCTCGCTGATTAAATCGTCAGAAAACGGCTTGCTTATAAAACTACTTGTAACGCCGTCCAAGTCGCCTTGCTTTACATTTTTCAAATTGTCAAAAACTATATTTTTTATAGGCTTTCCATAAAACCAGTCTTCCGAATCTGCCTGAGAAAAAACAGGAGCAGCAGAAAAAATCGCCGCAACACAAAAAACAGCAAACACAAAAAAAGTGTTCTTAATGCGCATAAAATAAAATCCTCTATATCGTTAGAATGATACACGCCATGACAGTGTAATAGAAGTTGCCTGTGTCCACGATTGCTGGAGCTCGCCCAAGTCAGGAGCAAAATTCCATCTTATGTTGGCAAAAGGCGCTTCAAATTCCAAACCGATTTCCGGCTGAAAAACAAGACCGTTGCCAGAAACTCCGCCAGAATCAACTTTAGTCTTGTCATAAGTCCAATGCAGCAAAGCATCAGCATAAATGTCATTGCCGAAGTATTTACCAATATAAACAGTCGAATTGTCAAATAAGTTACCAATTATAGAATTATTATCAGAAGCTCTGTTCATATTGAGTCCCTGCATAATTGAATTCTGCAGGATAGTGGTTCTGACAGAAAATATATCAAAATTACTCAAATCACGCAATGCACTTTCAATTTTTCTAAGAAGTGTAACTTGAACTCCATAATCGCCTGCCGCAACAAGAAAGTTTCCGACAGAAGACGCATCGCCAGAAGCAATCTGCCCCAAAATTCCCATAATTTCATTTTCAGATTTTGCAGGACTAGAAGAAAGAACCGCATTGAATCTTGAAATATTTTGAGAAATTGCGGAAAGTGTGATTGTAACAGGATCGCCGTTTGTGTCGTGCTCACGAGTTTCTGCACGTACAGTTATAACAGGATCAAATTTATTCTGTGTTTCATCCAAAATCAGCTGACCTTGCTTAAGATAAAAGTTCCGGCTTAAATACGAGACCTCTCCACCACGCAAGACAATATCGCCTTTTATTCCCCAAAGTCCAGTCGCAGTATCAGCATTTACAGAAATTGGAGTTGACGGAGCAACAAGGCTTCTAACCAGCGGATTTATCGCAATCTGAACTTTTCTTCCAATCATCAAATCCAAGTTTATTGAAAAGTCAATGTCGTTTGACGCGGCAGGCTTTTTCTTCTGAGTAAAATCAGATGCATTCATGGAAACTGAAAGCTCAGCGTTTCGCAAGCCAACAGAACCGTTCAAGCTGACAGAACGATCTTCCATAACAAGAGAAGCATCTACAGAAGTGTAGCCTTTTATTCTAAAGTACGAAACTTTTGAGTCAATCGGAATATCCCCGTCTTCCAAAGTTGCAAGGTTCAGTTCAAGAGTTCCAAGCGACCATCTGTCCAAGGAAACGACCGCATTTGCAGCAAGAATTCCGTCCTTGATTTTAAAGTTTGTTTCTGGGATTGAAATTTCTTCCTGAGAAAAATCCACATTCATTTCGGCACTTGTAAAATGATCTGGAACAAACTGCGGAAGATTAAAGTCAACATCAGAAACAACAAACCGTCCGTCCAAGTCAGGATCTGTTATGACTCCAGATAAATTTAAATTTCCTTCAACAATTGCAGAATATATAGAAAAAAGTTTTGTATTAAAAATACGGGCGCACCTTGAAACGTCCCAAAATATATTTTCAAAATCAAGATCAACAATTTGTTTTTTTACGCTTCCGTTCAAATCAAAATGAAGAGGCTTGGCTTTTCCAACAGAAAAACTGATTTTTCCATCATCAAGAATTTCTCCAAACGCACCGAGGTTTTCGTCAGTAATAATATCAAATCTTCCAGGAGAGCGGATTACGGAAAATTTAAATGGAACAAAATCTGTAATAAGCTCGCTTTCAACAGAAGCAAAAGTTGTTTCAACTGAATATGCTTCCGGAAAAAAGCCTTCTGGATTTTCAGAAAGATTTGAAAGCGCAAGCTCAATTCCTGTTTCAATTTTCTTTTCTCCAGCATGAGCCCTTGCTTTTAACGAAGCAGTTCCGTCAAAAGTTTCAAAGTCAACATTTGAAGAAACAGAATCTATCTGAAAATTTTTCCATGAAATGTCCGCACTTGAAATTGTAAAAATATTTTCTATTAAAGAAGCTTCTGCCGATGCCGTCAAATTTGAACCGCCAAGCAAGAGTGAAGAATCTATTAATTTTGCAGACAAATATGGATTCTCAAAAGTTCCGCTTGCAGACAATTCCGCATTTAAAACATTATTTTCATTTTGCCTCAAAAGGAAACGGCTAAAAGGAAACGACTCGATTTTTGCTCCTGCCGAAAAATAAAAGTCACGTTTTAAATTGTCTGCTGAAAAAATTTCTCTCATAGGATTTGTAAGCTCAACCTGAAAAGAAATTCTTTCAGAACTTTTTGAATCTTTCAATTGAACAGACAAAGTTGAACTATCAAAAATTTTTTCATTTATATTCCAAAAAGCATATCCTTCACCTTCCAATTGCGCAAAAGAATCTTTGTAAACAACGCTAGAAGCAAGGAAACTTTTTTCATTTATCTCGCCTTTTATGGAAAGTTCTGGCTTCAAACGGAATTTCCCAGAAAGTTCAGAAGCGGAAAAATTTTCAATAAAAAAGTTCCAGTCATCTTTTGATAAAACTGAAAAATTAGAATCCAAAGAAAATGCAACCGTAAAATCATTTACAGAAACAGGCAAGTCTTTAAAACGCAAAGAGCCGTCTATAAAGTTTTTAAAGTCAACAGCGACATCAAGACCGTAGTCTCCAGAAATATTCAGCCAGTCTCCAAAAACAAAAAGTCCGTTAAATGCATAAGGAATTGAATTTAAACTAAAATCAGAAGAAAATGTCATCTGGCTTTTTGGAAATTCCACGTCAAGACCGCCAGATGCGCTAAATGAATTTTTCCCATAAATCAAATCAGCCTTGCTTACTTGAACAGAAGTTCCTAATTTTCCGCCTGCGCCATCAACAGACAAAAGCAAAACTTCTCTGTCTTTTTTTGTGTTGGCAAAAATCGCAAGCGGAGAATTGTAATTGTAATCTTTAAAATCTGTGGCAAAATAGGCTTCAATATTTGAAATATAAGGCTCTGAAATTTCAACAACTTTGTTTAAAACATTTTTTCCATTTTTTTCCGTAAAAAAAGCACCAGTCTTAACTCCTGTTTCAACAAAGAAATTTTTCAATTCAGCAGAAGCCTGAAGATACATATTTTTTCCAAGCTGAAGACTTCCGCTCGCATTTACTCTGCCTGGTTCGCCGTATTCAAGATGAGAATAATCGCTAGCTTCAAACACAAGCTCAATAGACATTCCAAGCGATGAATATCCTTGAAAAGCTGTAAAGCAACTGTAATCTCCAAAATATAGTTGCGGAATAAAAAAATCAAACCCCTTGTCTTTTCGCGGCTCAAAAAAAATTTCACCGGAAATTTTATTTCCATTAAAAAAAGCGTAATGCTCAAGATTCAAATATCCAGAAGGCTGAAGTTTTGGAATATAAAAAGAACCTTCAAAAGTTCCCTGAACAACTCCGCCAGATGCAGAAATTTTTTTTACATTTATATCAGTATTATTTCCAGAAGCTTCAACATTTAAAATTTGCGTATTTTCTGAAAATCGCTTAGGTAAGGAAAAAAAAGTTCTTGACTGCCAATTATATTTTAACGATTTTAAATCAAATGAAAATTCTGAATCAGTTGAAAGAATAGTTCCTCTAAAAAAATTCGCAACAGGATGAAGTTTTTGAGTTCTAACAACTTTTAGCGGATCAAAAGAATTTGACTTTAACTTTGCTAAAATTTTTTTTGAACTAGCATCAAAAGAAATCATCGTGGAAAAAGGAAAAACTTCACGAACAGAAAATATTTCAATCTTAGGACTTTTATAAGCCGCAAGAAATTCAAGTTTCCGAAGAGAAATATCAGCCTTAGAATAATTATCAAGTTTTACAGTGCATGAACTTCCAGAAATAGAATTTAAAATTCGTCCGTTCAAGCCAAAAGTCGTTCCAAAACTTCTTTTGCCAAAATAAAACAAGAAATTTCCTTCTGACTTTAACCAAGCATCAACAGCGTTTTCGTTTTTTCCAAAATAAAAATCTTTTAATGACAAAGAAAAACTTTTATTTTCCGCAGTAAAATTTAATTTAAGATTTTTTATCTGAACATCAAGAGGAAGAATAAAGGCAATTTTTTTTACCAAGTATTCAACTTTCTCAAAAGAAATTTCAGCTGAATTATATTTCTCTTCCGAAACAGTTTTTGCAGGATTTTTTTTTCTTTCAATATTTACAGAAGCATCTTTTAGAAAAAGTTTTTCAAACGCATTTTCAAAATCGCCTTTTAGAATTTTTGGCAAACTGAAATAAACATAAATTTTATTTACAAAAATAATTTGCTGCCCATTTTTTGAGTCCGAAACCTCTATACCTTTTATGCAGATTTTTGATAGAATGGACGGCGATAAAGATTTGTATGAAATCTTCATGCCAGTATTTTTTTCAAGTTCCAGCACAATTTTTTTCTCATAGCTTCTGATTGCTCCGTCAACTTTGCTATAAACAGGTTTCATCGCAGCAACAAAAGACGCAGCTATTAAGAGAAAAATAAGAATGCCAATGCTTGTCTTTAACACTTTAGATTTCATAAAAAATCTCGCTTATATTTTAACAGAAAACATTATTTGAGGAAATGCCCGACTTTAGGCAACGGAGCTGATTATATGGTTTTAGAAAATTTTATTGTGTTCGAAGGAATTGACGGAGCAGGAACAACAACTCAGCTAGAAGTTTTAAAATCGAAAACTCCACAATTTTTATTTACAGCAGAACCAACATCTTCGGAAACTGGAAAATTTCTTCGTAAAATGCTCAAGGGAGAAATCCAAGTTACAAATGAAACAGCCGCCTATATTTTTGCCGCAGACAGAAATGAACACATAAACGGAAACTATATAATAGAAGAAAACAAACTAATCACAGGAGTAAAATCCGCCTGTGAAAAAGGAAAAATTGTTGTGAGCGACCGCTACTTTTTTTCAAGCCTCGCATATCAAAGCATAAACTGCTCTCCAGAAATTCCACGGACGTTGAATAAATTTTTTCCATTGCCGCGTCTTCTATTCTTTTTTGACATCGAGCCAGAAATTTCACTAAAAAGAATTTCATCAAGAGGGCAAAAAGAAATTTATGAAAAAATAGACTTTCTAAAAAAGACAAAAGAAGAATACGAAAAAGTTCTTATGGAATACGATGGAACAGAAACCGGAAAAGGAATGAAAATAGTCCGCATAGACGCAACGCTTGACAAGGAAAAAATCAGCCAGCAAATTGAAAAAGAAATAAATTCAATTTACAAAATATTCTAAAAACAGCAGGCATTTTATCCGATATTCAAAGGGTGAAAAAGTCTTTTTTTAAAGCAACCAAAATTTTATTCTTGATTCTCATTACGTTTCTTTTTTCAGCAGAAAGAACCAATGCTTACATGGTTAAATACAAAGAAGATTTTTACAAGCTTTACCACGTTCATTACCAGCAGCAACCTGACGACTGCATAGAAAATATTTACTGGCTGGAAAAAGCTGCTAAAGCAGATTTTTGCAATCCGCTGTATGCATACACAAAAATTGAAAATGAGCTTCAATGGGAAAAATACCGCTATCTTTTTCAAATGCACTTGAATTTAAAATTAATAGAACAGCACTTGCGCCTTGGACGAATTTACGATAAAAATGCCGCCTATTTTTACGACGCTCCTTGGAAAGATGAATATTTGCGCAATCTTGAAAAAGCAAAAACTTGCTATGAAGCAGGATACATTTACTGGCAGGAAGCATCGCTTTGGGCTGAAAAAGCAAACGTTGGAAAATTCAAATTCTTATTTTTGACAGGAATTCAAAACTGGGAAGATGAACGGGAACGAATAAACTCAGGTTCTTTAGATTATAAAAAAACTTTGGATCGTGAACTAAAAAGACTTAACAAAGTTATAGACGATTTAAAATCAATGGAAACGAAAAGCTACTAGCTTTTAAAATACCAATTCACTATCCATTTTAAATCTGATATACTTTGCAAAATGTCCTTAAACTGCAATGAAATAAATTTAATATTGAGCGAACTCAACATTGAAGGCTCCTTTATACAAGAAATAATCCAGCCGGGTTATGACACAGTTTCATTTAAAATTGTCGGAAAAGCAGAACCTTGCAATATTGTAATTTGCACATCGCCTCAATCATGCAGAATAAACAAAACAAATTTAAAATCTCCTAAAAATGAAAAGCCGTTAAGATTCAATGAGTTTTTAAAATCACGTGTTCAGGGAATGAGAATCAACTCATGCAAGCAGCTAGGACTTGACCGAATTGTAAAATTCGATGTTTCAACATGGAAAGACAGGCTTTTTATTTATGCCAGGCTTTGGTCAAATGCGGCAAATATTATTGTAACAGATGAAAATGGAAAAATTCTTGACTGCTTGTACCGCCGGCCTACAAAAGGCGAAGTTACGGGCGGACTTTTTATTCCGCAAGAGAAAATCCCAACAGAAGAAGAAGAAAAAGAACTTTCACTTCAAAAATTTCCTATAAGAACATTTGACACTGACGATTTTTTCAAAGGCAAAGAAACACTTTCATTCAATGAAAAAATCAATTTGTATTACACAGAATGCGCTGGAAAACTTTCAAGAGAAAGCCTCCTTGTTCAAGCCGAAAAATGGTACAATGTAAAACGAAGCAAAATGGAAAATGCGCTTCAGCATCTTATAGAAAAGAAATCAGAATTTGAAAATGCAGGAAAGCTAAAACACACTGGAGACTTGATTCTTTCATTCGCAACCCAAATCAAAGGCTCTTACTTAGATTGCACGGACTACAACACAGGCGAGCAACTTCACATCAGGCTGAATGAAAAACTAAGTCCGCAGGAAAACGCCGCATCTTATTATGAGCAATACAAAAAAGCCGTGTCTGGAATAGAGTCTCTTGAACACGACATCGAACTTGCAAAAAAAGCAATCGCTTCACTTGATGAAGAATACAATCGGATAATTTCAGAAAAAAATACTCTAAAGATTGAACAGCTTCTTAGGCATGACACAAAGCCAAAACAGCAGATTCAAAAAAAACATCCTGGACTTCATTATGAAATTAACGGCTGGACAATAATCGTTGGCAGAAACTCTTCTGAAAATGACGAGCTTTTAAGGCATACTGTAAAAGGACAAGATATGTGGCTTCATACAAGAGATTATGCCGGCGGATATGTTTTTATAAAGGCACAAAAAAACAAAACCATTCCTCTTGAGATTCTTCTTTACGCAGGAAACCTTGCGGTCTATCATTCAAAAGCAAGAAAAAACAAACAGGCAGATTTATACTATACGCAGGTAAAATTTTTGCGCCGGGCAAAAAACGGTCCAAAAGGCCTTGTGCTTCCAACTCAGGAAAAAAACTTGTTTATAAAAATCGATGATGAAAAATTAAAACGCCTTGATGAAATTGAAAAGGCAAGCGCAATTCTATAGAATAGAAAACCGAGGAATCAAATGACAATATCTAAAATTCTTGAACAAAAAAAGACGCTTCTATCATTTGAAGTTTTTCCGCCAAAGCAGCAGGCAAATTTTGAAAATACAGTTAATGCGGCAAAAGAGCTTTGCAATCTGAATCCTGACTTTATAAGCGTAACTTATGGAGCCGGAGGAACAACCAGAGAAAACACAGTTGAAATAGCCTCCAAGATTTTATCATTTGGGACACCAGCCCTCGCGCACCTTACTTGCGTTGGAAACACAATTGACGAAGCTAAAAATATAATATCTCAAATGAAGAAAAATGGAATTGAAAATGTCCTTGCATTGAGAGGAGACATTCCGCAGGGAATTTCAAACCCATTAAGCAAAGAACTTGAGCACGCGAATGTCCTTGCAAAAATCTTAAAGGATGAAGGCTTTTGCGTTGGAGGAGCCTGTTATCCAGAAGGACACCCGGAAAGCCATAACAGACAAGAAGACATAGACAATCTAAAATACAAAATAGATGCCGGCGTTGACTTTCTTACAACACAAATGTTTTTTGACAACAATATGCTCTACAGCTATCTCTACCAAATTCAATCAAAGGGAATTCGTGTTCCGGTTTTTGCAGGAATCATGCCGATTACAAACAGCAACCAAGTTTCAAAAATGGTGAAACTTTCATCTGCATATATTCCGGCAAAGCTTCTTTCTATTTGCGACCGTTTTTCTGAAAATCCAGAGGCAATGCGCCAGGCAGGAATTGCTTATGCAACAGACCAGATTATAGACCTTATTTCAAACGGGGTAAGAGGCATCCATATTTATACAATGAACAAGCCTTCTGTTGCCCAAGAAATTTATAGAAACGTTGATAAAATTATTTCCGCAACAAACAGCTAGCAAAAGGAGATTCTCTTGAGCGAATTTAAAAATTTTCTATTTAATAAAATACAAAAACGTGAGCCTGTTTTTTTTGACGGCGGAATGGGAACAATGATTCAAAAAACTCCAGGTCTTTCCTACTCTATTCCAGAAGACTTGAATTTTTACAATCCAGAAGCAATAAAAGAAATCCACAAAAAATATATACAAGCAGGAAGCAACATTTGCACCACAAACACATTCGGAGCAAATCCTATCAAGCTTGAAAATGCATCTCATTCAGCACAAGAATTTATTGAAAAAGGAATTGCTCTGGTAAAAGAAGCAATCGCTGAATGCAAAAAACAAAACGAAAACATAAACTGCTTTACCGCATGGGATTCAAGTCAGATTGGAAAACTTCTTGAACCAAACGGGCCTCTTACATTTGATGAAGCATATAACTCATACAAAGCAGCCGCCATTGCCGCTGAAAAAGCAGGCGCGGATCTTGCAATAATTGAAACAATGAGCGACCTTTATGAAGTAAAAGCCGCAGTCCTTGCAATCAAAGAAAATACAAATCTTTCTGTCATAACAACAATGACATTCCAGCCAAACTTTAGAACTTTAACAGGAGCAGACGTTCTTACTTGCGTAACTTACCTTGAATCTCTGCACGTTGACGTTCTTGGTTTTAATTGCGGCGGAAGCCTTGAAGAAGACATTGAGCTTGCAAACCAATTCTGCAAATATTCACACATTCCAATTCTTTCCCAGCCAAATGCAGGGCTTCCAGAAGTTATAAACGGAAAAGATGTGTTCAAGGTAACTCCAGAAGAATTCACAAATGCACAGGAAAAAATCCTTGAATCTGGAGTTTCAATTTTTGGAGGATGCTGCGGAACAACTCCAGACCATATAAAAACAATGACAGAAAAGCTTTCAGAAAAAAAACTGAAGGAAAACAAAGAAAAGTTCCAGTCATTTGTCTGTTCCTACAACAAAACTGTTCAGGCAGGAGGAGTTGCAGGACCTGTAATCATCGGCGAGCGCATAAATCCAACTGGAAAAAAGAAATGCAAGGAAGCGCTCCAGAACAACGATATGCAGTTCATTATTGACGAAGCAGACAGCCAGATAAATTCAGGCGCGCATATTCTTGATATAAACGTCGGACTTCCTGGAATAAATGAAAAAGAAATGATGCTTCAAGCGGTGAAGTCAGTACAGAAAATTTTCAATACACCGCTGCAAATCGACTCAAGCGAAAGTGATGTTTTGGAATACGCATTGAGATATTACAATGGAAAAGCTCTTGTAAACAGCGTCAATGGAAAGCAAGAAGTCATGGACAAAGTTTTTCCGCTAATAAAGCATTACGGAGGTGCTGTTGTCGCGCTTTGCATAGACGAAGACGGAATTTCCCCGACTGCGGAAGGAAGAGTAAGAGTTGCAGAAAAAATAATTCAGGAAGCCGCTAAATACGAAATACCTGTAAGAGACATTTTTATTGACACACTCACACTGACTGTAAGCTCAGAACAAAAAGCATCGCTTGAAACTGTAAAAGCAATCAGAATCTTAAAAGAAAAATTCGGAAAAGAAGGAATCCAGTTTGTTCTTGGAGTTTCTAACATTTCATTTGGACTTCCAAGAAGAGATATTATAAACTCAAGATTTTTTATGCTTGCACTTGAAGCAGGGCTTAGCGCGGCAATTATAAATCCGGCAAGCGTTCCGATGATGGATACCTACAGAGCTTACAGAGCTCTTGGATGCTTTGATGAAAACTGCCTTGACTACATTCAGACTTACACAGGAACTCTTGATCCTACAACTGAAAAATCTCGCCAGAAGATTCTTTCGGATGCAGTCAATGATGGAACTATTTCAATTCAAATAAACGGAACGCCTATCGCATCTCCTAAAAAAGAAGCAGAAAAAAAAAACACCTTAACTGAAACTAGCGGCACAGAAAAAACTTCAGAAGAAAAGGAGCTTATACAAATAATTGAAAAAGGCTTCAAGGACAAGGCATCAGATGCAACAGCCAGGCTTCTTGAAAAAAATGATCCTGTAAAAATAATTGACAACTGCATAGTTCCAGCACTCGACAACGTAGGAAAAGACTTTGAAACCGGGAAAAAATTCCTTCCGCAGCTTTTGCTTAGCGCAGAAACAGTGGGCAATTCATTTCTTAAAATAAAAGAAACACTTGCAGCTTCAGGAAAAGAGCAGGAAGAAAAAGGAACTATAGCAATTGCAACGGTCTTTGGCGATATTCATGATATTGGAAAAAATATCGTCAAGGCAATGCTTGAAAACTATGGCTACAAAGTAATCGACCTTGGAAAAAATGTTCCGGCAGAAACAGTTGTAAAAACAGTTATAGAAAATAAAATCAAACTTGTAGGCTTAAGCGCGCTAATGACTACAACGGTCACTAATATGGAAGAAACTATAAACCAGCTTCATAAAGCGTTAAAAGAAAATAATTTGGAATGTAAAATTGTAGTAGGTGGCGCAGTTTTAACACCAGACTATGCAAAAAAAATCGGAGCTGACTTCTATGCAAAAGATGCAATGGAAACAGTATCAGCAGCAAAGGAAGTTTTTGGAAAATGAAAGAAGAGAACCTAAAGTACAAGTTCAAAATTAAAAATGCAAAGAAGCCTGCACAAAAGAAAATCAAAAAGACTCTAGGAAGAACATTAAAAAGCTTTAATGTACTATATGCCTACGCAATGTTCATTTTTCACTGGACAGGTTTAAAATATTTTGCAATTTTTATTTTAAATGTAATACAAAAATTCTTTATAGTTCAGTATCTTGAAAAGTTCCACATAATGCACATTCCTGTAAAAAGAGTAGACCACAAGCTGGATTTAAAAATTCCATTCAAGCCGGAATTCGCACAATGTTATCTTGACTTTGTAAACTACTGGATTCGTCCTATGTGCATGACGATGAAACGTTACGGAAGCTTTGAAGGAATCAAGCTCAGCGCAGAATACGTTCGCTACATGATTATGCTTTACAAGGAAGCATACAAAATTTATTCGCATTGCCTTACAACAACATCACGCCCAAAGCCAACAACAAAAGCATCAAAAGGCATTCAGTTTTGGGATCCGCATTATCTTTGCGTGCCAAGCTTGCACATTGCAATTGTTGTTCTTACAATCGGATTTTATAAAATGCTTTTTGAACGTGAAGAATTTACAGAACCAGAAAAAGAACAATGGAACAGCGAGCTTTACACTCACGGAATAGAAATTGCAGAATCAGTTTTATACATGAAGCAGCATAGTGTAAACTGCATTTCTGCGGCAATATACATGGTAACAAAAACCGCGCCAGAGCTTTTAACAGAAAAAATGTCCATTGAATTTATTGACTCAATGTTTAAAGATTCCATTTATGTTGAAAAATCCGACTCAAAAGAAATTACAAGCTACATAAAGGAAATGTACAAAAATTTAATGGGGCAAAGCGAAAACCTCGATGACTGGACAGTTCCGCTTAAAGAATGGCTAAAAAATTATCAAAGCCAAGCGCAAAATTAAAATGCAAAAATAAAAAAGCTACTTTGATGAAATTTTCATAAGCTTCAAGCGGCCTTTTATTTCAACAGACTCTCCAGGCTCAAATGCAAAAATATCTTCCGCATTTGCAGTAAGTCCGTTTACAGTTCCGCTTCCCTCAATCACAAAGCCAAGAACTATATCACGAGGATTTTTATTGCCGAGAGCATTTTCTATTTTTGAAGAATAAAAATTTTCAACATTGATTTCCTCAAGAGAAAAGTACGGGCAAGAAAACGCCCCAGGGAAAGGCATAATTTTTCTTACACTGCTGTCTTTTATGCAGGCAATTCCTTTTTCTACATGGCACTCTCTTCCGCGCCCCCAGTCGTACAATCTGTAAGTAATATCGCTTGACTGCTGAACTTCCAAAAGACGCAAGCCGCCACAGATTGCATGGACAGTTCCAGCCGGAATATAAATAAAATCTCCAGCCTTGACCTTTTCATAGCGCAGGCAGTCCTGCAAAGAATTCGCTTCAATAGCTTTTCTAAGCTCGCTCGCACTATAAACTCCGTTCAATCCGTAGACAAGCTCCGTGCCTTCTTTTGCAGAAAGAACATACCAGCATTCTGTTTTTCCGCGGCAGCGCTCATAAAGAGCAGCTTTTTCATCATCAGGATGAACCTGAACGCTCAAAGTTTTGTCGGCCTGAATAACTTTTACCAAAAGAGGATAATCGCCGCCACACAACTCAAAGAAATCCTTTTGAAATCCATTTTTATGCGTGGAAGCGATCCAGTTTTCATAGCCCCAAATTTTTTCAGACTTTATAGCGTTCAGTTTTCTCATTTAATGCTCCCAAAGCTTTGCAGGATAATATCCGTCTTCAATCTTCTTTGCAATTTCTTGCTTTACAATCTCGCGGTCCTCTGGATAAGTCATTCCAAACCACTTTTCAGAAGAAGTAAAGAATTTTATGCTGCCTTCGCCGTTCTTTACAATGTCGCTAGCCGCAACTGGCAGTAACGCTTCCGCTTTTAGCTCTCCAATTGAAGAAGATTTAAAATTGTCCCAATATTTATGGAAACGCTCAAATGCCTTCAAGCTGAATCCAAAGAAATTCATGCTTACCCATTCTTTTCCTGTAAACGGAATTTCCTTGCCGTCAAGCTCGCTTATAATCCCATCGCCTTTGTAGCTAATTTTTGTATTTTCAACAATCGACTCAAGATAGCCGTCTTTTACAGAACAAACTCCGCGGCTAACAGAACCGCTTTTGCTCATGGTGTTTCCAAGAACGTAACCGACCATTGCATGCTCAGGAGAATCAGGGCTTATAGACGAAAGATATTTTCCCAAAGTTGCAAATGCTTCTCTGCCATAATAGTCATCGCTATTTATTACAGCAAACGGAGCGTTTATCTTTTCTTCAGCGCAAAGAACAGCATGAATCGTTCCCCAAGGCTTTGTGCGCGCAGAAGATTTTTCTGCCTCGCCTGCAGTCAAAAGAGAATCATGTGTCTGAAAAACATATTCCGCGTCAAAATTACGGGCAACTCTGTCAAAAAGCCGCTCCCTAAAGTCTTTTTCAATGTCAGGACGGATTACAAATACAACTTTTCCAAACCCGCTTTTTTTAGCATCGAAAGTCGCAAAGTCCAAAAGACACTCGCCATGCTGACCTACAGAATCAATCTGCTTAACCCCACCGTAACGGCTTCCCATTCCAGCTGCAAGAACCAACAATACAGGTTTCATTTCTCATTCTCCCGTTAATTTAAATTTTTATACTTAAAGATACTTATCGATTTTTAGCTATAAAAAGCTATGCAGTAACAGCCTCAAGCGCAATTTTCATCATGTTTGTAAAAGTAACCTGACGCTCTTCTGCGGAAGTTTCGCCGCCCAAAAGAATATGGTCGCTAACAGTAAGAACTGCCAAAGCCTTTCTCTTGAATTTTGCAGCAAGCGTATAAAGCTCCGCGGCTTCCATTTCTACGCCCATGACTCCATACTCTGCCCAAAGCTTCCAGTTTTCCTTTGGATCGTAAAACATATCGCTTGAAACACAAAGCCCTACATTCGGCTTTATGCCGATTTTTTCAGCAGCAGAATAAGCCTTTGTAAGAAGCTCAAAGTCCGCAACAGGAGCAAAATGAAGTCCGTTGAACCTCATTGTATTCAGCCCGGAATCTGAACACGCGCCTTCCGCAAGAATAACATCTCTAAGCGCAATATTTTTTTGCACAGCCCCGCAAGTTCCAACACGCACAGCTTTCTGCACATTGTAAAACTGAAAAAGCTCATTTACATAAATAGAAAGCGAAGGCTGTCCCATTCCAGTTCCCTGAACAGAAACTCTTTTTCCATTATAAAGCCCTGTAAATCCATACATTCCGCGGACTTCATTATAGCACTTGGCATCCTGCAAGAAATTTTCAGCAATAAACTTAGCTCTAAGAGGATCACCAGGAAGCAAAACTGCCTCTGCGATGTCTCCTTCTTTTGCATTAATATGTGTACTCATACTTAGAATTATAACATAAATTTTTATAAAACGATACAAAAATCATATAATCGGCAGAAGAAAGGCTTACTCAGACTGATAATTTACAAGAGTTGTAACATTAAGATCTTCAAGCTTTTTCTGATAATTCAAGAAAGGAAGCCCTATAACGCCAAAGACATCCGTTGCCTTAGCACCGCCCTGCTCTATCAAATTTGCAGCCGCCTTTAAAGTTCCGCCGGTTGCAATAAGGTCATCAACCAAAAGAATATTCTGACCTTTTGAAATATCGGCAGTATGGACTTCTATTTCAGCAGTGCCGTACTCAAGCTCATATTTACAAGTATATGTTTTTCCGGGAAGTTTCCCTTTTTTGCGAATCAAAATAAGAGGAATTCCCATTGCCTGGGCGAAAGGTGCAGCAAATACAAATCCGCGCGACTCAATTCCAGCTACAGCATCAATCCTTTTATCCTTATAGAGCTCCACCATACGCTCAATTGTATAGCGGAATGCTTCCGGATGGCGAAGAACTCCTGTTATATCATAAAACAAAACGCCTTTTTTAGGAAAATCAGGCACGCGGCCAATTACTTTATCAAGAACCTCAAAATCTTTATTCATATTTACTCCAGAGTTTTTTATTATAAACTGAATACAGGCAAAATGCAAATATGAGTTTACTGACAGGCTATTGACAAATTGGTGCATAAGCTATAGCAACATTATGTCAATAAGCTATAGAGAATAATGCACATAGACTATGTAGCGTTATCTATATAAGCTATTAAGAACATCACTGACAGACTGTATATAGGTTAACTATACAGTCTATGTACAGCATTACAGATAACTTATATATAAATATCAAATACAGACTGTCTATGCAGTATACGAATAGACTATATATGAATATTGCATATAGACTGACTGTGAGTAATGCGGATAGACTGTCAGCAGATATGTGTACTGACTGTCGACAAATATGCCGACAGTCAGTACGTAACACTGTGGACTGTCAGTACCACTATGCCGGTACTGTAAATATTTGACTCTTCCATAATTATATACCCTTAATTTCGAGTTTTATAATTTTATGTCATTATCGGGCTTAACCCGATAATCTATTGAAAATTTCCAACAGATTCCTGACCAAGTTTACTACTTAAACATCGCAGTGTCTTAGCACGGGAATGACACTTAAATTACTGTTCTTATCAAAAGTCGGCATTCAGGCTATTTAACACAAACTGTTACAATGCTATACTTTGAGGCATGAGTAAAATCAAAATTATTTTTTTATCAGTTATGGCGCTGAATATTTCTTCTGCATTCGCCGCAGAACCAAAGCCTCAGTATGTGCAGGTGGATTCAGCAATTGTCAGAGTCAAGGCGTCACAGTTTGCATCTAGCACAGGAACTTTAAAGCTTGGCGATAAAGTCAAAGTTACTTCAAAAGGAAAATCCTGGTCTTGCATTTCATCTGAGGATGGAAAAATTGCAGGCTGGCTTCCAAATTCGTCTTTAACAACAAAAAAGCTGATTGTAAATGTAAGTGGAAAAACTTCCGCAAATGCAAAAGAGCTTGGGCTTGCAGGAAAAGGAATGGACAAGGCATTTGAAAAAGTTTACAGCCAGGCAAGCGAAATTTCATTTGCTCAAGTTGATAAAATTGAAGCAAATGCTTGCTCAGAAAAAGACGCAATTGCCTTTATAAAAGAAGGCCAGCTCAATGCAGGAGGTGAAGAATAATGAAAAAGTTATTTAAGAAAATTCTTTGCATTTGCATTCTTTCATCAATTTCTCTAGCCGTATTTCCCACTGATATTTTTGGAGCATTAAACAAAGTCAACTCCGCTGTTCAAAAAGGCCAGAATGTAAAGAAAACTATTGAGCAAGCCAGTAGCACAGTTGAATCAATTGACAGAGCTGCTGAGCCTATTACAACGCAGGATTCATATTTTATCGGAAGAGCTGTTGCATCAAATGTGCTAACTGAATACAAGCTTTACACGGCATCTCCAAAAGCAACTGCTTATGTTAATAAAATTTGCAAAGCAATCACAATGAATTCCGACACTCCAAAAATCTACAAGGATTATTGCGTTGCGATTATTGATTCAGATGAAATCAATGCGCTTTCTACAAGCGGCGGACACATTTTTATTACGACAGAAATTTTGAAATGCTGCAATTCAGAAGATGAGCTAGCTGCAATCATCGCGCATGAAATTGCCCACATTCAGCTTAAACATGCAACCACAGCAATCAAGACTGTAAGAACAACAGAAGCAATCTCAAATTCCGCAACAATGGCAAAAAACTACACAAAGCAGTTTTCAAATCTCAATCAAGAGGAAAAGCAGTCTGCGGATTTTCTTACCAGTTCCAGTATTTCCATGATGAACATCATTACAGAAACTGGATATACAAAAGGCCAGGAATTCAAAGCTGATGAGAAAGCAGTTTCGCTTATGGCAGACGCAGGCTATGAGCCAAACGCCTTGACTGATGTCTTGAAAATGCTCAAGACAAAAAGCAGCGGTGAAGATTCAGGCTGGGGAAAAACTCATCCAAAGCCAGAGACCAGAATCAACAGCGTGCAAAAAGCTCTTAAAAACTTTACTTTCACAGGCATCTCAAGAGATGTCCGCCAGTCAAGATTTGAAAACGCTTTGGCAGGAATAAAATAATGAAACAAAAACATAAGCTTTGGGCAAGAGCCATAATCATTGCCATTTCAAGCATTCTGATAACTTTAGTTTTTCACTTTTTAGGATTATTCAATGCTTTTGAAAACAAATCCTATGATCTTCGCATGATAAACTCAGCAAAATACAAGCAACCTTGCGAAGAAATATGTTTAATTATTGTTGATCAGGAAAGCATTGACTGGGCAAAAGAAAAGTACAACTGGTCATGGCCTTGGCCTAGAGAAGCTTATGGAAGAATGATTGATTTTATTTCAGCAGGAAATCCTAAGGCAATCGCATTTGATATTCTTTACACAGAGCCTTCTGTATATGGAGAAGATGATGACATTGCTTTAGGCATGGCGGAAGCAAGGAGCAAAAAAGTTATCCAGACATTTTTTTATTCCGCAGACGACTATGGAAAAACTTTAATGCCTGTAAAGCCAATCAATGACAATGCCGCTCTTTTAGGAAACATTACAAGCGCAAAAGACAGCGATGACATTATCCGCCGCACTCGTCTTTTCGACACATTCAATGAAACTGAATATCCCACTCTTGGACTTGCTCCTCTTTTTCTAAGCGAGGAAAAGCCTGATTATTCTTCTATTCCTGTACTGGGCAACAACACAGCCCTGTTGCGCTTTACAAAATCCATTGACGATTATTTTCCATACATCGCAAAAGACATTCTTGAAAGCCATGAGCTTTGGCTGCAAGGAAAAGAAGGTGTTTTATCTCCAGAGGATTTCAATGACCTTTACATTTTCTGCGCATATTATGCTCCGGGACTTTTTGACATCTGTTCAACGCCTGTCTCTCAAGTTTATCCGGGAGTTGGAATCCATATTACAACTTTGGACAATTACCTTACAGAGAGCTTTATAAAAAAAGTTCCATTCTGCATTTCTCTTTTGTGGCTGATTGCGCTTGCATTCTTTGCATCTTTGTTTGCTGTCATAAGTGAAAAAATTTCTCCACGGTTTTCTGCTGTTTTTATTTCAGTGGGAATATTTGCAGGAATCTCAGTTTCAATTTTTGTACCTGTAATTTTGTTCAACAACGGAATTTGGCTTTTAATGATTGCGCCTTTGTTTGCTTTTCTTATTTCAGAAATGGCAAGCGTTGTTGTAAGTTTGTCTGTAGAAGGAAAACAAAAACGATTTATCCGTTCTGCGTTCAGCCAATGCCTTTCAAAAGACGTCGTAAATCAAATTATAAACGACTCTTCTTCATTTACATTGGGAGGAAAGGAATTTGAAATGTCGGCGATTTTTACAGACATTCAAAAGTTTTCTTCCTTTAGCGAACTGCTCACAGCAAAAGAACTTGGATGCCTTCTAAACTTTTATCTTACAAAAATGTCCGACATCATAATTGACGAAAAAGGAACTGTTGATAAATACGAGGGAGATGCTATTGTTGCTCTTGTAGGCGCGCCAGTTGCAATGCCAGATCATGCAATTCACGCTTGTGCCGCCGCAATAGAAATTAAAAAAGCAGAGCAAGTAATGAATCAAGATATTATTCGATATTCCAAAAATCCTAAGCCTTCATGGATGGAAGAAGCTTTGTATTCTGCATTTAAAACTCTTGTTACAAACAACAAGACAATTTTTACTAGAATCGGAATTAATTCTGGCGAAATGATTGCGGGCTACTTTGGCTCAGAAAAGAAGAAGAATTACACAATGATGGGCAACAATGTAAACCTTGCTTCCCGTCTTGAAGGTGTCAACAAGCAGTATCACACAAATGGAATTCTTATTAGCCAAAGCACTAAAGAACTGCTTGGCGACAGATTTGTTGTGCGTTCTCTTGACCGTGTTCGGGTTGTAAACATCAACACACCGATTGGACTTTATGAACTGATTGAAGAAAAATCCTTTGCCTCTCCAGAGCTTCTTGATTATATGCAGAACTGGGAAAGTGCAATGGCAGAATTCAACAAAAAAAATTACACAAAAGCTAAAGAATTGTTTTCTTCACTTGCAGAAAAAAACAGCAAAGACAATGTAGCAAAATATTACATTCATCTTCTTGACAACTATTTTCTTAAAGGAACTTTCCCAAAAGAATCTGATAGTGAAGGAGTTGAATTCAATCCAGACGATGGGGTTTTCAAACTGCTTCAGAAGTAAATTGTTTTGTTGCTAGACGGTTGTCAAACTCTACGCTTTTACTTCTATACGGCTCATGGAAATACGTTTTTCTCGGACATTTTCGAGGTAAAACTTCAAGGAAGAAGCATCGCTTTTTTCTATAAAACTTTTTAGCTCATTCAGGGATTTTTCAAAGTTTTCAATGTGAAGCAGAAGCTCTTTTTTATTTGCAAGAAAAAGTTCTGTCCACAAAGGCGCATTAATCATGGCGATTCTAGTTAAATCTTCAAAACTTCCGCCTCCAAAAGCCGTTATCTTGGAATCTTCCGCACTGTCAACAAGCGCGCTCGCAATGACATGGCAAAGCTGGGAAGTAAACGCAATTTTATGGTCGTGAACAAAAGCATCAGTTTCTACAATCTGAGTAAATCCCATAAGAGAAATAAGTTGCTTAAAAAGTTCTAAGTTTTCAACCTTGTTCTGCTTGAGCGGCATTAAAATATAATTGTGATTTTTAAAAATTGAACCGCAGGAATTTGCATAGCCTTCCTTTTCACTGCCAGCCATCGGATGTCCAGGAATAAAATCAAATCCGCCGGAAAGAATTTCATTCAAATGCGAAAATATTTCAGACTTGACTCCGCTTATGTCCGTTACAATTGAGCCGGGCTTAAAACTGTCTTTGTGCTGAATTAAAAATTCCAAAGTCGCATGAGGATAAAGGCACACAAAAACAAAATCGCACTGGCAAAGCATAGAGCCAACTTCGCCAATAAGAAAAGTTTCGTCCGCAATGTGCTGTTCCCGCGCCAAGAAAAGGGATGCTTCGTTTATATCCGCAGCAAGAATTCTTCCGTTGGCAGAAGAAACAGAAAGCACATTTTCCCTGATTGCCTTTCCAAGAGAGCCGCCCATAAGTCCGAATCCAACAATTCCATAAGTCAAGTCTGATAAATTTTTCAATTTGAAATCCTTATATTGTGAGCTGCCGGAACTTCATTTTTTTTATGAAGCATCCGGCAGTTTTTTTTACATAGTTTTTCCTTCAACAGCAGCGTATTTTCCAAGCTTAACCATAAGTTCTTCAAACTGGCTAGGAGGAAGCTGCTGGCTTGCATCGCTCCAGGCTTTTTCAGGGCAGCAGTGAACTTCAATTTCAAGTCCATCAGCACCAGCTGCAACAGCAGACTGGGCAAGAGTTCCAACCATCCATCTGATTCCACAGGCATGGCTTGGGTCAATTACAACCGGCAAGTGTGAAACTTTATGCAAATAAGGAACTGCGCTTACATCAAGGCAGTTGCGTGTGTAGCCGTCATAAGTTCTGATTCCGCGTTCGCAAAGAATAACATTTTCGTTTCCGTTGGCCATTATGTATTCCGCGCTCATCAAAAGCTCGTTGATTGTTCCAGAAAGACCGCGCTTGAGCAAAACAGGCTTGTTGAATTTTCCAAGCTCCTTCAAAAGGTCAAAGTTCTGAAAGTTTCTTGCGCCAACTTGAATCAAGTCAACATTTTCAAAATTCTTAAGCTCGCTGATTGCCATAAGTTCTGTGCAGATTGGAAGTCCTGTTTCTTTCTTTGCTTTTTCAAGAAGCTTTATGCCTTCTTTTCCAAGTCCCTGAAAGCTATAAGGCGAAGTTCTTGGCTTGTATGCGCCGCCACGTAAAATTCTTGCTCCGGCTTTTTTTACAGCAAACGCAGCATCCATAATCTGACCTTCAGTTTCAACGGCGCATGGTCCTGCAATTACAGGAACAGTTTTTCCGTCTCCAATTTTACATTCAATAACGCCGCTCTGTCCTGCTCCGATGCGAACAACTGTGTTTTCCGGATGGAATGAACGGCTTGCCATTTTGTATGGTGCGCTGACACGTTCTGCGGTTTCAACTATATCATTTGCAAGAAAATCCTCTGGAACAAGCTTTGAAGTGTCGCCCAGAAGACCAATTATTGTCTTGTCCACTCCAGTTGAAATATGAACGCCAAGACCTTTCTGCTTAACTTCTTCAACAAACTCATTGATTGCCGGCTCTGATGCGCCTTTCTTTAAAATCACTATCATACAAAAACCTCCAAAATTTAAATCTCCGGGCAAAAAAAGAACCTTCCACTGCGGAAGGCTCCATTATTTTACCAGTTATACGGCAAACACAATGCTCGCTATTATCTAGCGAAACTTCCGCAAGGCACGAGAAAACCAATAAAAGCTAAAGTAAAGGTAAGCCAACGATGAGATATTGATAATCACTGCCCAACGAGTTGTGTTTTTCATAGTAAAAAATATATCATGCAAAACTGATACTGTCAACAAAAACATTTTTAAATGTCCATCTACATTGTATAGCCAGGCTTTACAAAAACAGTTTTATTGTCTGGGTCTACAATCTTGTCAAAAATACGCTCTTTCCATTCATCCTGCGGAACGTCTTCTACAGAAACAGAAAAATGCTCGATTCCTCTGCCAAGCTCTTTACTCGCTGCTTTTGCAAGTTTTTCTGCAAGATTCTTCTTGATTTCGTCATTTCTTCCGGGAAACATCTGAACTGTAATATGCGGCATTTTAAACCTCCAGTGCCTGTGTTAAATCACCAATTATATCATTTACATTTTCAACGCCAACAGAAAGCCTTACCATATCCGGCAAAACTCCAGCAGACTTCAGCTCTTCGTCGGACATCTGCCTGTGAGTTGAACTTGCAGGATGAAGAACACAAGTCCTGCTGTCCGCAACGTGCGTTGCAATCATTGCAAGCTTAAGGTTAGACATGAATTTTTCAGCAGCTTGCCTTCCGCCTTTTACTCCAAAAGAAATAACTCCGCAAGTTCCATTCGGCATATATTTTTTTGCAAGCTCATAATATTTGTTTCCTTTTAGTCCGGGATAATTTACCCAAGAAACATTTTTATGCGACTGAAGGAACTCTGCAATCTTCAAGGCGTTTTCACAATGGCGGGCAACACGAAGCGGCAAAGATTCAAGTCCAAGATTTAAAAAGTAAGCATTCATCGGAGACTGAACAGAGCCAAAGTCTCTCATAAGCTGAACAGTTGCCTTTGTGATAAACGCGCCTTCTTTTCCAAATTTTTTTGCATAGACCACGCCATGATAGCTTTCATCTGGAGTACAAAGTCCAGGAAACTTCTGAGCATTTGCAAGCCAGTCAAATTTTCCAGAATCAACAATCGCGCCGCCAATAGTCGCATCATGTCCGTCCATATATTTTGTTGTGGAATGGGTTACAATGTCTGCGCCCCATTCAAACGGACGGCAATTCACTGGAGTTGCAAAAGTATTGTCTACGATAAGCGGAATTCCGTGGCTGTGCGCCGCTTTTGCAAAACGCTCAATGTCAAAAACAATCAAAGCTGGATTCGCAATCGTTTCGCCAAAAACTGCTTTTGTGTTCGGTTTAAAAGCCGCATTAAGTTCCTCTTCTGAACATTCAGGATCTACAAAAGTAAAGTCAATTCCCATCTTGCGCATTGTAACATTGAACAAATTGAAAGTTCCGCCGTAAATTGTAGAAGAAACAACGACATGGTCGCCTGCGCTTGCAATATTGAAAACCGCAAAAAAGTTTGCAGCCTGGCCGGAAGAAGTAAGCATGGCGGCAGTTCCGCCTTCAAGAGCGGAAATTTTCGCAGCCACATAATCATTCGTAGGATTCTGAAGCCTGCTGTAAAAATAGCCTGAAGCCTCAAGGTCAAAAAGCTTTCCCATTGATTCGCTTGTGTCATATTTAAAGGTTGTGCTTTGAACAATAGGAATCATTCTAGGCTCGCCGTTTTTTGGCTCATAGCCTGCGTGAATGCATTTTGTTTCAATTCCATTCTGAAAATCTTTCATTTAATATATACCTCAATATTTTTTGTGAAAAAAAACTAGCTTATAATTTCAAATTCAACCTGCTGCTCAGTAAGCTCAATTTTCCTTACTTTTATTTTCACCACATCATTAAGCTCTGTTTTTTCAGGACACGGCATAAAGGTTTCAATTGCAAGAGAAGGAATTGAAAAAAGAGGAAGCTTCATTCCTTTGTCAACGCATACAGCCTCACCTGTCCAGCCGGGATTTTGCAAAAGATAAACAAGCGTCCAGTGCATATTGCTTTTTCGTTCAGCTTTGTGCGCCGCCTGAGCACCGGCATCACCTTCTGAAATTCGCATAAGCATAGTGTCCTTGTCCAGGAGTTTCCTCTTATCCAGAAAAGCTCTCAATTGAATATGCGCAATCAAGTCTCCGTAGCGGCGCAAAGGGCTTGTAACCTGACTGTACATATTAAGTCCCAAAGCACAGTGCATTCCAGGAGTTACTCCGACAGACCTTTTTCTCATGCATCTTCTAAGCCTAAACTGACCCGCAAGACCTTCTGGAATATCGTCTGGAATTACAGGAGCTTCCTGGCTTATAAACGGAAACGGAATCTGATTTTTGAAAGCGAATTTTGCGGCTCCTTCTCCAGCTAAAAGCATCATCTCACGGATCATTTCTGAGCTTTTAGGATGAACAAGCGGTTCTATCGAAACTTTTTTTGTTTCAGGCTCAACTGAAATATGGACTTCCGGCATTGAAATCTGAACAGCCCCAGACTTTTTGCGGCGTTCCACATTTTTCCATGCTATAGAAAAAAGAGGCTTTAGATCTTCACTTTCCATAAGCTCGTCAGCCTGCTCATAAGAAAGACGTTTTACTTTTATAAGCGTTTTAAAAACGGAACAGTCTTCAATTGCGCCATTTTCATCAAGAAGAATTCTAAAAGACAAGGCACGGCTTTTTTCCTTTAGTCCAAGCGCATAATCTTCAAGGCAGCTTTCACACAGCATTCTGGCAGCTCCTTCTGGAATATAAAGAGTCGCCCCTCTTGCGCGCGCATTTTTATCAATAGGAGAATCAGGCTGAACCGTAGACGCAGGATCTGCAATATGAACCCAAAGATATTTTCCGTCAAAGGCAACGGCATCGTCCGGGTCAGTTGACCAGGCATTGTCGATTGCATAAGAAACACAGTCAAGTTCAAGCCTTTCCTCTTCTGGCGGAGAATCAAGGGAATCTGACGCTGATTTTGTGGAAAGCCCCCAGCGCAAAGGATACGGATTGCGTGTGATGTCCCAAAGTCCTGTATCAAGTAAAAGTTTATGCGCACGCTCTGGAGTTTCCTTTAATCCGGCATCATGCATAGTGCGGCTTTTGTCTGTTTTTCCAAGCGCAAGAGCTTCCACATCGCCTATAAAAACAGAATCCTCCGGCAAAAGCTTTCCAGTTTTTAAACGCTGAATAAATTCTGAGCGCAGTTCGGCTTCTTTTTCCTTTTCACCGGCTTTTTTTACAAGGGAATCAATTTCTTGCTGAGGACGAACTGTAAACGCAATTTTTCCGTCCAGCTGTTCCTTTAAAACCTGGCTAAAATAAACAGTATTCTTTAAAGCGCAGTAAAGTCCCCAAGCCTCGTCAGTTTTTACCTCTCCTCTAAAAAGCGAAACCAACTCATTAAAAGGATAAACATCCCCGGAAGATTCGCCCGACAAAAGCTCATAGCAGTCTTTTATCTGAAGAAAAATTTCATTTGTCTGCTCAAGATTGTAAATATCAGCCGCTGAAGGACATTTTTCCGCAGCAAATTTCAACACACATTCAAGAGAAGAAATCGGACCTTCATTCAGCAAGAGAATATCCTTTGCGCGGACATTCAGAGTGTCATAAACAGCAGGTTTTGTGGCAGTTGCGGGCACAGACTGGAATTTTATAGAAAACTTATTATTTTCAGCAACAGAAAGGACAACAGCAGCAGTATTTTTATATATAACAAGTGAGTTAGCTTTTATCATGCTGAAAGTTTACAATAAAAAAAAAGCAATTACAATAAAGATTGTTGTGGCTGATTCTATAATGGCATAAAAAAACACCGCCAGAATTGCTCTAGCGGTGTCCAAGGCTACAAGTTTTCAAGCCAGATTATGCAAGCTTGAAGAACGTGGCTTATTTTCTGATTTCAGAACCGATTGCTACTTTGTAGCCAACTTCGCCTGTAATAGCGTTCTTGAGCCATGGAGCAGAAATCTTGTCTGCTTCACAGATGTTGATTTCCTTGCTCTGATCCTCTGGATTCTTAGCAAAGAATTTGCATCTTTCCATTGCTGGCTTAAAGTTTACAGTTTCACCAATCTTAAAGTCTCCCTTAGAAGAAGCCTGTACACGTGCAACAATGCTCTGTGTCTTTGTAGAAAGGAAGAGGTGTGTCTCTGCACCAAGAGGCTCTTTGTTAGAAACTTTCATCTGCATATTGTTTTCTGCAGCTGGAGCTTCTGAGTAAACAAGGTCTTCTGGACGTACACCGAAGTAAACTTCTTTGCCTACATAGTCTTTAAGAGAAGCCTGCTGTTCTGCTGTTGGAACAACTGTGAATGTGCCTTCATCAGCAACAATCTTGTCGCCTTCTTTCTTGATTGTAACAGAAAGGAAGTTCATTGGAGGAGTTCCAATAAATCCTGCAACAAATTTATTGATTGGGTGATTGTACAAATAGAGAGGCTCACCAATCTGCTGTACGTGGCCATCTTTCATAACAACGATTTTTGTACCCATTGTCATAGCCTCAATCTGGTCGTGAGTAACATAAATCATTGTAGCATTAAGTCTCTGGTGCAAACCTGCGATTTCTCCACGCATTGTAACACGGAGCTTTGCATCAAGGTTAGAAAGAGGCTCGTCAAACAAGAATACTTTAGGGTTGCGGACAATTGCGCGTCCTACTGCAACACGCTGTCTCTGTCCACCAGAAAGAGCCTTTGGTTTGCGGTCCAAGTACTGTGTAAGACCAAGAATATTTGCAGCTTCATCAACACGGCGTTTAATTTCACCTTTGTCCATCTTGCGGATCTTAAGTCCGAAAGCCATGTTGTCATATACTGTCATGTGAGGATAAAGAGCATAGTTCTGGAAAACCATCGCAATGTTTCTGTCTTTTGGCGGAACATCGTTCATAAGTTCGCCGTCAATAAGAAGCTCGCCTTCAGAAATTTCTTCCAAACCTGCAACCATGCGAAGAGTTGTTGACTTTCCACATCCAGACGGACCTACGAATACACAGAAGTCGCGGTCTTCAATAACAATGTTGGCATTTTCTACAGCCTGAACATTTCCGTCGTAAATCTTACCGATTCCTTTTAATTCTACCTTTGCCACTTTCGGCCTCCTAAGGGATTATGTTATGCAACAATTATAAATTCAAAAAGTATAGAAGTCAAACAAATTCTTTAAAGAAATTCAGTTTTTTTTTCAGCCTACAGCACCGTTTTTGTAAACTTTGGCTTCAACAAACTTTCCGTCCGCGCCAATTTTCTTTCCATCGATTTCAACAAATCCGTCTTTTGTATAAAGATTGAACGAAAAGAATTTATCCGGCTTTACATAGCAATATTTTTCAGCAGGAGCTTCAAATCCTTCCGGCTCAAGAATAGTTCCTGGCTCAAACTGAGGCGCAAAAAGAACTTCGCAAGTTTCGTGGTCGTCAACATTCGGATCAGAGGCCGCAAGCAGCATTCCGTTGCTTCTGACTCCGCGGAAATTTGCAGGCTTTAAGTTGTAAACAATAACGATTGTTTTTCCCAAAAGCTCTTCCGGCTTATAAAATGGCACAATAGAACTCACAATTTGTCTAGGCTCTTCGTCTCCGTCGTTCAATGTAAGTATATATAGAAGACTTCCGCCAGGATGCTGCTCAACTTTTTCTATGCGCGCCGCCTTTAAAATAACGCGGTTTCTGAACTGCTCTGCCTCTGAAAGCACGTTTTCTTCATTTTCTTCCATAAATATAATACCTCGCTTTATGTTTTTATATAAAATACAGATTAAATTCAAAAGAATATCAGGTCAAGCCCGTTAATGGCAGTAAAATATAAAACTCGAATTTTCAGGATAAATAAACAAAAAAAGATTTTTAAGTTGAAATAAAAAAATTCTAATGTATAATTTATAACAAATTGGAGGCCGTCATGTCTTTAATGAAAAAAACTCTTCTATTTTCGTCTGTATTTTTCCTTTTAATTTGTTTTATTTCGCTTTTTACTTACAGCATTGCAAAGAACAAAATCGGGCGGAAGAATATTTCGCAGAACATCAGGACGGAGCTTAGCACTGACCAACTTATGCTTGAGTCTTCGGTGAACAAGGACATCACTCTTGCCCTTCAGATGGCGCGCTCGCCTGTAATTTCAAATTATTTCCGGAACGTTTCGGACGAGAGGCTCAAGAAGCCTGCCTTTGACGAGATGGCGGCCTACGGAAAGGCTTTTTCTTCCGGCATAAATTTCTGGATAAACGACACGGACCACTTTTTCTACTTCGGGGACGAATATTCATACACTCTTGATCCGGACAAGCCTGAAAGCTACTGGTACAACATGACCCTTTACGAAACTGAAACTTACAATTTCAACATAAACTACAATCCGGACGTAAACGAAACCTGCCTTTGGGTGAACGCTCCTGTTTTTTCTGCGGACAAAAAGCCTGTGGGAGTTGTGGGAACAGGAATCATTTTGGACTCATTTCTTGACTCTGTTTACAAGACTGTGAGCGGCGGCGGAAACGGCCAGCTTTTCTTCTTCAACAGCCTCGGAGAAATTACCGGAGCGGAAGACAAGTCGCTTGTAAGCCAGAAGGCGCTTGTAAAAGACCAGCTCGGCGGACTTTATGAAAAAATCGAAGGCTCGCTTGAGGACTACAAGAACGGACAAGTTTACACTTTCAGCTCCGGCGACTCGGAGTACGGACTTTGCTATGTGAGCGTTCTTGACTGGTATCTTGTTCGCTGCATGGACGTTTCTTCTGGAATCGCAACAGAAAGCTCGCTTGTTGCAATGCTTTCGATGTTCATAATCGGAATGCTCGTTGTCTCTTGCCTGTACACGCTTTTCATCTCGCTGATTCTAAAGCCTCTTTCAATGCTCCGCGAATCCATGAACAAAATTGCGGAAGGAGACTTCACTGAAAAATTCAGCTACAAAAAGAAAGACGAAATCGGAAGCCTTGCCGGAAGCCTCTTGCGCATAACGGCGACCGTGAATTCTCTCATAAACGGAATAACGGAAAAGGCAGAATACGTTCACGACACGAACAACCTTCAGCAGAAGAATTTCGACTCGGGAAAGGAAAAGTCCGCGGCGATTGTCTCAGAGCTTGACGGAATGAAGACTTCAGTTTCGGAGCAGCAGGAAATGATTCAGAGCGCATCCGAGACAATTGAAAAGACGGCGGAAAGACTAAAAGGATTCGGAAGCATAATCAGGACGCAGATTTCTGACATCGAGGAATCCGGCGAGCAGATAAGGCAGCTTCTGGATTCGGTTGAGTCGGTTGACAAAATTAGAAAGTTCACGATTGAGAACATGGGGCTTCTTTCTTCCGCTTCGGAAAAGGGAAACTTGCACATCAAGCAGGTTTCGGAAACTGTTCAGCAGATTTCAAACGACACTGAAAAGCTTCTTGAGACGAACAAAATCATCTCTTCGATTTCAGACCAGACAAACCTTCTTGCCATGAACGCGGCGATTGAGGCGGCTCATGCGGGAAAGGCTGGCGACGGTTTTGCGGTTGTTGCTCAGGAAATCAGGAAGCTTTCTGAAAAAACTCACGCGCAGTCGGAGAACGTTGCGAAGGTTATCGGCGGAATCATCGATTCGGTTCAGCATGTCGTTGAGGTTTCAGCTGTAACAAGCCAGATTTTCTCGGACATCGTGAAGCAGTTTTCCGCAGTTGACTCGGACTTCAAGGAGATGTCGGGCATAATCGAAAATGAAAATGCTCTGAACATTTCGGTTGCGGAAAAGCTAAAGGCACTGTCTTCCGGCTCGGCTTCGGTTTCCAGCGGATTTTCTGACATGGAAAAGGATACTTCGAGCATTTCAGCGGCAATGGAGAAAGTTACGCAGCGCACAACGGAACTTGTAATGAGCGTAGAAGCAATTTCAGAAAGCGCGCTTGCCATAAACACGCAGCTCAAGGAAGTTTCAAGCCTCGCGAACAAGTCCGTGGAGCAGATTCAAACCCTTGCAGATTCGCTTGAAGTGTATAAAATAGAGAAATGAATGTAAGATAAAACAACTGAAATAACGTTTGCTTTATCTGCATTGACTTTTATAGGAGCAAAATAAAAATGAAAAAACTTAAACTTTTTACGGCATTTCTGTCATTTGCAACATTGGCTTTTTTTGGCTGCAAATCAAAGGATGCAAAGCAAATTGAAGGCGACTGGAATCTTGTTCAGTACAAAATTGGAGAAAAGAAAATTGAATTTTCATGCGCCACAATTTCCATTTTGCAAGATGAAAACTTGAACATTAAAGTGTCAGGATTTTCCGGCGTAAATTCTTTTTCTGGTCTTTACAAAGCAAGTGGAAAAAAACTCCGTGCAGAACCTGGATTTATTTCTACAAAAATGATGGGCGGTAAAGAAGACATGGAATTTGAAAGGCTCTTTTTAAATTCCGCAGTAGGATCTGACAGCTGGAAAATAAAAATGCAGGACGGAAAAATTCTTTTGTGCATTTATAATTCAACAGAAAATTCCGAGCTTGTTTTTGCGAAGGCTTCTATAAAAGATGCAAACTGGACATTGGCTGCAATTCTAAAAAATGGCGGAGTTCAAAGCATAGACGCAGACAAATCAGAACTGCCTACGCTCTCTTTCAATGAAGAAAACAAAGCTTCTGGTTTTTCAGGCGTAAATTATTACACAATGGATTACACTCTTGATGAGGCAGCAAAAAAACTTTCGTTCACGCTTGGAACTTCAACATTGATGGCTTCGGGAAGCAAAGAAGCGCAGGAACTTGAGCAGCAGTTTTATATCAACCTAGATCAGACTGCAACTTATTCGCTTTTTGAAAACACACTTACGCTCCGCTCGAAAGACGGAAAAACCCTTTTGGAATTCATAAAGTAATTTTTTCAACTATTCAATTATCATTCCTGTACAATTCAACTGAATAACACGGGAATGACTTTTCAGCAAAAATCATTTTCAAAATTTCAACGGGGTTTGCTTCCATTTACAAAATGCAGTAAACTGTAGCAATGGATATTTCACCAATAGATAGTTTTGAACTTTTATTTCCTGAAAATTCAGGCTTTGACAAAACTGACATTCTTTTTTACAGCGGAAAAAACGACCTATGTAGCCTTTACCTTTCCGCAGAAAACAAGCGCAACAGGCTTTTCGTCACTGACACAAACATCGCTCCTTTATGCGCAGATTTTATTGCACATTTTACAGATGAAAATGCAAACAACATAAAAGCTCCTTCTATTTTCAAAAAAGAAAATGACACGCTTTGCATTCTTGGCGCAGGAGAAAAATTCAAGACAATAGAAAATGTCCTTGAAATTGTGAGAGCGGCTTTAAACTCCAACTTCAACAGGAACTGTCTTTTTGTTGCAATCGGAGGTGGAGTTTTAAGCGACATGACAGGCTTTGCCGCTTCGATGTTCAAGCGCGGAGTTGACGTTGAGTTTGTTCCGACAACTTTGCTTTCTGATGTTGATGCTTCTATCGGCGGAAAAACTGGATGCGACTTTGACAGCTACAAAAACATGATTGGAGCTTTTTATCCTGCAAAAAAAATTCATATATGGAGTTCATTTATACAAAGCCTTCCACAGAATGAATTTCTTTCAGGACTTGGGGAAGTTGTAAAAACAGCTTTTCTTTTTTCTCCAGAATTGACAGAAATTTTAAAGACACAAAAAGCGCAAGTTATGAGCCGAGATGAAGAAGTTCTGCAAAAAATAATTTCAATCTGCGCAAAGGCAAAAGCAAAAACAGTGCATGAAGATTTTAAAGAAAAAGGAATCCGCGCATATTTAAATTACGGACATACTTTTGGACACGCGCTTGAAACTGTGGCAGGACTTGGAAAAATAAGCCACGGAGAAGCTGTTGTCTGGGGAATTGGAAGAGCGCTGGATCTTTCTTTAAGCAAAAAACTTTGCACTGATGAATTTGCTGAAGAATGCAAGAAAATTCTTTTTGACTACGGATTCTGCACAGAGCCGATTCCGCAGATTGTAAAAGACATCCCAGATGCAACGCTTGCTTTAGTTTCTGCAATGCACAAAGACAAAAAAAATTCTGGAAGCTGCGTAAAAGTCATTCTTCAAAAAACAGAACAATCCACATTTATAACAGAAGTTCAAGACAAAGAAATTCTTGAGGTTTTAAAATGATTTCATCAAAGCATTATTTTGACTGGGCTGCAACCGCTCCAAACGATGAAGAAATTTTAACTAAAGCGCTAAAATATTCTATGGAGCATTGGGGAAACCCTTCAAGCATTCACAAAGCCGGAACAGATGCAAAAGCCGCATTGGAAAAAGCAAGAAAAAGAGCAGCCCAAGCTTTAGGTGTAAATGCAGAAAATATTTTTTTTACTTCAGGCGGAACAGAAGGAGACCACATTGCGCTTCTTTCTGTTTTAAGCCGACCACAAAAAGGAAGCGTTGTATTAAGTTCCATTGAGCATCCAGCTCTGCGTGAAATGGCAAAGTCAATGCAAAACTGCGGCTGGAAAGTTATAAATGTGAATCCAGATAAAAATGGAATTGTTTCTGCTCAAAGCATTTCTGATGCGCTTCAGGAAGACACGGCATTTGTTTCTGTAATGGCGGTAAATAATGAAACCGGCGCAATTCAGCCTATTTATGAAATCGCAAAAATTATTGAAGAAAAAACAAAAGGAAAGCGAAAGCCATTTTTTCACGTTGACTGTGTTCAGGCAGCAGGAAAAATTCCGCTGAACTTAAAGGTAAGCGGAATTGATTCAGCTTCATTCAGCGCGCATAAAATTGGCGGACCAAGAGGAATTGGAATCCTTTATCTTGCAAAAGAATTTAATTCATTTTTAAAAGGCGGTGGACAGGAAAAAACTGTAAGAAGCGGAACTGAAAATCTTTTTGGCGCAGAGGCATTTTCTCTTTGCCTTGAAAAATATTTTATTTCAGAAAGAAACGCTTCCGCTGAAAAAAGATTTGAGCAGCAAAAAATTCTTACAGCAAATTTCATAAAAAAACTAAAAGAAATAAAAGGCTGCGTGATAATTCCGCATTGCCGTGAAGATGAAAAATTTGAAGCAAACTTTTCTCCTTGGGTTGTTCAAGCTGCATTTCCAGGAATTCCAGGACAAGTCATGGAGCGTGCACTAAGTGAAAAAGGATTTTTCATTTCAACAGGAAGCGCATGTTCGTCTTCACACAAAGGCCGGCCAGTTCTTGACACAATGCAGTTAAGCCCAAAAGAAAAAGAAAGCGCGGTAAGATTCAGCTTTGGATTTTCAACTGAAGAAGAAAGCATGAACGAATTAATCAAAGAACTGAAAAATATTTGCAGCCAGTTTTTGCAATGAAGATGCTTGCAATAAATTTTAAAATGCTGTAAAGTGCAAGGAGTCATATCCTGCATCTTTTTTGGTGCAAAAAAAAGCAAACTAAATTTTCAGGGAAGGACATTATGGGAATTCGTGGAGAACTTTTTACAAATCAGGTAAACTTGGACAAACGTTCGTATTATTTCAATGTAAAAGAAAATCGCAATGGAGATGTTTTTCTTCAGATTGTTGAAAGCAAAATAAAAGATGGACAAGATGAAAGACGCGACATTGTTGTTTTTGCAGATGATATGAAAAGCTTTTTGGGCGGAATGGACGAATCTTTAAGAGCTGTTGAAAAAATCCAGAAAGAGCGCGCAAAGCTCCGTGCAGAAAAAAAAGCTGCGAAAGAAGCAAAATATGCAGCAGGCGGAATGGCAGAAGAGAAGCCAGCAAAAAAAGTTTATCGCAGAAAAGGAGAAAGCCGCTTAGTTTCAGAAAGAAAAGCAGAGCGCAAGGAAATTTCAGGCAGACTTCATGTTGTTTCAAAAAGACAGCCTGACGCTGAAAAAACAGAATACTAATATTTGAACGAAAGCCGCTGAATGGGAGACGGTCCTAAACAGCGGCAAATTTCTTTGTGCGCAGGAGTTGGGTAGCCTTTGTGCTTTGCATACCCATACTCGGGATAGAGTTTATCATAATCAAGCATAATTTTATCACGCTGAACTTTTGCCAGAATGCTTGCAGCCATAACACAAGGAAATTTTGAATCAGCTTTTACAACTGCTTTTATATCAAGATTTTCATCAGCAAAAGGCAGAGCGTTTCCATCTACAATCACTTGCATGGAATTTTTACATTGCTCAAAATCAAGTCCATTTTTCTTGCACCAGGCAGGAAGTTTCATTCTCATCATATCAAAAGCAATTTTCATTGCCTTAAAATCAGCTTGAAGGATATTTATCTCATCGATTATTTTTTCACTGACAATTCCAATTCCCCAGCAAGATTTTTCTCTTATAACATCAAATGCGGCTTCACGTTTTTTTTCAGAAAGTTTTTTGCTATCGTTTAAAATTTCCACAGGAAAATCAAAAGGCAAGAGAACACATCCAGCCGTAACAGGACCAGCCAAAGGACCTCTTCCCGCTTCATCGATTCCAACAAGAAAATCCATAAAGCCTAAAATCCTTTTTGAATATTTTTTTCTGACACAACAGAATTTACATTGCTCCAAATTGGAGAACTTTTTTTAGTTGAATCGGAAAGTCTTGCATTAAATTCATTTTGAACAACTGAAGCATTTGCATTAAGAATTTGAATTCCGCGTCCCAATGTTCCAATCAAAGAAAAAGAGGAATCAGAGAAAGAACAAGTTCCGCCTGAAATTTTCACATTAAAACAAGATTCTGCAACTGATGTGAATCTTGAATTTTTACAGTTAACATTTGAGTTTTCAGAAGAAATTCCGCAAGCATAAGAATCAGCTTGAACTGTAAATCCAGAATTTTCAATCTGTGCTTTTGAATTTTCTAAATCAAGCAAACTGCCTTTTTTCAAGAACACTGCGGAAAACTCACAGCTAGAAATTCCGACAGAAGAATTCTTTGCAAAAACAAGCGGAGAATTTTCAGCTTGTGATTTTTTTTCAATAATCAGATTTTCAAATTCAACATTTGCATTTGAAATTTTTAGAACAGAATTTTCCTTAAAACTCAAACTAGAGTCATGTCCTATAAAAGTGCAATCTTTGGAAATTAAAAATTCATTGTCAGGAATTTCAATATTTCCATAAATATGAAATCTAAGTTTTTTATTTGAAGACTTTAAAACAGAAATAAGCTGCTCAAAAGATTTAAACGGATTATCATAAGAACCGTCTTGGATTCCATTTTGTGAATTTGCAAAAAGATAATAATTAGTTTCATCAATAATTATTTTTTGCTCTGAAATTTCACTTTTATTCCCAGACGCATCAACAGAATATGCGCAGACTTTATAAAACACTGCGTTTTTATCTGAGGACTTTAGAAAAATTTCATTGCCATTATACAAAGAAAAATTTTCAGGTTTTATATTTTCAAATTCAGCCTGCACACTTTCTACAAATCCGTCTGGTATTTCAAAAGGCTTGCTCAAAGCATAAAAAATTTTAGCACCTGGCTCACTTGAAATTCTGAAAAAAGATTTTTTTCTTGTAAGTTTTCCTACAGATGATGAAAAAATTTCTGGAGGTTCTGGCGGAAGCCTGTCTATAGAAAAATCAGCATCTATTGTCCCCTGATAATTTCCATTGTAAAAAATTTTAAAGCAAGCGGAACTTTTCACATCTTCATTTTCAAACGCATCGGCATAAGCAAAAGAAGAATTTTTTTCAAATGTAAAATTTTCATTTCCATCTATAAAAAACTCAACAACACCATTTTTATTTTTTCTGGAAAGAACAGAAGGCCTTGCAGGAAGCTCGTATTCAAAAATTTTATTATCTGGATAAAATTCAACTGGCTGCCATGAAATTTTATGAGCATAATTTCTGTCAATAAAACTTGGCTCAGATGGCGATTTCCAGTTTTCATCATCAATTCTGTAAATAAAATTTTTATCTTTAAAAGAAAAATCATTCCATTCTGAAATTTCAAACGGAACATTGTCAGCTTTTGCATCAGAAGTTTTTTCAGCAGGAATAACTTGGATTACAAAATGAAAAAAATTATTTCCTGTAAAATCAACTGCAAAGCAAGAAACAAAACGCTCTACAGAATTTTTACTTGAAAGAGAAAGCTTTGACTTTAAATATGGAGTTTTGGAATTTTCAAGAGAATACAAAAATTCAGATGGAATAAAAAAATCAGTTCCAGAAATATAAGGAACAATAGGATTTTGATTTATTGAATTTATAAATTCCTTTGACTGAATGCTATATTCAACTCCTGAATTCTCTTCAACATTGTATTCAATTGTAAAATCTTTTCTTTCGCCATTTTGGGCAATTGATGTAATTTTTACAGTAACATCTCCAATCTGATCAATGAGAACAGGAGAATCATAAAAAAATCCAGAAACATAAGGATCGCTGCCTGTAAAAGAATAATAAACATCAGTGCCTTTTTCCAAATTTAAAACAAGAGCCTGCTTGTTTTTCCAAACTCCAGAAACTGGGCTCAAGATATTTTTTTCTTCAAAAGCAAAGAGTTTGCTAAAAGTAAAAAGCAAAAGAATACTTATAATTTTTTTTACAGACAATCGCGTTTTATTCATGGAATTTATTCATCCTTAAAAATCGGTTCTAAAACTTCACGCAAATCAGGATAAGGCTTATAAAAATTTTCCTCAAGTTCCTCATGCGTAAGACCAACAAGCTCGTGGCTGTTATAGTTAATCCAAGTGTTTTCTTCAGGATTTGAAATTTCAAATTTTCTGCACCAATAGTCAGGCTGAATCGGAAGCTGCTCTTTCCATTTGTACACTTTATAATCATGCACAACAATTTTTATATTTTCACGAGGAACGCCTCTTTCCAAAAGAATTCCAACCAGATAATTCAGAGTTCTGCCCGAATCAAAAATATCATCAACGAGCATAATTTTATCGCCAGCACGAAGATAATCAGGGGAATAAGTCCAGCCGTCAATTCTAACTGCGGAATGTTGGGAAACATCAGTGTAGCTTCTTGCAACAACGGCAGCATACAAAACAGGCTTGTGATTTTTTAAAGCGACTTTGTAATACTCACTGATTACATTCGCCATATACGCGCCGCCACGCAAAGAAGTATAAATAACATCAGGAACAAATTTGTCCTGCTGATAAATCTTATGAGCAAGTTTCAATGCATCGATTCTAACACTGTCATAGGGTAAAAATTCTTTCATATAAATTCCTTAATAAAAATTATCCGCAGCAACGGATGAATAAAAGTCTGCAACGCAAACTAATTTTTTTTCAGTTGAACTTTAAGACTCTCCTAGAGTTCTGCCTTTTAACTGCTGAAAAATTCCGCAGCCCAAAAGATAAAGTTCTCCATTTTCAATTTTTATTTTAGCAAGAAACCGGACAGGCTTTTCCATATCAACTGGAGGCGTTGGAGTTTTTTCAAAAACAACTTTCACAGTTCCACTTGACGAGCGTTTTTCTTCCGTCGGAATATAATCCACCAAAAGCATACAGCCCCAGGAACCGTCGCTTTTTTGATATTCATTTATAGCAGTGCCATCCCAAATCACATAGCAGTTCTGATAAAGCAGCGGATTTTCTTTTACTTCAAGATAAGAATATTTGTCTTTTAAAGAACTGAATGTAGGCTCTTTAAAAAGCTCCGCCATCTCCAAGGATTTTTGCTTTATTGAATGAGCCGCATTGCTATTTAGAATTTTATTAAGCTCAACTTGCGCTGCATTGTCCCGGCCTTCACCAAAATATTTTTTTGCAGAATTAAAAACAGAAGCAACCTGATTTTTTTCAAGCTTCACAGTAAAATCTTTTTCAGAAATATTTATCTGAAGAGGATTTTTTATTTCTTCCGTAGAAAGAGAAAACTTTGAATCAAACTCGGTGAGCGGCTTGTTAAATTTTTTCCAAGGCTCATAAATCACAAGCATTGAACAAACAATTCCTATCAAAAACCCCGCAAGAATGCAATTTCTTATAATGTCCGGATTCATTCCAAGCGGCGGATAGAATTTTTTTATGTCGCCGGAATCAACCCATTTGCAGATTGTTGTATAATCTCCGTAAAGCCTGATAAATTCCATTGCCGAGCGCGCAATCGAATTTCTTGGATCAATATCAAGAACTTCAAGATAATATTCAAGAGCTCTGTCAGTTTCTCCGTGCCTAAGAAAAATAACCGCCTGCCCCAAAAGAAGCTGAGTATTTTTTATTTTTATTTCACGCGCGCTTCTAAAATTCTGGGAAGCTTTTCCTGGAACATCAGCATACAAATAAGCAATTCCCAACGCTAGGTAATATTCAAAATCACCTTCATAAATATCCTCGTAAGATTCAAGAATATTTATTGCAAGATCAAATTTGCGGCGTTTTATGAGATGCTTTGCTATGTCCAGGTTGGAACGTCCCATTTATCTTTCAACTCCAAGTTTTGCAAGAATTGAATCAAGTTCTGAATTAAGCCGGGCAAGTTCTTCCTTGTCAACGTCACTTGAAAGAGAAGCTATGTGGTCAAGCAAATTCTGAATGTATTCAGGATCAAGCTGCTCTTCTGTAACTTCAACAAAAGGCGTTCCATTTTTTGTATAGTCGTGAATTTCTTTTTCTGAAAGTCCGGCTTCCTGAGGAGTAAGAGGAGTCGGAGCTGGCGCAACGTCTGTTGTAGGAACTGCAACTTTAGAATAAATTCCAAGCATTGTTTTTCCGTTCGCCAAGTCTGAAAGAAATTTTTTTCCAGCAGGAAGCTCTCCGTCTGTAGCAACTGAAATAAAAAATCCCACAGCAGAAGTTTTTAGCGGATCAAGATATGCAGTGTCCCAGTTTATGCAAAGCGCGGAATTATTGTACGACAAAACAGAAGTAAAACTTTTTCCATGCTGAACTGAAGGAATCCAGCCAGAAGAATTTACAAGATTTTCTTTATTAGCAAGCATAACATTGCAAGGCCTGCTTATTCCGGCTCCTTCAAGAAGAAACTGAACTGCCGCTTTTGCATTGCTAGAACGAATCCATAAATCATCAGACATATCTGTAAACTGAGTTTCAGAATTGACTTTGCTTCTAGCCGCTGTAGAAAAATGCGCTGAAGTATTTTCACCAAGAACAGTGTCAAACACGCCTTTTAATGCAAACGACTGAATATTTTTTCCAAGATTGATTGTATAAACTGTAACACGCAGCATATCGGTTCTTGTGGAATTAGGAATCGACGGAAGAAAACTAAAGTCAACAACAACCTGAGCAACATTCGGAATCAGATAAGCCATCTGCGCTCCCAAAGGCGTTCTGCGGCATTCAGTTTTTATTCCAGTTCCGCGGGCAAGCTTGTATTCTTTTCTTCCGGCTTTAAGAGCAAAAAAAGATGCCGAGCCTGAATCGTAGCTTGAAAGAAGCGCAATCTCACGGCCTTTTTCAGGAAGCGCGTAAAGAGAAAAAGCTCCAGTCGTGCTGTCAAGAGCAAGCCGGATTTCATCCTTGTCAATTACAATATTTTTTTCCACAGAATATGAAGGGATTTCTTTTTTTTCCGAAGAATCTTTTTGCATTACAAAAGAAAGATCTTCATTCTGGGCGTTCAATGTAAAAACAGAAGCGACAAAAAAAGCAAAAGCAAATAAATTTTTTTTCATTACTTTCCCCCGTATTTTTCATCAAGAAGTTTCTGAATCAAAGCAGCTTTTTCTTTAAGAGAATACATTTCCTCATCTTCAATTCCGCCTGAAGAAACTGGAATTTCTTCATTTAAATTTTCCGCACGGACATTTGAAGCAGAAGGCAATCCGGCTGAAGCATTTTCTTCAAGCTCCCTGATTCTGCTGTTTGCAATTCTAAGCTGCTTTTTTAGCTCGGCAATATCTTCCGACTGCATAGTTCTAAGCTCGCGCTCATAGTTTTCCTTGCTGCTAAGATATTCTTCGCCAGTCATTTTCAAAAGATAAAGAAGTTTCTGCTCACGGTCGCGCTGAGTTATAAGGTAAAGCTTGAATTCCGCATCGCCATATTTCGCGCTGTCTGGATATTCTGAAACAACTCTTTTATACAAAGAGCGGGATGTCTCGTAGTCGTAATCCTCATAAAAACATTCGGCAATCCAGTACAATGCGGAAGAATACATTTTGCTTTCTGGATATTCATTGCAGAAGCTTCCAAGAGCCATTACCGCGCTGTCATTCTGACCAATGCTATGCAACGCTCTTCCACGCTGATATTCAACAGCAGGAAGCAAAGAGCTTTCTGGAAAAGCGGAAATAAAATAATCGCAGGCATTCACAGCAGAAGAAAAATCTTCAGAATAAACAAGGCTCATAATAACCATAAACCAAGTTGAATCCGTTGAATATTCCTCTGAATCCGCAGCCCGCCTCAAAAATACAGAAGCGTCAGTCCAAGCTTTGTCTTTATAGCAAATAAGTCCTTGCACAAAAGAATCCGCCGCGCTTTCACCTGATGGACTTTTTTGGCTAAATGCAAACGGAAGCGCAAAAGTCAAAACAAGAAAAGCCAGTACAAAGCGTTTTTTTATTTCCATTCTAAATTCCCCCTGAAAAATGACGAGCCGGAAACAACAATATCTGTTCCCGCTTCAAGGACATCCTCCAAGGTTTCTTGATTTATGCCGCCATCTACAGAAATAAGATATTTAAAGTTTTTCTCTCTCTGTATATCGGCAAGTTTTCTGATTTTTTCAATAGTATATGGAATAAGTTTTTGTCCGCCCCACCCCGGATTTACAGACATAACAAGAACAAGGTCAACAAAAGGCAAAAGCTCTTCAACCGCGCTCAAAGGAGTTGCCGGGCACAATGCGATTCCGGCTTTTTTTCCGGCGTCATGGATAAGCTGAACACATCGGTCTGCGTGGCAAGTTGCTTCTATATGAAATGTAACAATGTCCGCGCCAGATTCTATATAGGAAACAATTGAATTTTCAGGACTCTCAATCATAAGATGAACGTCAAATGGAAGCTTTGTGCATTTTCGGATTGAACTGATTACAGGCTGACCATAAGAAACCTGCGGAACAAAATGCCCGTCCATAACATCAACATGAACAAAGGAACTGCTCTTTTCTTCTATAAATTTAAATGCGGAATTCAAATCTGAAAAATCCGCGGAAAGGAGCGACGGCGAAAGAAATCGGCTGTTTTTTTTCATAGAGCCATGATAAATAAATTCCAATTATTTATCAATTGAAATTTTCAAGAACAAAAATTCAGGCAAAACAAAAAAAATTCAAAACTTTTAGGCTATAAGGCACAGAACTATTGACAAACACATTGAAAAACCATTATAAATATTACCCCCTTTTGAAGAAAATCACATTGACTAAATCTTTCAAATATATATAATTGAATCTTATGGGTATTCAGTCGGAAAACGCGCTCTGCAATGCGTTCAAACTTATTGAAATTTGCAATATTTCAGAAGCTTCGGAACTGCTCAAGGACGCGCTCACAATCGATCTGGACGACGAAGGCATTGTTTTTGCAATAAAATGCTGCGGATTCTGGATTGACACGCTGAACTCAATTCCCAGTCTTTCCAGTTTTGAACAGGGCGAAACTCTTCTGAACCAATGGAAGCAGTTTGTCTTTATAACCGGAAAAAAAAGCGAAAAGCACGAAAGAACAATCTATTCCTTTAAAAAAGGAATTTTTTCGCTCGCACTGGAATGCTACAGCAAGGCGGCGGACGAAAAAGACAACAGGCTCAAGTCTGAAATTTTAAGAAAAACCGGGCTTTGCTATAAAAAACTGGGTTCCTACGAAGTTGCCCTTAACTTTTTAAAGGAAGCGAATGGAACTCTTTCTGGGCAGGCGGCTATTGTTGCGGAAGTCGCAGACTGCTATGCGCTTTGCGGGGAAACAAAAAATGCAAAAATGCTTTTTAGGGAAGCTTTTTACATAGATGCAAAAAAAATAGACTTCTTTTTTCTGGATTCGCCAATGATAAAGGCTCTTATAAGCAAAGTTGAAGAGATTGGCTATACAGGCGAAGCATTGCAGGAATGGGTTGCGGTTTACGGAGTTATACTTGAAGTTTTTACCGTAAAAAGGCTTTTAAGAGCTCAGGAAGTAATCCATTTACGGCAGGAAATTTTTGCAAGGGAAAGCGAGATGAAAGATCCTGGGAGCAACAAGGAAGTTATAAAACCAAGGCTCTTGAACCTTTATTTTTGGCTTATAGATTACTATATTTCGTCAAAAGAAAAGTCAAGCAGTATTTCGGAAGTCATGCTCAAGATGAAAATTCTTGATCCTGAGATTCACAATTTATACAGATTCGGAAACCTCTGAAAAAGCAGAGAAGTTTATAAAAAACTAGGAGCAAACATTATGTCTGAAGAACTTGAAAATTCTGTCCGCGAAATGCTGAAGGCAGAAACATGGACACGAGCGGGAATTACAAACTTCACCAAGAACAACATCGAAGAACTTGAAAAAGTCCTTGACGAATGTAGAAACCAGAACTGTGAGTACGCCATCAAGGACATCTGCGATGAACAGCTTGCGCACACAAAAGACAGCATTGTAGCCCTTTATCTTTCAGGCATGATTGCAATGCGCACAGGTTCCGTAGACACAAGCTCCCTTTATGCGCTCTTTGATATTTTTGAAAAGAATCACAAGGAATCTCTTGTTGAATATCTTTGCAATTCAATTCTTGAAGACGATCCGCAGAACAAGCTTGCTCTAAGAAAACTTGCGGATTATTACAAGGCTTCAAATGACGACAGGCTCTGGGAACTTTATGAGAAAATTGTAAAGCTTGACTTTGAAGAAGCTGAAATGGCGCGCATTCTTGCTGAACGCTACGATTCTCAGGGAAACAAGGAAGCCGCAATAAACTACTATAAAAAGGCATTGCTCCGCTTTGTCGCCGCAAAAAACATCGGCTCTGCAAAAGCTATATGGTCAATTCTTGTTTCTTACATTCCAGAAGAACTTGATTTCTTTATGCTGGTTCAGCGCAAAATTGCAAAGACAATCAGCGAAGACAAGTCAGCAATTCTTATGCAGGAACTTTACGCATATTACAAGGACACTGCAAAATGGGACACTGCAATCAGCATTCTAAAGCTTATTCTTGAAATTGACAGCAAAGATTCCTGGGCGCGCAAAGAAATCACAGAATGTTTCCGCGGAAAATACGCAGACCACTCGCATCTTGAAGATTACATAAAATCTTCAAATTTGAACCAGTCGTTCCGCAATGTCTTTGAAGCAATCAACGACTTTGAAAAGCACATTGCATTCGACGCAAAAAATTACGTTTACCACAGAACTTGGGGCGTTGGAATTATCTCAAAAGTTGAAGGCGACATTCTTACAATCAACTTCGGAAAGAAAACCGGCGTTCACACAATGTCTTTAAAAATGGCAGTCAGCGCGCTTCAGCCTCTTGCAAAAGACCACATCAAAGTCTACAAGAAAACTGTAAAGCATGAAGAGCTTGTAAAAAAAGTAAAGTCTGACATTCCATGGACTTTAAAGACAATAATCAAAAGCTACAATAATAACTGCGATGAAAAGCATATTAAGGCGGAACTTGTTCCTTCAATTTTGAAAGACGCAGCTAAAGATAAAGACGGAAAAACAAAAGGCTCAAGCGAATGGACAAGCTGGCACGCAAAAGCTCAGAAAATTCTTGCAGAAGCTCCGTTCTGTGTAAATCCAAACGACGCGAATTTCTACACAGTCCGCGACAGAGAACTTAGCAAGTCAGAACGTCTTGCAAACGAATTCAAGGCGAACAAGGAATTCTTCCCAAGAATCGACATAATGGCACGTTATCTTGAAGCGATTGAAGATCCTTCTGATGACCAGTTCTCTGAAATGTTCAGCTACTTTGCAAACTACCTCAAGGCATTCACTTCGGTAGATGAGCATATTGTGGCTTCTTACCTTGTTGTTCAGGAAATTGTAAAAAGAATTTCCGCGCTGGAAAATCCTGCAAAATTCACATTCGCCGAGCTTTATTCAGAAATTGAAAATCCGCGCGAAATGTACACAAAGCTCAAGGACACAAAAAATACTCATCTCAAGAAAATGTTCCTTGCAAATATCAAGATGCTTCCAGACTGGGATGCTCAGTACACTTTCTTGTTCCCGACTGTGCTTGATAAAAATCTTATCGCGGAAATTATTTCAGCCGGAAAAGAAGAAAAAACTGTCCGCCTTGTTCAGGATATTTTCAACGACTACAGAAGCAACAGAAATGCTGTAAACTACTTTATTTCTAAATGCAAAACTGAAGAATGGTTTGTTGAAGCAAAAATTTCAGAGGAAAAGCAGCTTGTAACTTTGGTCAACATAATTTCAGTCTGCAACCGTGAAAAAAACAATCACGTAAACACAGTTGAAAACACAAAGACAATAAAGGAAGCCACTGCCCTTCTCTTTGGAAACAAGCTGAACGAAGACAAGAATCCAATGCTTGAGTATATGCTTGCAAATTCAACTGATGTAATTACAAGAATGTACACAATGGTCAGCGACCTTTCTGATCTTGAACTGCAATACAAAGCCGCTTTAAGAAACGGAATCTTGAAAAAATATCCAGACTTCAAATTCCAAGAAGCAGAAATCAAGCAGGAAGCTCCAAAAGGACTTCTGGTTACTGCAAAAATGCTCGAAGTCAAACGCTCGCTTGCAGAAGACATCGAAAAAGTTCAGCTTCCAAAAGTTGCCGCTGAAATCGGCGAGGCAAAAGAAAAAGGCGACCTTAAGGAAAATGCTGAATACATAGCAGCAAAAGAAGCTCAGCACCGACTGAACGTTCAGCTTTCAAAACTCAAGGAAGAACTTTCACGCGCAGTTGTATTCGATCCTACAACAGCGACGACATCGCTTGTTTCATTCGGAACAAAAGTTACATTGCATAACAATCTTGAAAACAATGAAGTTGTTTATACAATTCTTGGTCCGTGGGAATCAAATGTTGATGAAGGAATAATTTCTTATCTTTCACCGCTCGGAAACAATCTTCTTGATATGAAAAACGGAGAGCAAAGAGCGTTTACAATCAACGACCACAAATACGATTACACTGTAAAATCTATTGAGGCCGCTGAAGTTTAACAAAAAGTGGAGCTGGCAAAACAATGGCTATAAATGAAAAATCATTTGTAAAACTTTCAGCTAACGTTGGAATGTTCTGCCACTCCACAAACATTGGAGTTATTTTCAGCAATGACGAAATTTTTCTTATTGACTCAGGGCAGTCAGAAGAAGACGGAAAACTCATTGCTGAAACACTTTCATCTCTTTTTCCTGAAAAAAAAATCAAAGCCGTAATCCAGACACATTCACACGCTGACCACTGCGGCGGCTCTTTGTATCTGAAAAAAAATTTAGAAACTCAAATTTGGGCTTCAGCAGAATCTGCAAGAGTAATGGAAGTTCCAGCGATAATCGGAGCGATTTACTGCGGCGGAGTTTCTCTAAAAGAATTTGATATTCCGCAGTTCACGCCGCCAGAACCAATTTTTACCGACAGAATTTTAACTGAAGAAAAAATCGAGCTTGACGATGTTTTTATTTCATTTTACTTTCTTCCGGGACACTTTTTTGATCAGATTGGAATTTTAGTTCAAGACAAATCAGACGGAAGAAAAAGTTTTTTTCTTGGCGACAGTTTTTTTGGAATCGAGCTTTTAAAAAAAACATGGATTCCGTTTTTATGCAACCAAAAAGATTTCAGAAAATCAGTAAGAAAAATCGCATCAATAAAATCTGATTTTTATATTCCTGGCCACGGCTCAAAATGCACGTTCGCAACAATAAATGCGTTTGCAGAAATAAACATAATGGTTACTTACGAATTTGAATCTCTCATTTTAAAAAAAATCAATGAAGGATTCAGAACAACGGAAGATCTTTTAAAAGCAATCGCCGACTATTCGTCAATAAAAATGAAAGTTGTTCCGTTTTATTTAATCGGCACAACGCTGCGCTCATATCTTTCCTGCCTTGAGCACGAAGGGCAAATCGCCTGCGAAATTATAGATAACAGACTTATTTGGAGGACTTTAAAATGACAAAACAAAAACTTGCAAAATTTATAGATCAGACTCTTCTTTCTCCAGAAGCAACAGAAGAACAAGTTGAAAAATTTTGCCAGCAAGCAAAAGAATACGGATTTGCAAGTGTCTGCATAAATCCCGTTTTTGTTTCAACAGCGTCAAAAATTCTTTCAGGCTCGCAAACTAAAGTCTGCACTGTAATAGATTTTCCTCTTGGAGCCGGAGGAACAGAATCAAAAATGTCGCAGGCAGACATTGCAATTACAAACGGGGCAGACGAGCTTGACTTTGTAATAGACTTGAATCTTGTAAAAAGCAAAAAATGGAACGAGCTTGCACAGCAGCTTTCGTTTTTAACAAAGAGCGTTCAGGAAGCTTCGATGTTTTCAGAAAAAGACGGAATTCCTCGCAAAGGAAAAGTTTTAACAAAGCTGATTTTGGAAACAACGCTTTTAGATGATGATGAAATAATTCAATCTTGCATCTGCGCAAAAAACGCAGGATTTGATTTTGTCAAAACTTCCACAGGATTTTCAATGAAAAAACCGAACGGAGCAACAATCCATGCTGTTGAATTAATGAGGAAAACTGTGGGAAATGAAATGGGCGTAAAAGCTAGCGGCGGAATTCATTCTACACAAGAAGCGCTTGATTTTATTTCAGCTGGAGCAAATAGAATAGGCGCAAGTTCTGGGATTCAAATTGTGGATGGACTAAACTGAAATCATTCAGACTGCTCTTTTCTTACTTTTTCTATTATCCTGAGACTTTCATTTACAAGCTTGTCGATTTCTGCAAAATTCTCTGAAATGGAAATTTTGTAGAAAACCCAAGTTCCGCGTTTTATTGTTTTTGCAAATCCAGAATCCTTTAAAATTTTCAGATGATGCGAAATTGCAGGACGCGAAAGATTTGACTTGGAAGTTAAATCCATAACGCTTATTCCTTCTTCACCGGCATCAGCTATGTCAAGAATAAGTTTCTGCCGGACTTCATCACCAAGGGCTATAAAAAGAGGTCCGCATTTATTGAGCATTTCATGTATTTTTTTTAACTCGGATTTGCTTATTGCCATTTGCAGAACCTCATGTTTTTAAAGGATTATTAAATAATATAGTTTAAATTCCAAAAATGTCAATAAGTTTAAGTAATTAAACTTTTTAACATTTTTTTTCAAAAAACCTATTGAATTTTATAAAAAAAACATTATATTTATATATCAATAGGTTTAATCTTTTGAACATTATTCAGGAAAGGATTATTTTATGAAAAAGAAATTTCTAAAAACTTTTTTTAAGCATCCTTGGGTAATAATAGTGGCAACGCTGCTGCTCACAGGATTCTTTGGATTCTTTTTAAAGAATTTGGCCCTTGAAAATTCACTTCGCTCATTCTTCCCGCAAAAAGACGCATCTTATGATTTGCTTACAAAAACTGAAGATGAATTCGGAAGCATGCTTTCTATTGGAATCACATTAGAAACAAAAAGCGGAACAACCATACTTACTCCAGAATACATCGATGTTGTAAGAAAAATCACTGACAGAACTCTTGAACTGCCAGAAGTTGAAGACATAGATTCTGTCACTCACATCGATTATGTCTGCGATGAAAACGGCTCAATATCAGCAACACAGCTTATTCCAGACACATACACAGGAACTGACGAAGATATTTTCCAGCTTAAATCACGGCTTGCTGAATGGCACGATATGTACAACCGCGTAATTGTGAATGATGACAACACTGGATTTCAAATGCAGATTTCGCTTTGTCCAAAAAGCGATGAAACTCTTTCACTGGAAGAAAATCAAGCTCGCCTTGCAGAACTTATAGAGCAGGCAAAAGCTGCGGACGACAAAACAGAAATCAATGCAGAAATCGCCCAGACAAAATCGAACATAAAAGAAATAAAAGCGCAAGTCAGAAAACTCGGCACTGACATTATGAGGCAGCAGAAAGTTCTTGCAAAAGTAAAACAGATCGTAAACGAAGAAACAGACGGACATCATCTCAATGTAAAATTTGTAGGCGAACCCGTTCTTTCAGAAGAATCAAAGCAGTTTATGATTTCGGACTTGCTGGTTTTGATTCCGCTTGTAATTGTAGTTGTTCTTCTTTCTCTTTACATGAGCTTTAAAACTGTAACTGGAATGCTTCTTCCTTTATGCACGGTTTTGCTTTCAACAATAATTTCCGTTGGAATGATGGGATTCTTTGGAATAACTTTCACTTTGATTTCAAGCGTAATTCCAGTTTCGTTAATTGCAGTCGGCTCTGCATACGGAATCCATGTTCTTTCGCATTACTACATTGCAATCAACAGCGTTGAAGGTGAAATGACAAGAGAAAAATATGAAGAATGTGTTTTCTCTGGCTTGAATGAAGTTATCGTTGCTGTCTTGCTTGCTGGAGTTACAACAATCGTAGGATTCATTTCACTTATAACAAGCCCACTCGGGCCTTTGCATAGCTTTGCAGTATTCACAGCGGTTGGTGTTTCACTTTCGCTTCTTCTTTCTATAACATTCATTCCTGCAGTTCTTCTTTTGAAGGATTACAGAAAAGCTGTAAAAAGAGAACGCAACATCGACAAGCTCACTGCAAAAGTAAAAGCAAAAATGGAAAAAGCAAAGCGCCGTTTGGAACTGGCAAAAATTCAGCGCGGCGGAAAAACAGAAGCAGAAGCTAGTGGCGACACGCTTTATTCAATCTACAAATTTTTCTGCGGCTCTGTTCCACGTCTTGTGCTTACTTCAATTGTTATAATCGTTCTTTCGTTTACTGGACTCAGAGTTCTAAAAATTGATACAGCGCTAATCAACTACTTCCCAAAGAACTGCGACTTCAGAAAAGATGTTGACCACATTGACCAGCAATATGCCGGTTCAAACTGCCTCTTCTTTGTAATTCAAGGACAGGAAAAAGGCGATATTTCAAATCCGGAACTTTTGCAGGCTGTAGACAACATGGAGCATTATCTTGCTGCAAACCATGAAAATATCGGAAAAATCGTTTCCTTTACAACATTCATAAAACGCATAAACCAAGTCTGGCACGTTCCTGGAGCACAGCCAGTTTCATCCGGTGAACCTTCAGACTCTTCTGCTTCAAGCGGATTTTCTGACGGATGGGACGACTGGGGCTCTGACTTTGGAACAGACACTTCATCTTCAACTTCTGATGACTGGTCAGACTGGGGCACAGATGACTCAAGCACACAAGCTTCTCCTGCGCAGGATTTTGTAGATCCAAACATTGCTTACAGCGAACAACTTGAAACTTCAATGACAACAAAACAAGTTCTTGAACTTTTGAACAAAGCTTATGTTGAAGCAGGCGGACAGTACGCTTCTGTAGAAGATATTGTTAACCAGCTTATGAAACAGGTTAACTACAATGGAACTGCATACTATGAAATTCCTTACGACACTTCAAAGTATCCTGTTGCGACACGTGAAGAACTGAAAAATGTTGTTGAAAACTATCTCACACTTTTAAGCGGTTCACTTGACAGATTTATTGATGACGATATGAATCCAAAAGAAATGCGCATAACTTGCCAACTTAGAAGCCACTCATCAGAGGAAAGCGGAATCATAATTGCAGATGCCAAAAGTTACGCTGCAGAACATTTCCCAGAAGGCTACACTCTTGAAGCAACTGGTTCAGCGCAGATGGAACACAGAATGACAAGCATGATTGTTTCAAGCCAAATCACAAGCCTTGCGCTTTCATTGTTCTCTGTATTCCTGATTATCGCAATTTCATTTAAATCTTGCTGGGCAGGACTTTTGGGAGCAATTCCGCTTGCATTCAGCATTCTTCTTAACTACATGACAATGGGATTCTGCGAAATCAATCTTGACTTCATTACAAGCATTATCGCTTCGGTTGCAGTCGGCGTTGGTATTGACTACACAATTCACTTTATGACAACCTATAAGGAAGAAAGGGCGAAAACAGAAAACGTTGTTGAAGTTCTAAAGGAAACTTTCAGAAAGAGCGGACGCGGAATTCTTACAAACGCGCTTGCAGTAGGACTTGGATTCCTTGTTCTTACACTTTCAAAGTTTATAGTTTTGCGCTACATTGGAATTCTTGTTGCAATCGTAATGTTTACTTCAAGCTTCCTTGCAATGACAATTATTCCAGGAATCTTGAATCTGACAGATCCAAAATTTATGCGCCCAAAAGAAAAAACTGAAAACAAATAAAAAAAAATCCCGGATTTTTTTCCGGGAAAAACATGGAGGATAAAAATGAAACTTACATTTAAAACACTGACATTGGCAGCGGCGCTTGCAGCAGGAACTTTCGCAGCATTTGCAGATGCGCGCGGAGATGAAATCATGCAGAGAACACATGATGTCGCAAAGCCTGACTACAGCCGCTCTCAAGTTGTAATGCTTTTAACAGACAAAAACGGAAGCACAGAACAGCGCAATGTTCTTCAGTATGGACGCAACAAAAATGACATAACAAGCGCAGTTATGGATTTCCGTTCGCCAGCAAACATAAAAGACACAAGATTTCTTCAGATTGAAAACAAAGGCGCGCCAGATGACAAATGGATTTACCTTCCGGCATTGAAAAACACAAGACGCGTAAATTCAAGCGAAGGCTCAAAGTCTTTCATGGGAACTGACGCAACTTATGACGATCTTTCTACACGCGAAATGGAAGAAGACACTCACGAGTTTGTAAAGGAAGACACAAAGAACGGTTTCAATTGCGAAGTTGTAAAAAACACACCAATTGATCCAAAGTCAAGCCAGTACAGCTACAGAATGGTTTGGGTAGACAAAGCCACAGATTATCCAGTTTACACAGAGCTTTTTGACAAAAACGGAAAACTCATAAAAACTCTTACTGTTTTCAAAATTGAAAATATTGACGGCTTCAATATTCCAATGGAAAACAAAATGGAAAATGTTCAGACAAAACATTCAACTTCTATAAAAGTTCTTAAAGTTGATGTAAAGACAGTTCTTCCAGATAAAATCTTTACACAAGATTTCTTGAACACAGGAAAGTTCTAAAATTAAAAGCAAGGAGTTTCTTTATATGAAAAACAAAATTTTTGCGCTTGCAATGATTTTCTGTTCATTTGCATTTGCACAGGATTTTGATGACTGGGGAAGTTTCTCTGACGACACTGACGGTTTTGGCGGAAGTTCAAGTCCTTCAATTACATTCAGCGGCGAAGGAGAGCTTCAAGGCAGAATGTATCTTGACAAGCCAGAATACGAAGGCCAGAAAGATTCAGACTACGACTCCGTTTCAGATTTTCCTGTTACCGCAACTCCATCTGCAAAACTCGGAATCAATTTTTCAGGCTCAAATGTTGATGCGGATATTCAGCTGAAATTTGACGAAAGCGCAATTAAAGATTATCCGCAGGACGTAATTGATGAACTTACAATCCGCGGTTATTTTGGAAAGCTGAAACTTGAAGCGGGAAAAATGAAAGTTATCTGGGGAAAAGGCGACAAGCTTCATGTTCTGGATAATTTCAACGCAGACGATTACACTGACTTCATTGTTCCAGAATACATCGACCGCAGGCTCAGCACGCCAATGTTCCGCGCATTATATTCTTTTGAAAAAAATGATTTGCGATTGGAAGGAATCTGGACTCCGTACATGGAAAAAGACAGATTCGCAACAGACGGAATTTGGACACCGGCTTCATACACTGAATTGAAAAATTCAGTAACTGAAATAGCTTCAAGCTGGGCAGCCAGCGGAACAGCAGGTCTTATGGCAGCCGCGCAATTTGACCAAGACGACTTGTATCCGGACACGCAAAAGCTAAAATACACGCAAGCAGGTCTTAGGCTTACAGGCACATTCGGCTCGTTTGACTGGGGCGCAAGCTATTATTACGGACACTACAAGCAGCCATCCGCAGATTTGAGCGCGACAATTTTAAGCGGAAAAACAGCAATGCCTTCGCTTGACTACGACTGGAAACAGACGTTCGGACTTGAAGCAGCAACTGTGCTTGGAAGATTCAACTTGCGTGGCGAGCTTGCCTACAATTTGACTGACGACGTTGCAGGCGACAATCCTTGGGTTCATAACAACAGCATTGCTTGGCTTGCAGGTTTTGATGTGGACATTCCGGTCAACAACATAAACATAAACATTCAGGAAACCGGAACTTGCATTTTCAAAGGCGACAAAATTGATGATGCGGAAGGATTCTCTAGTTACGGCGTAATGAAATCAGCATTGAAATCCTATGATGTTGACTACAACAAAACTGGATACACAAACAATAAACTGGTTGTAAACATTACAGATTCTTGGATGAATGACAAAATCGCGCCGGAAGTTACAGCGCTTTGGGGAATTGAACGCGGCGACCTTGTAGTTCAGCCAAAAATCGCATACAAGCCAAACGGAAATTTAACACTGACTTTAAGCGGAATGTACATCCATTGCAAAGATGAAGACAGTGAATTCTACGAATGGAAAGACAACAGCTTTATAAATGTTGGTGTCAACTGCAAATTCTAAAATTTAAAAACAACGGACGCTTTGGTAAAATCCATTGCGTCCATTTTTATTTTAAAAGTTCCGCGGAACACTCTTCTTCTCTTCCGCATTTTATGCTGTCTTCAAGAACGGAAATTATTTTCAACATGACAACGCTTCCGGCTTCTAATTTTTCTTCGGATTCAAATTCCGCATGAAGAAAATTTTCTGTAACGGCATGAAAAATATTTTTTCCATCTGATTTCTGCAAAACTTTTTTTTCAACAGTCGCCTCAACAGCTTTTTCTTTAAAAGAATTTATATAAGAAATTTTTCCAAAAACCGCAATTTCAGTAAGCCACTTTACGCGCTCATTTTTTATCCGCTCAGGAATTTTGGGAGTCATAGAAAATGCAAGTGTTCCGGGTCTTGCAGAAAAAGGAAAAGCATGAATCCAAGCGAAATTCATTTTCCTGCACAATGACTTAGTCTGATCAAAATCGTCTTCTGTTTCTCCGGGAAATCCTGCGATTATATCACAAGAAATAAACGGATTCATTTTGCATTCTCTAAGCAACTGAACCGCATTTTCAACTTGCTCCCGCTTATAAGGCCGGCGCATAGAATTCAAAATGGAATCGCTTCCAGACTGAATGCTCAAATGGAAAAACGGCTGAACTCTTTTATCAGACAAAACTGCACAAAGTTCTTTTGTTATATGCTGCGGATAAAAAGAAGAAACTCTAAACTTGACTTTTTTTGTGTTAGAAAGCAAAAACGAAAGCAAGTCTTTAAAATCAAAAATTGCGCCGTCTTTTGATTTTCCTGCATACTGACTCAAGTTGACGCCTGTAAGCACAATTTCAGAAGAACCTAAATTTTCAATTTCCTTTGCACGCTCAAGAATTTTTTCAGGCTCAAGGGAAACAGAAGTTCCGCGGGCAAAATGAATTCTGCAGAATGAACATGAATTATTGCATCCGTCTTGAATCTTTAAAGTCGCCCGGCTATGCTTTTCAAAAACCGGCGTATACAAAGCAAACGGATTCACCGCCATCGGAATTTTTTTTGCAGAATCAATTTTTTCAAATGAAAATATTTTTTTGCTAACAAAAGATTTTAGATTTTCAAAATTGAATTTTCCGCTTTTAAAATCAAGTTCGCCGCCATTCATCGCAACGGAAATTTCCTTTAAAACAAATTTTTTTGTGCCGGGAACAATTACAATTCTATTTTTGGAAATCGAAGTTATTTCAGAATCATCAAGCTCCGCATAGCAGCCGGTAACAATCAAAGGCGCATCAAAAAATTTTTCAAGAAGCAGTCTGATTATGCGCCGGGCTTTTTGTTCAGCTTTGCCTGTAACTGTACATGTATTTATTACGCTTAAAATTACATCTTGAGAAGGATTTGTCGCAGACGAAACAGAATTCAATTCACAGACAAAACCAGCATCAGAAAAAGAACGGGCAGCACCTTCTGTTTCATCCTGATTAAGCCTGCAGCCTAGAGTTTCAAAATGAATAATATTTTTCATCAGCTAAAAACTAAAGACGCTCCTGGCATCTTTTTTTTCCGCGGACAGCATCATAATTTTGGGAATTCAAGCCAAGAGCTCTGTCATAAGCTGTAATGGCATTTTTAAAGTCGCTGCACATTTCACGCGCGTAGCCAAGTCTTGTCCACCAATGCGCGCTATAAGTCGGCTCATATTTTACAGCCGCGCTAAAAGAAATGTCCGCATGTTCATATTTTGTCTGGCGGACATAAATTTCGCCCATGTAATAATACGCAGTTCCAAGCCGCGCCGCAGTTTCCGAAGAATTTGCAACATAACGCTGAAACATATCGAGAGCTTCATTGTTTTTTCCAAGATAAAATTTTGCCTCGCCAAGAACTTCCATTAGACGAATATCATAGGAATTTATTTTGCGCGCTTCTGTAGCTCTAAGCTCAGCTTCCTTGTACTGCTTGTTTCCAACCAAAGACCAGCACAAAACCGCATAAGAATCCATGTTGTTCGGATTGTTGGAAATTTCAACTTCGCAAACTGCAACCGCATCCTTGTACTTTCCTTCACGGTAAAGCTTAAGAGCATCAGGACGAGAAGCTTGCGAAAAAACTGCGGAAACAAAAACAAAAAATATAATAAATGCAAAACAATTTTTCTTATTCATATCAGCACCTTAAAAATTCAGCTTGAAAAATTACATTCCAGACATTGAGCATTTTCCAGAAAAAACAGAACCCGGCTCAAGCACAACCTGAGCGGAAGAAATGTCGCCAATTACAGAACCAGTTGAAGCAACATAAACAAGCTTTTTTCCATTTATATTTCCTACAACTTTTCCGCGGACAAGAACGCGCTCTGTTGAAATGTCAGCATTGACTTCCGCATTTGTATCAATAAGCAAATCGCTTGAAGCTTCGATTGTTCCGTTCATTTTTCCTTTTATCATAAACGGCTTTGAAAAACGTATATTTCCTGTAAATGAAATGTCGCTAGCCATTACCGTGTCAAAATCTTCTTCATCAGTATCAAACGGCTTTGAATCTTTTATTTCGTACATTTCTTTATTTTATTGATGAATAGCATTGAAGTCAATGCAACTAGAATAAAAAAAACGCCGCCATTTCTAGCAGCGCTTTTTATCTAAACTTAAAAATTAATATTCCTGAGCGTCAGATCTCTTAAAGAACGAAGATGAACCGCTTCTCTGTGTAGCAGTGTGAACTCCGGCTCTTGCATGAGAACCTCCGCGGAATCCTCTGTCTCTATCACGTTCGCGTCGTCCGCCAAAATCTCTGTCGCGTCCAAATCCACGGTCGCGTTCACGTCCTCTGTCGCGTCCGCCCCTTCTTGAACCACGGTCGCGTCCAAATGAATCGCGCTCGCCAAGTCCGCCGCCAGTAACTTTTGTGTCAAGGTGCATATGCGGCAATGAACGGTCGCGCTCGGAAAGCTCAATGGCTCTTCTTCCGTCGTCAGCCGGCAAAGAAAGAAGACAGAATTTGTCCGCCATATCAATGGCATCAACTTTGCGCCCCGGAACACCAAGCAAGTCATGGAAGAAATCCGCAATTTTTCTTGGATTGTATCCGTCATCCCAGCCCATCTGAACATAAAGCCTAAGCTGATCGTCGCCAACAAAAACATCTCCGCCTCTTCTTGAGCCACGGTCGCGTTCACGGCGTCCACCACGGTCTCTGTCGCGTCCCTTTTCAACAGAATAAGCATTGATTTTTCCGTAGCGGTTTTTGTTCAGCATTCCGCCGTAAGAAACTGCAAGCAACGAAGCTACAACTTCCTCTGGATTCTGACCGTTGCAAAGTTCTTCTGCAAGCTTGTCAAAAATAGGATCGCCTTTTCTTAAGTGAGGAACTTTTGGCTCTGAAGAAACATTGATTTCAGCATTTTCTTCTGCGGAACCAGAATCAGTTTCGCTTTCAGACTGAGATTCAGTTTTCTCCTGATTAAGACCAAGCTTGTTTTTAATATCAGAAAACAGGCGGCTCTTTTTTGCTTCAAGAACTTCTTCTATTGAAGGAACTTTGTCTTCAACAATTTCACCCTTGGAACTTTTCTTTACAGTGTTGATAAGATAATTAAGACGTCTGCGTGTTTCTTCCGGCTTTACAAAAGTAACCGCCATTCCAGCAGCACCGGCACGTCCAGTACGGCCAATGCGGTGAACATAAGTCGGACCGTCAAATGGAAGCTCGTAGTTTACAACGTGAGTTACGCCTTCAATATCAATTCCGCGAGCAGCAACATCAGTCGCAACAAGAATTCTTGTTTTCTTTGAACGGAATCTTGCAAGGATTTTTTCGCGCTGTCCCTGAGGAATATCTCCGTGCAATGCGGCGGCTTCGTATCCGCGCTCATCAAGCGACTTTGAAACATAATCAGCATCAGATTTTCTCTGAACAAAAACAAGTCCGAAGAAATCAGGCGAAATATCAATAAGGCGAACCAAAGCCTCGACTTTTTCACTTTCGCGCACAACCCAGTATTTCTGCTCAATCAAAAGAGGCTCTTCTTCAAAGCCTTCCTCTTCAACGATTTCGTACTCGCCCATAAAACGCTGGGCAATCTTCAAAATTTCTTTTGGAACTGTCGCGCTGAACAAAAGAACACGGCAATCCTGATTTGCGCATTCAAAAATATTTTCAATATCCTCGATGAATCCCATGTCAAGCATTTCATCGCCTTCATCAAGAATAAAATAATCGATTTTGCTGATGTCAAGAACACCGCGGTCAATCAAGTCCTGAACACGGCCTGGAGTTCCAACAACAATTTCAACTCCGCGGCGCAAAGCTCTCATCTGCTCGCCCATCGAAGCTCCGCCGTAAACAACAGCAGTGCGCGGATATTTTCCAGTTGCAAACGAAGCCATTTCAGTGGCAGTCTGCATGGCAAGCTCACGTGTAGGCTCAAGAATTATTGCGCGGACATGGTCGCTTTCTTCACGCAAATCCTGAACAAGAGGAAGTCCAAAAGCGGCAGTTTTTCCAGTTCCAGTGCGGGCTTTTGCAATAACGTTTGCATCTCCATTCAAAAGGCGCGGAATTGCAAGAACCTGAATTGGAGACGGAACTTTAAATCCTTTTTTCTCAATAGCGGCAAGAGTGATTTCATCAAGTCCCAAGTCTGCAAATGAAATTGTCTCAGGCTCATTTGATGATTCATTTGAATTTTCCACAGAAACCTGCGAATCCTCTGCGGGCATAGTAATCCCGTCAACTTTGTTTTCTAAATCTTCCATAAACGATTCCCTTTTCCTTACATGAAAGACCGGAACCGCTTGAAAATATCTTTTTTTACTTGATTTTCCTTTTTACCTGGCAAAGCCTAAGAAGCGGCTGCAATCTGACATGCTGACGATATAAAATATAGCGCAGAGTATACAAGATTTTTCAAAGTTATTCAAGTCAAAAAGCACAAAAACGCAGGGCAAACGCATGTAAAAACTCTTTCTGATAAAATTACAGAAAGTGTGAA
>JAUNWH010000064.1 GCA_030540405.1 Spirochaetales bacterium
TTAGCACAAATTCGTTGTTTTTTCTCCTCCGTGTCTAAATCTGAGGCTTATTATACACCTTATTTGTCGGTGTTTTAACCACTGCACTTTTATGATAACCGTTCAGAATGCTATTGGATATTCTCCTAGAAATTGCAATTACGATATTTTTAATTTGATAAGTTATTTTTCAACGAAAAAAAATTTATCTCCTGCAAGTCCTTTAGAACGTGGTTTTATTGGTATGCGAATGGTAAGAAATGCTGAGTAAAAATTTCAAAAATCCCAAGGGCTTATTAGGTGAAATAGCTTAGAGAGCATGGCTTCAGCATGAAAAAAAATGCCGTATTTTTGTATTACGGTTGAAGCTATAAAAAACAAAAAATCAATTAATTTACAGATTTTAATAAGCATAATCGATTAAAATAATGCTGATTTGTATAATTTTTACTTCTTTTTTGTATATTTGGCGTAAAATATTTTCATTTTTATTTTTCATGCTGAAGCCCCGGTCGTAAAATTAAAAAAACAATAATTATGTGAGAGCCGTAATAAATTTCAGCATTGTTGATAGCTGAATTTTTATTGAAACTTTATACTTTATTCAGCTATTTCAAAAGTTTATTCAAAGAAGTATGATGTGCTTATGAAAATGATTCTTACTGGCACTGGAACAAGCCACGGAATCCCTGTGATTGGATGCAGCTGCAATGTGTGCCGTTCAAGTGATCCGAGGGACAACCGGCTAAGATGCAGCGCGTTTCTTGAAAGTCCTGTAAATATTCTTGTGGATGTCGGGCCGGAATTTAGAATTCAGGCGTTGAAATATAAAATTAACAAACTTGACGCGGTTTTTATAACGCACAGCCATGCGGATCATCTTCATGGAATTGACGACTTGCGCGTTTTTAGCCACACAAAGGCTCTTGATCCGGCGCATCCGGACAACAAGGAAACTGAAGGCGAAGGTCTTAGAATTTACACGACAACTCACGCGGAGCATGATATTCGGCACAGATTCGACTACATTTTTACTCCGATGAAAGAGGGCGGCGGAAAGCCCAAGATTCAGATTATGAGCGCGGAAAATATCAGCGAAAAAAATCCGCTTTTTATAAACGGAATTGAAATTCTGCCTGTAATGCTCAAGCACGGACATTTAGATGATCTGGGACTTTTATTCAGCGAGAAAGGGCAGGACGGAAAAAAGCACAGCATCGCTTACCTTACGGATTGCAGCTTTGTGCCGGAAAATTCAATTGAGCTTGTAAAAAACAACTCAGGAATTCTTGAGCATCTTGTAATCGACGGATTGCGGCTGGAACCTCATTCAACGCATTTTTCATTTGAACAGGCACTTGAAGCGGCGCAAAAAATGAATCCGCGCAACGTTTATCTTACGCACATAACGCACAACATGAGCCACATTCAAATAGAAGAATATGTAAAAATCATTTTGTGGAAATTTCCTCTGCTGAAAAAAAATGCGGAGAATGGATTTTACATAGGACCAGCCTACGACGGACTTGAGCTTGTGTGTTGAAATTGCATTTTTTGCATAAAAAAATTCCCTGGCTGGTTTTGTTTTGTAAAGTCAGTCAGGGGAGTGGAAGTTTACTTTACTTTTATGGCGTCTGACTCTAAGATTGCGGTTCTCCAGACGTAGCGTTCTGGGTTTTCCATTTCATTAACTTCAAAAGTGTATGCGTACTGCGCAAAAAGATAAGATTTGTTTGTGCTTTTAAGGAAATAGCTGAAGCCTGTTGCCAGAAGCTCTTGGCAATCTTTTGTTGCTTCTTCATCTATTTTCCAGTTTTTGCCGCCGTCTTCTGATTTTAAGATTTTACTATCTTCTTCATAATAAACAGGAGAGTTTGGATTAGTATAGTCTTTTGCGTTATGAAGTTTAGTTGAAGATATTGTTTCTGATTTGTCTCCGATGTAATTTCCAAACCAGATTGTGTCATTTTTCCAGTCGCTTTCTGTGCTGGAGTTTTGAGCATAGTAGCCGATTCTTGTTTCCACATTGTCTCCTTCCGGCGGAATAACATTTAAAACTTTTACAGTTGGCTTTGTTCCGTCGTAAGATAAGTCTATGTGGCGGCTTTTTAAATTTGAATAGTCGATGTCACCGATTCCGTCTGTGGCAGTGATTATGATAATTTCTTCGGGAATAGGTTTCATTATTCCGTTTTCGGTAGTTTCCATTCCAATGTTGAACTTGTATTTTTCGCCTGGCTCGCAAAGCGGATAAACGAATGTGTATGTTTTTCCAGCGTATTCCAAGATATTCTGCGGTTCACATCTTGTTGTCCAAAAATCTTCCATGCCTTCGATGTCTTCAAGCCTTCTGATTTCAAGGTAAGTTGCATCGCTTGGAAGCGCAATTTCAAACTGGATTCCGCCTGAAACTGCTGTGGCCTTTACATGATCTGTTTGTGTTATTTCGGCTGCGTTTTCAATTGAGCGGCTTGAATTGTGCACAACGCCATTTTTCTTGATTCTAAGATCAAGAACTCTTGAGCTTGTGTCATTTGAATCTGAACTGCTTGAGCCGTCAGAACAGCTTGTAAAGCAAATTGCGCAAATAAATGCGATTCCAAAAACAAAGTTTCTAATTTTCATATAAATACCTCAAGGTCATTTTACCCCCCCCCCGAGTTTTGTCAAGAGGTTCGGTCGTGAAATTAGAAACTATTTGCGTTTAAAACAAAAAAGACTGCCAGATTTTGGCAGCCTTCTTTAAATTCTAGCTTTTAAGGTTAAAACTATTCAGCTTTGTTTGCGCCTGCGTTTGCAGGAGTTACATTGATTTTCTTTGTAATGAATCCAGAGCGGAGACACTGAGTGCAAATTTTGATTGTTCTTGTTGTTCCGTCGATTTCTGTCTTAATCTTCAAAAGATTTGGCTTCCACTGACGGCGTGTATGATTGTATGATTTGCTTACTCTGTTACCGTGCATTGAATGTTTTCCGCAGACATCACATGATCTTGACATATCTCGTACCTACCTAAAAATTTGTTCCTAACAGTGCAAATATGATATAGAAAAAACATACTTGTGTCAATGATTATATCAGGGCATATTAAATTTACTCTTTAAAAATAGATATAGAAAAATGAATGGTTAATTCATGTCGTCTTTATTAACCACTCATTTTTTTTATTGGGTGGTTAAAGCATGGGTGAAATACTCCTGTGTTTTCCGCTTTAAGCCCGGTGGGAAAGACGACATCTCGCCGGGCTTTTTTTTGTTTTTAGGGGTAAATCTGATGGAATTGAGTGAAGGAGTAAAAGCTGACGCAAAGGATATGCAAATTGTGCATACCCTTTCAGCACAAAAAGTACAGTCGTGGGCTTTTGGTGATGAACTTGTTCGTACAATTCAGATTGAAAACGCTCCATTTTTTGTCGCAAAAGATGTTTCAATCGCTCTTGGCTATAAAAATGCAACCGACTTAACACGTAGTTTAGATTCAGACGAAATAATAAACTGCATTATTTCCACCTCTGGCGGAAATCAAGAGATGCTCGTAATCAACGAGCCGGGCTTGTATCACGCAATCTTTATGAGCAGAAAAGAAGCTGCAAAAGAATTCCGCCGTTGGGTAACAAATGAAGTCCTTCCACAAATCCGCAAAACTGGAACTTACACAATCACACTTGATACAGAATTGGAGCAGGAAAAGAAAAAGCTCGAAATCGCACAGATTCGCGCCAACAGATACATATTTGAGCATCTGGAAGAATTGGGTGAAAAGAAACTTTTGACCCGCTCTGCAATACAGGGAATTGTCGGAAATGCAGCCGGGGAAAATTCCGCTGCCTTGTTTTCAGACGAAGACATGAGAATTAAAAACTTTATTTTTGAAGTCTGCAAGGTCGTAGATTTTGGCTTTGCTCCTGTTTCTGAATTATATGAGCGTTACCAAAAATGGAGCGGCGGAAACTGTCTTTCAAGAAATACATTTGTCCGCCGTGTTCAAAAAATAATGGGAAAATTCGTTGATTACAAACAAAAGCGGGTAAACGGCGAATTGATTCTTGTTTTTACTGGAATCGAATTTTCAGAAGGTGACGCTTAGGATGGGGGTGTATAAAAAAGTATTGAATCCAAAACCGCACCGTAATCGGTATTGTCGTCCGGTTTATGTTGATGGAATCTATTTCTTTTCACTCTGCCAGGCTGCAATAGATTTTGAATTCAGTTACTACCAGTTTTATACAAAAGTCATGAAAAATGACGGCCCTGTAATATACAGCGGTCACACGGTAGTTTTGGAATCTTGGATGAAACAACACCCGGAATATAAATTGCAAAAACTAGAAGGAGGAAAAGGCAATGAGTGATTTAAACGCGCTCTACTTGCAGGGGCGGCTTACAAAAGACGCTTCCTTAAACACAATGAGCAACGGCAGCTGCGTTGCAACGCTTTCTTTGGCGGTGAACAAAGATTATCTTGACCGCTCTAAAAACGAATGGATAAAGATAACCAATTTTTTTGACGTCAGCTATTGGGGCGAAGGCGCAAAAAAGAATCTTTCTGAATACTCAAAAGGGCGTGAAGTTCTTGTTGAAGCTGAATTGAAAACTTCTTCATGGGAGAAGGACGGCAAAAAGTTTTCACGCGTTGAAATCCGCGCAAACAAAGTGAGAGCTTTAAGAAGGCCGGGTGAAGGAAAACGCGCAAATGCCGCCGCAAATGGAACACAGCCTGCTTCACAAGGCTATTCAAGCCCGGCCTCCGAAGCCCCGGATTTTGACGATGTGCCGCCGGAAATGTACGACGAAAACGGCGAACGCATACCGTTCTAAATAAATGCAACCAAAGCGGAAAACATAAGGAGTAAAACCATGATTTTAACAACGACCAACAAAAAAGGTGGTACAGGAAAAACCACCTTGAACACACTACTTGCAGAATTTCTTTACAGGCATGGGCAAAAAGTGCTGATAATCGGTCTTGATCCGAATTGCAGCATTTCAGAAGTTTACGGAAAAGTTCTGCAAGACCAGAATTCAAAACTTCTTCTTACAGGCCGTGAAGTCCAGCCGTATTTGCTTAAAGAACATACAAGCGGCGGAACGCTATCAATCATTCCAGAAGATCTTGATTTATCTATGCTTTCAAATGTGATGGACACAAAATTGAAGCATGAAATTAAAAAACAAGGCTTTGCGGAAAAATACGACTATATCATCATCGACCCGCCGGGAACTTGGAACGCGCAAACCCGCAACGCTGTTTTTGCAGCTGATACAATTATTGTAAGCGGCAAATGTTCACCGCTCGACTTCAAAGCAACACTTCAGTACATGGACACATTGCAGGATTGTTGCCTTGAATCAGAAGTTTTTGTTGTCTGCAATGCTTACAACAAAAGCCGCGACCCTGGCAATATTTGGGAACAGTACAAAAACACTTTTGGCGATTTTATGATTGAAAATCCTATTCCGCTTGTGAATAGCTTTCAGAAGCTCGTTCAGAATCCAAATTATAAAATCCCTGTAACTGTAGAAAAGCGCATGATGAATTTTATTCAGACTGTAACAGGCAAGGAGTGGGCATAAAATGGCAAAGTTTTCAAACAACAATCTTTCAACAATAAAAATTCCACTTGAACAAATCCGTGAAGAAAGCGGCAATGTTCGCAAAGAATACGACTGGCAGGAAATTGAAAATCTTGCAAAAAGTATTCAAGCAAACGGCCTTCTTAATCCTCTTACGGTAAAGCCGGGCGTAATTGAACCGGGCTTAGGTAAGAATGCAGGGCAAACGCATGTAAAATTTTTTTGTTTTAAATCTCTAAACAGCTATTTAAA
>JAUNWH010000065.1 GCA_030540405.1 Spirochaetales bacterium
CTTTTTTCCGACAAAAACCTTGAAATTCCGGCGCAAAAGTTCAAGACAGACAATATTCTCAAGAATCTGGTCGATGTTTTGAATATTTTTTCCGAAAACAGCCTCTCGGAGTCCATGGTCGGCGCAGTAATATTTTTCGTTCACTGTCAGAATCTTTTTTCCCTCCAAATCGTAGCGGCTTATTTTATAAATCAGAAAAGCGTCCGCACAGAATTTCAGATAGTTCAGAATCGTGTCATGGGAAATTTTCCGGTTCTCGCTCTTAAAATATTTTGAAAGCGAAGTTGCACTGAAAATATGCCCGATATTAGAAAAAGCATAGACGATAATCCGCTCTAGCGTGTCCACGTCGCGGATATTGTTGCGTTTTACGACATCCTTCAGCACCACGGAATTGTAAATATCCATCAGATATTGATTTTTTGCGGAATCATCGCCAAGAAAATTTGCAAGGAACGGCATTCCACCTGTTTTCAGAAACTGCATGAAACAAGCTGACTTGTCAATCTGCGGATTTTTCAGGCGATTCATCTCCAAAAATTCCGCGAAGGAAAACGGATAAATCACAAACTCAACATAGCGACCGGCAAGATAAGTCGCAAGCTCGCCCGAAAGAAGCTTCGCATTTGAGCCGGTTATGTAAATGTCGCAGTCAAAGTCCACGCGGCAGGAATTGATGCATTTTTCCCAGCCCTCAACTTCCTGAATTTCGTCAAAAAACAGATAGATTTTTCCGTCTGCGTTTTTTTGAAACTCGACAATTCTTTTGTGGAGAATTTTTGCGTCCAGTAACTCGGAATTGGAAAACTGCTCAAAATTTATATAGAGAATTTTTTTTTCGCTCACACCGGATTTTTTAAGCTCGTTTTTTACAAGTTCAAGCATAACGGACTTTCCCGAACGCCTGATTCCTGTAAAAACTTTGATTAATTCCGTGTTGATGAACGGTCTGATTCTTTTCATGTAAATTTCGCGATTTATCATAAGGCAATTTTATCAGTTATAGTCGCCAAAATCAATAAAATTTACATTTTTGAAGGTTATAAAACAACAAAAATTGCAGCAAAAAGGTAGAAATAAAAATCAGTCATATCATTGGTTATAAGATTCTATTTTTCTCTTTTTTCAATCAGCTCTGCAAGTTCTTTCTGCATTTCATCGCTTTTCTTATTTCCGTTTTTCAGTAAAAACTTTGTGTCCAAGGTTACAGCGTGGACAGTGTGGTAATTTTTGCTGCCGTCGTGCCAGTCGCTTACCGAGCTTCCGATGTATTGCAGTTTTTCTTCTATATTATTGGCTGGCAGAATAAAAACGTTGAAAATATCGCTATGCCTAAAACGGAACTTTTCTCTTTTTTCTGAGCCAAAAGTTTTTATTTCACTGTCAATATACTGCGCATAGGTAACCTGCTTTTGGATTGAATCAGTTCCGGGAATTGAGCCGTGAACTAAAACGCTTTCCTGCTCACTCTCGTTTTCTTCAGAATCTAGTTTTCGGAGCATTGTGTAGCTGTAATACTTTGAGTCGATGATGAAGCATTTCCGCATGTTCTGCTCCAAAGGATTTTCTGCAATCATAATTGTATCAGGTCGCAAAGGAGCATTATTCTTTGATTTTCCGTCTGTAAAATTCCATCTTGAAGCAGGATAAAAATAGTTTTCTTTTTCTGTTTGATTAACCGTTCCAAAAACTGAATCGACCAGACTTTCCCAGACAACTTGAAAACAGTTTGTTCCATAGGTTGCTTCTTTTGTCTCGCTTTCACAGTCAAAGAAGTTTATAAAGTCAAGCAGATTGCTAAAAAGCTCAATATTAGATTCAAGATAAGTCGAATCGATTTTTTTCTGCAAAACCTGGGCATAGTATTTTTTATTTTTTGAAATATCAGTTTCATCGAGCAAGCCTTTTTCTGGAAGCGATGAGCTATACAAAAAACCGAAAATCTCAAAGCATTTGTAAACGCAGTATTTATGAAGTTCGGTTATAAGCTGATTTTCCTGAATGCGGCTCTTGCGGATAATAAAATCCAAAAATGCGATTCCACTTTCCGAAACTGCAGGCTTTATTCTTTTTATCGTGCGGTTCCAGCTGATTTTTCCGCCATTGGATTTTGTATACAAAGTTTCTTTTTCTGTATAGTAAGTTCCTCTATCTAAAAAATCTTCTATTATATATAGCATAGATTTTATTGGAAAATCACATTTCACATCGCCGTTTAAAACAGAAACACGCTCGCCTTTTTTATTTGAAGTGCAAAGATAAATTGAATTTATAAGATTTAAGATTTCGTTCCGCTCTTCCTTCTGTATTTTTGAGACAGACAAGCCTGATTTTTCAGGAAAATATCCCATCGGAAAAGTTACAGTCCGTTCTGACTGCGTTATTTTTATTCCCACAAAATCACTTCCGCCTTGCGCAGTTTTTAGAGAAATTTCAAATTCTTTAGATGAAAATTTTTCCGGCATAAGGATTGAAATCTCAGGAATTATTCAGATGTTTCAGGCTTTTCAATCTGCTCGGACAACGACCTGTTACTTTGCTCTAGCGCCGTAACAAAATCTGAATTAAAACACTTTCTAAAGGCTGATGAACCTTTAAACTTTAAAAGTAAATCGCCAAAAGTTTTTATTTCAGCCAGAAAAATCTCTTCCAGATTACGCTTAAAAACATCATTCCATAGATACTTTAGCACTTTGTTTGCAAAATCAGATTCAGTAATTTTTTCAGGTTTATCGGTTTCAGGAAATTTTTCAGCTGTGTCAGTTTCAGAATCCGCCTTGATAAAGAAAAGTCCAAGCTGTTTATCTTCTGCGTTGGAAAATGAAAATTTAGAGTCAGAAATATTCTCGTTTACCTTTTCGCGGAAAGAGCCCCATTTTATATTTGTCTCCCCTATTCTCAAGTCATACTGATTTTTTTGAGAATCTTTCATATCTTCATATTTGATAGAGTTTGGAATATATTCCATCTTCCATCTGCGCTGAAAAGCATTGTCCAGCGTAAAAACATTCTGGTCGCTTGTGTTCATAGTGGCAAGGATTGAAAGATTCGGCGGAAGTCGGATTGGTGTGTCTAAAATCCATTTGTCTCCGCCAACATCTTTAGAGTCTGGCAAAATTTTATCATTATGATAATCATCTTCGCTCATTATAAAAGAACTTATATCTGGATTATTTATAGAATAAGTGCTGAATCCGTCTTTTTCCCTGTCAAGTAACTGAAATAAATCTCCAAAAATGGCAGCGGCATTTCCACGGTTCAATTCTTCAATCACAAGAAAGAACTTTTTAGAATGTTCTTTGTATGCATGTTTAAGAATTCTTGTAAAAGGACCAGCCTTAAAACGATACTCTATGCCATCATCAACAAGCGGCATAATCTGTCCGACAAAATCTGCATTTGTATAATCCGGATGAAATACAACTCGGATAACCTGATGCTCCCTGTCATTTTTATCAGTTATAGCCGCATTTATTATCTCGTCAACTTTGTGACTCTTTCCACAACCGGGAACTCCGTAGTAAATTAACTGAGAATGATTTTTTGCAAAATTATTGTTTTCTGAAACTTCTATTTTTGGCTTTTTTAAATTTCCTATAAGTTGAAAATCTTCCTTTTTTAAGAATTCCTGTTCATCTGATAATTCTATACCGGCAATCAAGTCCTTGATTTCAGATTTTACAGAGTTATCTTTCCATTTTAAATTATCAATTAATGTATCTGAGTATTTATCTTTCAATTGTTTTAAACAATCTGAATAAATGGAATCTTTTGAAACAAAATTTGTATATCTATTTAGCCACAAAAAGAGAATAGCAAATTTTTTAATTGAACTTCCAAGATAGTCTTTATTATTTGCAATGTTTTCATAACCAATAGGCGATATATCAATTTTTCCTTTTGTAACAGATAACAATTCTGCGTGCCGTTCTGGAAATCTCAGAGACAAATCTGAATGCATTGAAGTTTTTACAACATTAACACTAAAAAAATTACTTCCAACATTATAGTCTTTTGATTCTCCAAAAGAATTTGCAAAGTTTTTTGTGAAAAATAGTAACTCAGAATTTTCCGCTGAAAGATAAACCATACTGCCTACACATTTTATAAACAAATCTTTATCAGATTTCACTTGTGTATCACAAGCCCGATTCATTTTCTTTTTAAATTCATCTGCTGCAAAAAAATATTTTAATTCACTTACAAACTGAGTACCGCCTTGCGCTTCTATATCAACGCCGTGATACAATGAAGACAACATTTTATATAAATCCAATAAAAAAGATTTTTCAAAATACATATTTATCCCTCCAACGTCTCAACAAGAGCTTTTATGAACACCCATGCCATAACAGGCGGGACTGCATTTCCAATTACTTTGTAACGAGATTGCAACGGAATCGAGTCCAAATTAAAATTATCAGGAAATGATTGGATTCTTTTTATTTCTTTTACAGAGAATCTTCTGTTTTCAACAGGATGAGTGATTCCGCAGTTTTCAGGTTGAGCAGAAGCCGTTATTGTTCCGTTTATTTCACCATAAGAAAAACGTCTAAAAAATTTCGGAGCATGATATTTCTTAGGTTCGTTATAAATTTTCAAAAAACGAGGTGTGAGTTGCTCTGGCGGAACATTTTTCCAAGAACGACCTTCAAAAATATTTTCAGGCATTTCTTTTAAAGGTATATTATCCTTAAAAAATTGGATTGCGTTTTTTCCATGTTCACACGGACCGATTTTTTCTATCATATCCTGAGTTGTTTTTGAATATTCCCAATATTCACCCGGATCTTCTATATCTTTCAGAATTGAACCAAGCACCAGTTTTTCCGCAGTTTGATTCTTTTCAGAAGGAAGATTTTCACTCTTTACAATTTCATCAGCTTTTAAGAAATCAAATGATTTTTTCTGAATTGATTTATCAATACCAATTATAAGAACCCGATAGCGTTTTTGTGGCACACCATAATTGCTGGAACAAACCAATTGATGTGCGACATTGTAATTCAACACTTCCATTCTCTTTTTTATTTCATCAGGGACAGTCGTGCCATCAGGCATTTTTGAAGAAAGTATACCCCGGACATTTTCAAACACAAATGCTTTTGGCTTATGTCCTGAAGTTATCTTGTCTTTTAAAACACGTTCACAGACTTCAAAAAGAGTTCCTCTTCCATTATCATCATTTACACCTTTTCTATTTCCAGCATTAGAAAAAGGCTGACATGGAAAACCAGCAAGAAGAATATCAAAATCAGGAATTTCTGATGTCGCTATATCACGAATGTCTCCCAAACAACATTCATCACCATGATGAAACAACTTTAAATTTTCATTATAAGCATTAGCCGCATCAGAATCGATGTCATTTGAAAAAACAATATCTGTTGGTAAGCGAGGAAATTCTTTTCCTTGAAAAGAAAATCCCCCTATCGCACCTAAATCCATTCCGCCACAGCCTGAAAATAAACTGCAAATTTTATAAACCTTTTTTGAGTTACTTTGATTAAACTCCCCAAGGAATTTCGATTTTTCCTGCTCATTTAAACGAGCGTTTTTTGGGACA
>JAUNWH010000066.1 GCA_030540405.1 Spirochaetales bacterium
TTAAATAGCTGTTTAGAGATTTAAAACAAAAAATTTTTACATGCGTTTGCCCTGGTCAAGCCCGGCAATGACAAAACACAGTGTCATTCCCGCACTTGCGTTCCCATGTCATTCCCGTGCTCCGACACGGGAATCTCTTGCTACAATCTACTCCAATTCGGAGCACAAATCCTTGTAGTCTGGATTTTCTTTTTCTATGAGCGCATTTTTCCAAGAACGCTTCCATTTCTTTAAATTCTTTTCACGCTGGATTGCAGCTTTTACATCGGAACATTCTTCGTACCAAACGAGCTTTGACACATTGTATTTTTCAGTGAAACCAGGCATCTGTTTGTTTTTATGCTCGTAAATTCGCCGCTCAAGGTTATTTGTAACGCCAACGTAGAGTACGGAATTTGTTTTGTTGGCAAGAATGTATACGTAATATTTGTTCACAAGTTGAAAGTACATGAAAGAGATTATCGGGTCAAGCCCGATAATGACATTTGAAATATGCCGAAAGAATGACAAAAAGGTAAAGTCCGACAATGACAAAACACAATGTCATTCCCTTGCTTGACAAGGGAATCTCTACACATAAGATCCTCCGATCGAGCCGGAGGATGACAGAGTGGATTGCCGTGTCGGTGCACGGCAATGACACTTTAAGCGAGACAGAGGATGACATAAAATCCGTTCTAAAAAAGCAAGAATTCATAAGTATTAAATTATTCTTTTCTGTAACATAAGAAGCGTAAAAGATTCCGGCGCGCGGAAATCAATTCAAACAATTTTCTCTTTTTTACTTAGGGGTATTTATGAATTCTATGAACGTTGACTTAATCCGCGCGGGAAAAACTCGTGCGATTCTGGCTTTTTCTGTTCCGGCGATAATCAGCATGGTGCTCACTTCGCTCATAAATGTGGCGGACGGATTTTTTATGGGAAACTTTATCCATAAGGACGCGATTGCGGCGGTGAATCTGGGGCTTCCGATTATCTATCTTTTTCTTGCGACAGGGCTTATGGTTTCGGTTGGCGGCTCGGTTATTGCCGGAATGTCGATGGGAAGAAAGGACGAAAAAAACTGCCGTTCCGTTTTCAGCCAGACGATTGCAACCTGTGTGGCATCTTCCGTTCTTTTGAGCGTGGTCATGTTTTTTCTTTTGCGGACGATTCTTGCCGTTCTTGGCGCAAAAGGAGATGTCGCGCAATATTTTCTTCAATATTATATAATTCTTCTTTTTGAGCTTCCGGTTATGACCGTGAACGCCTCGCTCGGAATGTTCGTGCGTGCGGAAGGACGTCCGCAGTTCTACATGGGCGTTACGGCTTTCACCTGTGTGCTGAACATTCTGCTCGACTGGCTTTTTACGGCCGGCTTCGGATTCAGTGTGCGCGGAATTGCGGCGGCTTCTCTTGTTTCGGCAGTTCTGGGATTCGCTTTTCTTATGGCTTACTTTGCAAAAAAGGCGCGCGTGTTCAAATTCGTCAAGTTCCGCTTTGACCGCGAGATTTTCAAAAGCACAATGCTCAACGGACTTTCGGAATTCATCGGCGAGCTTTCAATGTGCATCAGCATGGCGGCTTACAACTTTGTGATTATGAGGCGGATTGGAGTTGACGGAGTTACGGCGTTCACGGTCGTAGGCTACACGGCTTACATTTTCAGCATGGTCGTATGCGGATTCGGACAGGGAATGGCTCCGCTTGCAAGCTTTGTCTACGGCGCAAAGGAAAAACTTCTGGCACGGAAACTCTACTCTCGCACGAACCTTCTTGTGTTTATTTCAGGAGCGGTAACAGTTGCACTTGTCGGATTCGGCTCAGGCTGGTACAGCAGAATTTTTGTGAGCGACACGGCGGTTCAGCAGATGATTAAAAGCGGAATTCTGATTTTCATGTGGGATTTCGTCCTTTGCGGATTAAACGCAATCGCCTCGTTCTACTTTACGTCAATCGGAAAAGCAAAAGAGTCGGCGGTGATTTCAAGCGCACGCGGACTTGTAATTCTTCTTGCCGCAATCTTTATTCTTCCGGCATTATTCGGCATGAACGGAGTGTGGCTCACCTCGCCCGCAACGGAAATCCTCACGCTCGCAATCACGCTCTTCTATCTGAAAAAAGACAGAACGGAAATTGACAGCACAGAACCGGCGGAAAAAATGTAATCTGAAAATAACTGCCAGACTGTCTGTATCGGGCTTGACTAGATAATCCATTAGAAAGATTGCCGTGTCGGGGCACGGCAATGACAAAAAACCGCATTATCATTATCGGGAATGACAAACTTGCTGCCATGGGAATCTGTCGTGACTTTCCAGATGTTGCAAAGTTTTTTCAAATCAAGCAAAATGAGTGGAAATATATTTTCAAAAGGTGAAAATGAAAAACGATGAAAAAGCGGATTTTCCACAAAAAATTGCTTTCTGCGAAAAGTTGAAAATCCTGCGAACAGAAAAAAGATTGACACAAGAGCAGCTTGCCGAAAAAGTTTTTGTGTCGCGGGTTACAGTCTCAAAATGGGAAAGCGGTCGCGGTCTTCCAAACATTGACTCGCTCAAACTTCTTGCGGACATAATGCAGGTTTCCGTAGACGAGCTTCTTTGCGGCAGCGAAATTATTTCCGTAGCACAAAAACAGATTCACCAGTCCGGCGAGAATTTCCAAAGATTTTTCATGGCGCTTGCGGACATTCTGTGCGTTCTGCTGCTTTTTCTTCCATTATATACGGATTTTTCCGACGGAAATTTCCGCCAGGTGGTGATTTACAATCTTCACACAATAAATGCTTTTACCAAAATCGGACATTACTTTTTTGACATTCTGATTTCAACATTCGGACTTCTTGAGCTTGCTCTTCAGAATATTCAAGCCGACAAAAAGAATCAGGCGACCGCCAAAAATCCGTTTTTTTCTATCCAGACGGTTATATCAGTTTTAATTACAACTTTGGCTCTCGCCTGGAACATCGTAACAAGGCAGATGTACGTGGGCGTCTTTCTTGTTTTTATGCTCGCGTCTAAATTTTTCATTCTGATTTCTTTTTTCAGCACAATTATAAAACCGCAAGGCAAATAAACCCAAACAAAACGGCGACGTTACGAAAAGTATCACCGATGTAAACAGAAATTTATCGACACTTTTCTGTCTGCGGATAAACTGTCAGGCATGAAAAACAGAATCATTTTATCACTTACACTTGCCACGCTCTTGGCGGCAAAAATTTCCTCAACTGAAAACGAAAAGATTTTCAGAATTTCGCCGGCTCTGGACATTCCTCTTGCAACAAGCGCGCTGGCTCTTTGCGGAACAACGTTTGCGCTGGACAAGTTCACGGACTTCAACAAACCGGATTTGGAATCAGCTCAGTTTGAAAAAAGCGGAATAAACGCGTTCGATAGGATTTTTGTAAATCCCTACTCAAAAACGCTCGATACCGCAGGAACAGTTCTTTCGGCTGCAGCCTGCATTTCTCCGGCCATTCTTGCCTTTGCGCCGAAAAACCAGTGGCTCGAAATCGGAACAATGTACGCCGAGACAATGCTTTTTGCCTGGGGATTCAAGGAGCTTGGAAAACTCTGCGTGAACCGTGCAAGGCCTTACATGTATTTTGACGGCGCACCACAGGAAGAAATTGAAGATGGCGACTGGGCGAATTCATTTTTTTCCGGGCACACGACTCTTGCGTTCGCGGCGGCAACTTACACAAGCTATGTCTTTGGAAAACTCATGCCGGATTCCGCGTTTAAAATTCCGGTGATTGCAGGAACTTACACACTTGCGGCGGCGGTCGCAGTAACAAGAATCGCAGGCGGCTGCCACTTTACAACAGATGTGCTGGTGGGCGCTTTGGTAGGAAGTGCGTGCGGATTTCTTGTTCCGTTCATACATTCAAAAATCGCCCCTCAAAAGAAAAACGAAAAAATGGAAGTTGCCGTAAATCCTTTGGGCGTGCAGTTTCTGATAAGGCTGTAAGATTCAGCAAGAAGAAAACGGGTTCAGGGTTTTGATAAAACATAAATCAAGCCGGCTCCGCCACGGAAACCGGCCTGACAGGAACTCATAATTCGTTCTATTCCGTTGCAGTGTTGTCAACCGCATCGATTTCAAGAAGTATGCTTATGCAGAATGCGGCCTGAATATATGACATTTCAAAATTCTCGTTTTCAAAAACCCAGAAGTTAAAAATTTCATTTTCCAAAGGGACGGCAACTTCTTTTAGGCATTTTTCAAGCAACGGATTTTGTCTTTCTGCGAGCTTCCCTGAATCAGTACGATTTTCAAAATAAAACTCCTATTTGGCATTGCGCTAGTAAAAACTAACTTAATTTGCCTAAATTTCGAGTTTTGGAGGATTTTACAAAAAATGCATAATTCTTTAAAACTTTAATTACCACAAAAAGACAAAAATCTTATATCATGGCTAAAAATAGATTGATTGCATATATTGCACAGATGATGATTTTATCTATATGCTTTTCAACTTCCACCTGAATTAAAAATGCACATTTTTTGCTCTTGGGCTATCAGGTATAATCTTTATCTACGTTCAACATTTTGTTATTGTACGGTCAGCAAAATCTTTTTGTACGTAGAACATTTTACTTTTGTACGGTCAGCAAAATCTTTTTGCACGCAGAACATTTTACTTTTGGACAGTCAGCAAAATGTTTTTGCACGAAGGAGAAAGTCCACAAAAGAAGATTATTTTACGGCTTAAAATTACAGATTTTCAGGCTTCTTGTCTCAACTTGCATAGGAGGCTCAACAATGATTCGCTTATTTCGCCTCATCTTCTACAAAATTCAAATTTAGGAGTAATTATGAAGATATTTATAAATAATTATACAGTTTTGAAATTTTCAATTCTATTCAGTAAATATATTTACAAAAATAATATCAAGATATATTATCAATCTTAAAGGTAGGATTTACAAATGAAATCTATAAAAACCATCGTTCTTGCATTCTGCATTTCACTTATAGCAGTTGCCAGCATCGGAATAATCAGCACTTTAAAAATCGGAATTGGAAAAATCCAAAAGTTCAGCACAGAAAGCGTAAGGTCTGAACGCATGAAAGGCTACGATGATTCTGTGAAATTTCAAATTCAAAATGCCATTTCAATTTTAAAGACTTTTTATGAAGAAGAGCAAAACGGAACTCTTTCGCATGAACAGGCGCAAAAAGAAGCTATCAAAGTCATAAAAAATATCCGCTACGGAGACGACAATTCTGGCTACTTTTGGATTGACGCGACAGACTGCACGCTCATTGCGCATCCAATTCTTCCGCAGAACGAAGGCCAAAACCGCAAAAATCTTAAAGACAAAAACGGCATAACAATAATCCAAAAAATTCTCAGCGTTGTAAATGCAAACGAAGAAGGCGGCTTCAGTGAATTCTATTTTACAAAGTCAGACGGAATAACAGTCGCTCCAAAAAGAACACAGGGCAAACGCATGTAAAAATTTTTTGTTTTAAATCTCTAAACAGCTATTTA
>JAUNWH010000040.1 GCA_030540405.1 Spirochaetales bacterium
AATTAAGTTGATTTCTAACTGAATATAGCATTAGGCGCAGAGCAAGCAAGGCTGGCTTTACTGTCATGCAACACTGCCGTTTTTACTGTCCCGAATTTTCTTGCAAGGATATAAGAATGAAAGAGGCTATGCTTAAAGATAAAATTATTAGAAAAAAAAACAGTATGCTATTTTGTTGACAAATCGGGAATTGAACTTCATAATATCTGAAATATGATTCACAGAAATTTTGAAATTCAAGTAAAGAAAGCGTTGGAGTATTTTCCGTGTGTAACTTTGACTGGTGCTCGTCAGACAGGAAAAACAACACTTTTGCGTTCTTTACTGTCGGAATATAATTATGTTTCTCTTGATTTGCCGAGCATTGCGGCTCTTGCAGATGAAACTCCTGAAATTTTTTTTGAAAAATACAAAAGTCCTCTTATTGTTGATGAAGTTCAGTATGCGCCTAAACTTTTCAGGTTTTTGAAGGAACGGCTTGATGGCGATCGGCATAATATGGGGCAGTTTGTTCTTACTGGCAGTCAAAAGTTCGAACTGATGAAAAATATTTCAGAAAGTCTTGCTGGAAGAACTTGCGTAATGGAACTTGAAGGCCTTTCTTGGGCGGAATATAAAAATGCTCCATGTTTTTCGGATGAAAATCCGGCTGATTTTGAAACTTTTATTTTTCGCGGTGGATTTCCTGAGCTTACACGTGAGCCAGATTTTCCGCTTGATATGTTTTTTTCAAGCTATCTTGCGACTTATCTTGAGCGCGATGTGCGCCAGCTTGTTAATGTTTCAAATTTGCGGACTTTTGAACAATTTATTCGTCTGCTTGCAGTTCGGAACGCTCAAATGTTGGATATGACTGAAATAGGAAATTCACTTGGCATAAGTTCAAAAACGGTTGCTTCATGGCTTAGCGTCCTTGAAACTTCAGGGCAAATTACATTTTTGCAGCCGTGGTTTGGCAACGTTGGAAAACGAATTGTAAAAACTCCGAAAGTTTATTTTAATGACACTGGACTTTTGTGCTGGCTTTTGGGAATTGAAAAAGACAAATTGAAAACTTCTCCTTTTGCAGGAAGCATTTTTGAAACTGCAGTGTTTGCTGAATTAAGGAAAAACAACAAACTGAATGGAAACAAAAAGCAGCTTTATTATTACCGTGATGTTTCTCAGACAGAAATTGATTTTCTTGAAATTGGCGCAGGCTGCCGTTTGATAGAATCCAAGCTTACAGAAAATCCAAAGTCTGATGATGCTGCCGGAATAAAAAAGTTCTATGAACGTGTGCTTTCAATTCCAAAAATTCCTGCGGAGTTAGAGCCTCTTTCTTCATATATTGCATGCAACAGCCGTGAGAATTTTCCATTAAAGATTGATGCCAAGAATGAAAAAATCAAGGTCAATGCGGTAAATATAAAAGATTTGCTGTTAGATGCCGTTGTTTTTTAGGCGGATTTGCATTAATTTATTAGTTATGTCAGATTTGGAAGTAAAAGTCAGAAATTTTTTTAGGAAGCCTTCTTACGTTGTGGCGGTTATTGTAGGGGCGGTTTTGCTTGCGGCGGCTGGCTCTAGTCTTTTTGTTGTTGACCAGGCGGAGCAGGCTGTAATCACTCGGTTTGGAAGATATTATGCTACTTTGGGACCGGGACTTCAGTATAAAATTCCGCTTATAGACAAGAAATTTATTGTTCCGGGAAACAAAGTTGTCCAGACGGAGCAGTTCGGATTTAAAACCACAAAAAGCGGCTCTGTAAATCAGTATCAGAACAATATTACGCGTGAATCAACTATGCTGACCGGCGACTTGAATATCGTGGATGTTGAGTGGATTATTCAGTATAGAATTGTTGACCCGCGCGCTTGGCTTTTTACGGTTCAGGAAAAAGAGCAGACAATCCGCGACATAAGCCGTTCTGTAATCAACACTTTGGTTGGCGACCGGGCGATTCTGGATGTTATGAGCAGTGAGAGAAGCAACATTGAAAATCTTGCGGTTTCCATGATGAACGAGCAGTTTTCGCAGCTGGGGCTTGGAATAAACGTTTTTGCGGTCAAGCTTCAGAATATTGTTCCGCCGGAAGGAGTTCAGGATGCGTTTGAGGACGTGAACAAGGCTATTCAGGACATGAACCGCTTTATAAATGAAGGAAAAGAAAGCTACAATTCAGAAATTCCAAAGGCAAAGGGCGAGGCTGACCGTCAGATTCAAGTGGCGGAAGGCTATGCTGCTGAACGTGTGAACAAGGCAAAAGGCGATGTCGCAAGGTTCAATTCAGTTTATGAGGAGTACAGAAAAGCGCCTGCTGTTACCCGGGAGCGTCTTTACCTTGAAACTATGGAAGAAATCTTTGCTTCCGGAGCAGACAAGAATCCGGCTTTGATAGACAGCGGCCTTGACAATGTGCTTCCGTTTAAAAATCTTGGAGGAAAAAATGGCAAAGCAGAATAAATTTTATCTTAGGCTTGCGGCTTTTGTTGCTGTCATTGTGATTTTGCTTGCGGCAGGCCCTTTTTATATTGTAAACGAAGGCGATCAGGCTGTTGTTACAAGATTCGGCCAGATTGTAAAGTCATGCACTTCCACAGGGCTTTATTTTAAGGTTCCGTTTCTTGATGTCGTCACTTTTTATCCTGCAAAAATTCTTTCGCTTGAAGGGGATCAGGCTCGCATTCCTACAAAGGAAAATCAGTTTATAATTGTGGACACTACAAGCCGCTGGAAAATTTCAGATCCTGCGTTGTTTTACCAGTCGTTCAAGACTTTGGATGCGGCGTACAACAAGCTTAGCGACGTAATTGACTCTTCAACTAGGACGATTATCACGCGCAACCGGCTTAGCGAAATTGTAAGAAGCAGCAATCTTATAAACGAGGAAAAAGACAGTTCCGATTCAAATCAGCTTGCAGGAATCGAAGGCGAGGACAGCGCGGAAATTGAAGCCTTGGTAAATGTGAATTCAAACAACGAGAGTGTTTCCAAGGGAAGAAGCGCGCTTTGCCAGGAAATGGCTGACGACGCAAGAAAAATGGTTGGCGAGTACGGAATCGAGCTGATTGACATTGTTCCGCGCCAGATTAAATATTCGGATGAGCTTACAGAAAGCGTTTACAACAGAATGATTAAGGAGCGCAACCAAGTGGCTCAGGCGTACCGTTCTCTTGGCGAAGGAAAAAAATCAGAGTGGCTTGGAAAACTTGAAAACGAAAAGCGCACGATAGAATCAGAAGCCTACAGAAAAAGCGAGGAAACAAAAGGAAAGGCGGACGCGGAAGCCGCTGCGATTTACACTCAGTCTTACACGCGCGATCCTAAATTCTACGAGTTCTGGAAAAGCCTTGAGTCGTACAAAAACACAATGGGCAACTTTGATGTTACATACAGCACAAAAATGGACTACTTTAAATATTTGTACAGTTCAGATGGAAAGCGTCAATGAGCTCTATCCCAGTTTTTCTAAAAGACGGAAAGATTTTTTTAGACAGCCGGATGTCTGGCAATGTTTTTGTAAAAGCTGGATTTGCTGGAAAAATAAGAGAAAACGGACTGCTTGCTGAGTTCAATGGAGAAACTTGGAATTTTTCTTTGTGGAATTTTGACGGCACAGTTTCTTCCGCGGATTTAAAAGAATTTTCGCAAGGCAAAGATGAAACTGTTTTTCTTGAAGGCTCGTGCTTTGCAGGTTTTTCGCTTAGTGAATGTTTTGAATCCTTTGAGAAAAAAGATTCTATAAAAGCCTGTTCTCTTGTATGTAATGCGCTCGATTCTTTGGATGAAAGCAAGTTGCCTCTTTTTTTAGTTGGCGCAGGCGGAATTATTGTTTCCAGGGATTTTTCCAAAGTTCTATTTTTGCCAAAGAATTTGCTTGAAGCATCTTTGTCTTCGCTTGGAGAGGAAAATTTTTCGGAATTATATGGAAGCTATTTGAATCCTGTATTTTCTGGAAAAACCGCGGTTCATTTTTTGCAGGCGGTCATTGTTTACAAGTCTATTTGCGGAAAAGTTCCGTTTGCTGAAAAAAATGCTTCTGCAAGGGAAGCTGACATTCGGGATTTAAATTATTGCCCATTGCGTTATGCGGTTTTGGGAGTTGACGAAAAAATTCTTCTGTTCACTGAAAATGCTTTTGCCGGAAAAGATTGCTCGTTTCCAAAGGAAGAATTTTCCGCGCTTGAATTAAAAGAGTCTTCTTCATCAGAGTTTGAAAAATTCAAAGCCGTGTCCCAAAAATTTCTTTTGCGTCAAGAAAAAAAAATCCGTGCAAAAAGATGGCTTAGAGCAAAATCTACGGTGATAAAAATTTGCATTGCGGTTTTTATTTTTGCAATTGCGGCTGCGGTTTCGCTTTACAGGACTTTTTTGGAAAAGCGAACAACAAAAGGACTGACTTCGCTTCAAACTGTGGAAATGTACTATAGCGCGGTAAATTTGCTGGATGTGGATTCAGCGCGGGCAAGCTCAGCAAAATCTCTTGGCGGCAGAGTGGACCGGCTTTCGAATATTTTTGTTACAGGAAAAACAAGTTCAATGTACAATGCCGGCAACGACCTTGTTCCGCCTTCTGTCTGGCTTGTAAAAAATCAGCTTAGCCACAATATTTATGGAATTTCAAATTTTACAGTTGACGGAAATCCTTGCAGAACTTTTTTTAAAGGTCAGCGCAGAAAAGAAAATCCTACTGCTATTTCTGAAGAAAACGGACAGAAAATTTTCCCCGGAGAAACAAAGGAATACCAAGTTGAATTTTTTATTTTTGACTCGCTTGGAGAAGACAGCCTTTGTGTTTCGCTTCAAAAAGAAAAGGTTTCCCTGGAATTTAAAAAAGACCGCTGGATTATAACTGGAATTCAAACTGAAATTGAAAGCCGCTTTCTAAAATTCAGCGAGCTAAAGTCGGAATATTCTGCTGCAATGGAAAATTGCGGTGGTGATGTTTTTGACTGCGCTTCTGTTTTGCGCAAAAAATACGATTTTATTCCTACTGACCAAGAAATTAGTGATGCCAAAAAATATGTGGAAGAGCAGAGCCTTGTGTTTTTGAAGCCTGCCGCTGAATAAAATGACAGTTTTACGTTTTTTGTCATATTGACTTTAGAAAACATTCACGGTATTATAAGAAGTCAGTTGCAAAAGTTTTTTATTTTGAACTGGCTTGTAAATAACGCATCGTTTTGTTTTTTGGAGGAAATATGGCTTCTAATTATAATCTTGAAAAACAGCACGCAAAGGGAAAATTTCACGCTATTGAAAGAATCAACAATCTTTGCGACAAAGACTCATTTTATGAAATTTATTCAGCTGCGCGTCATACCTGCACAAGTTTTGGAATGGACAAAAAAGAAATTCCTTATGACGGCGTAATTACTGGCTTTGGAAAAATCAACGGAAAAAAAGTTGCCATTTATGCTCAGGATTTTACAGTTCAGGGCGGCTCGCTTGGAAAAGTTCATGGACAGAAAATTGCGGAGCTCATTGATAAGGCGATTATGGCAAAGTGCCCGGTTATCGGTCTTAATGATTCAGGCGGAGCGCGTATTCAGGAAGGCGTTGATGCTCTTTGCGGTTACGGCGAGCTTTTTTATCAGAATGTGCGCGCGTCTGGAACTGTTCCGCAGATTTCAATTATTGTAGGACCATGCGCTGGCGGTGCTGTTTATTCACCGGGAATTACTGATTTTATTTTTGCAGTTGACACAATCAGCCAGATGTTTATCACTGGACCAAAAGTTGTAAAAAGCGTTCTTTCGCTTGATATTTCCGCGGAAGATTTGGGCGGTGCTTCTATTCATGCTCAGAAAAGCGGCGTTGCTCATTTTAGAGCTTCATCAGAGCCTGAATGTTACGAAGCTGTAAGAAAACTTTTGGACTATATTCCGCATTATTACGGCGAGGAAATTGTCGCAGAAGCTAAGTTCAAGTTTGATGAAAAGAAAAAGGCAAAGAAAATTGCAGAAGCTCTTCCAGAAGAAAGCAAAAAAGGCTATGACATCCGCAACGTAATTGACTGTGTTGTTGATGATGACAGTTTCTTTGAAGTTATGAAAGAGTTTGCTCAGATGGCAGTTGTCGGCTTTGCAAAGATTGAAGGAAAATCTGTTGGCGTTGTTGCAAACAATCCGGCTGTCTGGGGCGGACTTTTAAACTGCGATGCTTCTGACAAGATTGCGCGTTTTGTACGCTACTGCGATGCTTACAATGTTCCGCTTGTTACTTTTGTTGATGTTCCGGGATTCTTGCCTGGTCCGGATGAAGAGCAAAAAGGAATTATTCGCCATGGAGCAAAAGTAATTTACGCATACAGCGAAGCGACTGTTCCAAAAGTTACAGTTATTACACGCAAGGCTTACGGCGGAGCTTACATCGCAATGTGCTCAAAGCATCTTGGCGCGGACTTTGTTTATGCTTGGCCAAAGGCTGAAATCGCAGTAATGGGCGCAGAAGGAGCTCTTGGAATTCTTTATGCAAAGGAAATGAAAGATCCTGCTCAGGCTGCCCTTGTTGCCCAAAAGTCTCAGGAGTATAAAGATACAATTATGACTCCGACAATTGCGGCTCAGCGTGATTACATCAGTGAAATCATAAACCCAGAAGAAACAAGACAACGTGTTGCGCGCAGCCTTGAATTCCTTGCTCAAAAAACACAGAATTCAGCTCCTGCAAAAAAACACGGAAATATTCCTCTCTAATAAAAAAAGTCCGCGGCTCATTTTACTGGGCTGCGGATTTTCTGTTGACTGATTTATTCATTTTTGCTAACATTCTTTCACTTGCCAACTTAGCTCACCTGGTAGAGCAGCTCCCTCGTAACGAGCAGGTACTCGGTTCAAGTCCGGGAGTTGGCTAAAGCATAAGACCACACTTAAAATAAAGTGTGGTCTTTATTTTTATGGAAAACATGAACCGAGTACCGAAACGAACGCCGACCAAGCGCGGTTTTTATTTTTTCCAATAGGCTGGTGTAAAGAATATAAAAATTGTGAAAAGTTCCAGACGACCGGCAATCATTGCAAAACTGTACCACCATTTTACAGGGGCAGCGAGCCAGCCGCAGTTGTTGCTTGGTCCCAATGCTCCAAAAGCAGGCCCGCAATTTCCGACCATTGTAACGGCTCCTGTAAACGAAGTCTGCATATCAAGTCCAAAGAGCGAAGTAAAAAATGCAGTCAAAATCACAAAAGAAAAATACAAAAAGAAAAAGGCCGAAACTGAAAAAACAACATCTTTTCTTCCTGCCTGCTGATTTAGCCGGATTGAAAAAACTCCGTGCGGATGAATCATTTTTAGTATTTCATTTTTGAACTGCTTGTAAAGCACGACCCATCTTATGACTTTTATTCCGCCGGAAGTTGAACCAGACATTCCGCCTATGAATAAAAGCATAAGGATTACAATCTGGCTTGCGCTTTTCCATTTTGTGTAGTCGGCTGTGGAAAATCCTGTTGTGGTCAAAATGCTTGCTGTTTGAAATGCTGAAAATCTGAGCGACTTAAAAAATCCGCCGTAAGAAGAAGCCTGAACAATTGCGATTGCGGCGATTGAAATAACGTTTATCCAGATGTATGCTTTTAGCTCAGAGTTGCATTTTATTTCGCTGAAATTCCGTGTAAAAAAATAATAGTAAAGCGAAAAATTTATTCCAGCTAAGAACATAAACACAAAGCAAATCCATTCGATTGAAGCGGAATTGTATGAGCCGATGCTTGCATTCCGTGTTGAGAATCCGCCTGTTCCTAAAGTTGAAAATGCGTGGCAAAGCGCGTCTATAAAATCCATTCCTGCAAGTTTTAAAAGGACAGTTTGAATGAGCGTCATCCCAAGATAAATGAACCAAAGAATTTTTGCCGTGGTCGTCACTTTGGGCGTGAACTTTCCCTTTTCTGGACCTGTGGTTTCCGCCTTTATAAGCTGAAAACCTCCGACTCCAAGAACCGGCATGAGCGCAACCGTAAGAGCGACGATTCCCATTCCTCCAAGCCAGTGCGAAAGACATCTCCATAAATTTATGCTGCGCGGAAGTTTTTCAATTTCAGAAAGAATCGTTGCGCCTGTTGTTGTAAATCCGCTTACGCTTTCAAAAAATGCATCTGTGAAATTTGGAATTGCTTTGCTAAAGTAAAGTGGAATTGCTCCGAATAAACTTGCAGAAATCCAGGCGAGCGCAACGGCTGCAAAACTTGATCTTATTGTAAGCCTTGATTTTTTGTTGCGGAAAAAAAACAACGTTGTTGAGCCTAGAATCAAACTTGCAATCATCGGAATCAAAAAGGCTGGAATTACAAAATACTCATGGCAGAAAATTGCCGTGGCGATTGGAATTGAAAATGAAAGCCCGATTGTTGAAATTATAAAAAAAATTATTCTGCAAATTGTAAATGCCATTGAAAGTTCCTATTTGCTGAATTTTTCCAGAATTTTTTTGTCTCCAGTTTTTTCTATTATAACCAGATGGTCGCCCACGGAAAATGTTGTGTTTCCCTGCGGAAGTTCAAATTTTTCGCTTCCAATTTTTTTTACGAGAAGAATCAGATATTCACCGGGGCTTGCAATATCTTTCAGCTGCTTGCCGATAAATTTGCTTGATGAAGGCAAATCGCATTCCACGATTTCAAATGCGCCGTTTGAAACTGTGTGAATTCCCGTTACAGATTTTCCGTGCAGATGGCTCATGATTGAATCAACCAAAGTGTCCCGCATAGGAATTGCAACATCGACTCCAAGTTTTCTGGCGATATTTCCAAACTGGGACTGGGCAACCAGCGCGATTGTTTTTTCCACGCCGAGAGATTCAAGGTAAGCGGAAACAACCATGTTCAGCTCGTGATTGTGCGTTGCGCAAATTACAAGATTGTACTTTTGAATTCCTTCTTCTTCTATAAATGCGTCGTCCGTGATGTCTGCATTGAAAATCTGCGCCTGCGGAAATTTTTTTTCGGCTTCTTTGCAAAGATTTTTGTCGCTGTCTATGATTGTGAATGTCTGCGAAATATTTTTTGTTCCAGTGAAAATTTTTCTTAAAAACGAAACTTTGTCTTTTTCGATAATTTTGTCTGCGACAATTGTTCCGATTCTTCCGATTCCAACTAGCGCGATTTTTTTTATTGTGTCTGTCTTGATTCCGCAAAGCTCAAGTATAAACGGAATATTTTCTTTTTCAATTATGATTCCGATTCTGTCTCCTGCATTTAAAATCGTTTCGCCGGATGGCAGGGCTGAAACCATGTTGTCTGAATCTTTTTCCTTTGTTTCCTGATAAACTATAAGAAATTTTTTATCGGTAAGCGAGCGGATGTTTTTTAACGCGGCTCCGTCAAGTTTGCTTCCTTTTTCAATTTGAAGCGCAATGATTTCAAAATCTCCGTTTTCGCCAAAATCAACAATGTCGCTTATTGCTCCGTGCTCCACAGCTTTTACAATTGCCTGTGCCGCTTCTACGTCGGGATGAATCATGTAGTCAATTCCATAAAGCGGACGGTGATTTCCTTTGAAAGTTTCCGCGTGCTGGCGAGCTGTTGTGTTTGTGTTTGCATAGTAGGCGTAGTTTCTTACACGCGCAATTTTCAGTACATCTGGATAAACGGCGTCCACAAGGGAGCAAGTAATCATGTTGATTTCGTCGCTGTCAGTCAAAGTTACAAGCGCATCCATTTTTCCGATTTCAAGCTCTTCCAAAACTTGAAGATTGTTTCCGTCCGCATTTATAACTTCGCAGTCGAGCCGGTTGCTTACGTGCTCAACAATGTCTTCGTCGCTTTCGATTATTTTTACAATGTTGCCTTCGTTTATGAGGCGTTTTGCCAGCTGAACTCCAGTAAAGCCTGCGCCAATTATCATTATGTTCATTTTTTTTAATTATACATGAAACTCCGCGCTGTGTTCAATCTAAGAAAAATGTCAAAAGTCAAACCCTGCTTTTTATAGACAGAGAAATCAAGATGAACTAAAATGCTAGCATATCGAAAACTTATTTTTGGAGATTTAAATTGTCAATTTTTCAAGGAATTGTTTTGGGAGTTCTTCAGGGAGTCGCTGAGTTTCTTCCGATTTCTTCTTCTGGGCATTTGATTGTTGCACAGAATTTGTTCGGACTTGAAGAAGTGCCGCTTTTGTTTGATGTGTTTCTTCATGTTGCAACTTTGCTTGCCGTTGTTTTGTATTTTAGGAAAAAAATATGGGAGCTTATTTGCAGCTTTGTAAGAATTTTTGTTCCTGTAAAAAATCCTTCAGCTTTCCAGCTTGAAAAAAAATCCGAGGACATAAAATACATTGTTGCCATTATTCTTGCGACTTTCGTTACCGGCGTTCTTGGCGTTTTTTCTTCAAAAGTCATTTCTGAAATTTCTGTAAAAGCTGTTTGCGCAGGATTTGTTGTTACAGCCTTGCTTTTGATTTTTTCTTCACTTCTTGAAAAAAAACATCCGGCATCTTCTGAAGCTTCTTTGGAATCTCCGTCCTGGAAACAGTCTTTGGCGATTGGATTTGCGCAGGGAATTGGAACATTGCCTGGAATTTCAAGAAGCGGCTCAACAATTGCAGGCGCTCTTTTTTGCGGAGTTAAGCGTGACGTTGCTGGCGAATTTTCTTTCATTGTTTCTATTCCAGCGATTTTGGGCGCGTTTATTCTTGAACTGAAAGATTTGGGTGAAGTTTCATCTTCGATTGGAGCAGAGCCTGTTATTGCAGGTTGCGCGGCGGCTTTTGCAAGCGGATACATTGCGCTTTCTTGGCTTATGCGTCTTATAAAAAAAGGTAGGCTTGAATGGTTTGCCTGCTACTTGATTCCTGTTGGAATTTTAGGAATGATTTTCCTTCATTAATATTTTTATTCCTCGATTTTACCGGGACTATTTTCATTGTCATTCCCGCACTTGATGCGGGAATCAATGTTTAAGAAAAGTATTATCTATCCAATCCAGGTAATGACAGTGGGCAAAAATCAAAGCTAGTTGGATTCAGCGGCTCCCGGAAGTCCTATGTCTTTTCTGTAGAACATATCGGTGAATCTTATTCCGCTCATTGCTTCATAGGCATTTTTCCAAGCTTCGTCAAAAGTTGTTCCGTAAGCAGAGCAGGCTAAAACACGTCCGCCGCTAGTTACAAGTTTTGTGTCTTCTGTACTTCGGTTTCTTCTGTTTTCCATTGCTCCGGCTATAAAAACTTTTGCATTGGATTTATTTATTTTTTCTTCATTGATTATTATGTTGTATCCTTTTTTGTAGGATTTTGGATAACCGCCGCTTACTGCGACTGGAGCAACTTGGTAGCCTTTTTTCCATTCAAGCTTGAAATCTTTTAAAGAGCCGTCAGTTATTGATTTGCAGAGTCTTGCAAAGTCAAAGTCCATGAGCGGAAGAACCGCCTGTGTTTCTGGATCTCCAAGGCGCACATTGTATTCAAGGCATTTTGGTCCGTCTTCTGTAAGCATGAGACCAAAGAAAATAAATCCGCGGTAATCATAATTTTCCGCTTCAAGACCTTTTAATGTAGGCTCAAGAATATTTTTTTCAAACTGGGAAATTATTGCAGGAGTTGCGTCATCAACAGGAGCGATTGCGCCCATTCCGCCAGTGTTAGGACCTTTTGCGCCATCGAAAAGCCTTTTGTGGTCTCTTGCGCTCAAGAATGGAACTATGCAGGATTTTCCTTGCGCTGAAAATTCTTTTGTAACGCTTACTGCCGCAAGAATTGAAATTTCAGTTCCGCGAAGATATTCTTCAATTACGAGTTTTTTTCCGGCTTCACCAGCGATAGAGCCGTCCATAAGCTGCTCAACTGCATTTTCAGCTTCTTCCAAAGTCTTTGCAACTACAACGCCTTTTCCGGCTGCAAGTCCGTCTGCCTTTACAACAATCGGCGCGCCTTGTTCTTTTATGTACAAAATTGCTTCTTCTTTTGAAGTGAAAGTTTTGCTTTTTGCACAGGCAACGTTGTATTTGTGCATGAACTCTTTTGCAAGATCTTTGCTGGCTTCAAGCTGCGCTGCCTGAAACTTCGGCCCTACAGTTGGAATTCCTGCGTTCCAAAATAAATCTGCAAGTCCTTCTGCAAGCGGATTTTCCGGTCCGATAACGGCAAGCTCGCATTTGTTTTCCTTTGCAACTTTTATGTACGCATCGTTTCCTGTAATGCCGTTAAGATATTCACATTTTGAAAAATCAATATTTTTGCATTTTTTTTCAAAGGCTGTTCCGCCGTTTCCTGGAACACAGATTACTTCTTCAACAAGATTGCTTTGTGCTAATTTCCATGCAATTGTATGCTCTCGTCCGCCATTTCCTACAACAATAACTTTCATAGTTGCTATGATAGTTTAAAAATCAAAAAGTTACAACATTGCAGAATTTTCGGCGGATAAGAATTCAGAGTTGCTTAAAAAGATTCAAGACGGACTAAAAGCTGCTCAAGTTTTACAGCATAGCTTTTGTCTGCCGCCCAAGTTCCCGCAAGTCCTTCTATTGTTGGAGATTTTCCGCGCGGATTTACATACTTATACCGAGTGTCAATGCATTCATTGTTCAGCGGAATGTCTTTTGTCGCATAAGCGTGAAGATGCTGAATGTGCGCTCTTACTCCAAGCTGTTCTGTTGCAAATGTTTCGCCTGGATGTTCCGCATCGATTGCGCCCAGTCCGCAGTAATTGTGCATTTGCGGCGTAACAAGATTTCCGAATCTTAAAAAACCAGTTTCGAGACACATTTGGACAAATGCGCAGTCGCTGTTTATTCCTTCCGCATTTGCTTCTTCAATATAAAGAGCTGCAAGCCGTGCAACTTCTTTTTTGTCTGCTGAAGGATTTGCGCTCATAAAAAAATTATAAAGCTGCTTTTCTGATTTTATTCCTTGGTCAGAAAGAGTTCTTGAAATTTCTTTGTGTCCTTTTGTTGAAACGCACGAAACTGCTGTCAGCAAAATGCAAAATATAAAAATCAGCAATTGAAATTTTTTCATGTTTACGAAATTGTTGTTCCTATGTAATTTTTTCCATCAAGAACTGCTTTTATATTCCCGATGTTTTTTCCGCCTGCGCAAATAACTTTTAAGCCAAGCTCCTGTGCTTTTTTTGAAGCGATTGGATCAAACGGACAGTTTTTTCCTGGAACCCATTCGTCTCCAACCATTTTTCTAAAATCGCTCCATGAAATATTGTCGATTGGCTTTGCGTCAGGATTTTTGCGCGGATCGTCTGTGTACACTTTTTCGATGTTTGAAAGATTTACAACTGTGTCTGCTTCAAACCTCTCTGCAAGAAGAACTGCGTCATTGTCTGTTGAAAATCCAGGTTTCCAGCCAGAAGCAACAAGAATTCTTCCTGTAAAGTCGCTGACTTTTGTAGGATCTGTTACAACATCTTGAATGCACAAAGGTCCGAATACAGTTTTTAAAAGCTGTGCGTTGAGCCGGGTTGCCATTATGCCAATCCAGTCGCAGGCATAGTTAAGTTTTTCTGAATCTGCAAATGCTGAAAGTTTCTTCTGGTTTTCATCAAATTTTGCAGAAACTACTTTGTATGAATTCTGATAGTTTCTTGCAGGTCCGCCGCCGCCAGCTACAAGAATCAGCCTCGCATCTTTATTTTCATAAAGCCAGGAGCAAATCATGCTGCTGAATTCAAAAAGAAAATTTTCATCTGGTTTGTCCGGCGCAATTATTGAACCGCCTACGCTTAAAACTTTTGTAGTCATTTTTTTCTCCGTGTATGTTTTAGTAAATTCCTTGAATAACAGGATTGTTCCATAAAGAACTGTAGCTTGAAGTTTTGTCTCCGGCTTCTTCCCATAAAGATTGTAAAGCATAAGTGCGCGGTCTGTAAACAATTTTGCTGTTTAAAGACGACTGCTTTATCTGATGCCAGCCTCTGCTGAATGCAATGTGCTGATTGTCAAGATTTCCAAAGTAAAATTCTTTTGGGTCGGCTATTTCAATAAATGAAGAAAATGAAAGGCCGGCTCCAAGCGAAACGTCAACAGGCAGCCATCCGTATCCTTCAAAGTAAAGTTCTGTCCACCAATGCGGAGTTACATTTGACTTGTCCTGCGCAAGAATTCCCGCAACTGGAACAGAAGGAATTCCTGCCGCTCTGCATAAAGCTGTGTAAAGAATTGCAAAGTCGTAAGCGTCGCCTTTTTTTCTGCGGATTAAATCAAGCGGCGAAATATTTCCTGTGCGGATTTTTTCCGAAACTTCATAATTTTCCGTCATAAAATTGTAAATAAGACTTGCCTGCCTGTACGGATTTTTTTCACGCCCGACAATTGTTTCAAGAAGCGAAGAAACTGCTTTTGAGTCCGACGGAACACAAGCATCCGCGGAAGTATTTTTTGTGTACAAAATTCCACCTTTGTTTTTGTATTGCCCCAAATTTCTTGAATTGAAATTTCCTTTTATTCCGAAAGTGCTCACAATAAATGTCTGGCTGAATCTTTGCTTGTTATTGGTAATCCGGTTCAGCTGCTTGTTGTGAATTATGTCAAAAGTATCGTCAACTATAAACGGCTCAGGGTAAACTTCATTCAGCTCAACAAAAGGCTGAAACGAAGAAACTGCGGGCTTTGGAATGTAAAGCAGAATCGAGCTTTCCTGTGAAGCGACGTGATTTGAAATATCGGCGGCAATCTGGATTACGTAAGTTCTTCTGTTTGTGTACTGCTTTTTCCCGTAAGGAAAATTCACATTGATTTTTTTTGCCGCGCTTGTTCCGTGCGGAGTTTCTATAAAAATCGAGCCGCTTGAAGCACCGTCTGGAATCTTCACAGAAATTTCAGAATCTGTCCAGGCGATGTAGTCAAAATCAGTTTCGCTTGCCGGAATGAAAATGTTGTTTTTGTCTTGATTTTCATTTTGTTCCGAGCTATGCAAAGATGAAGTTTCGTCCCGGTTTGCTGTAAAGTAAACTTTTGATTTTCCTTTTGAAGTTCCGAAATTTGTTCCGCGGATTATTATTGCCTGCCCGGTTACTGCGCTTTCTGTGGAAATTGATGCGATTACAGGAACTGAAGTTGCCGCTGGCGCAACTGCCGCAACGGGAATTCCGTTTTCATTTGCAAAAAATGCCGGATCGGATTTTCCTGCCGAAGTTCCTACAATTACAAGTCCGTCCTGTGCATTTGGCGGAATTATAAATTTAATTTTTTTATCAGACCAAAGTGAATATCCGCTTGCAGTGATTTTTGAGCCTGCGATTTCTACGCTTGAAGTTCCCCTTGAATCACCAAAACCGCTGCCTTCTATTGTCATTTCATCGCCCGGCGAGCCAATCATCGGACTTATGGAGTCTATTACCGGCTTGCGTTTAACATTGCGTCCTAAAACTCCCAAAATTAAAACTGCGGAAACAACAACAATTATCCAGCTTATTGTTCTTGCCAACGGAGAACTTCTAAGGAGATTTGCGTAAGATTTTAAAATTGCCAATTCATTTTCCTGAGTTTAAATTTGAAAAAGGGTAGGAAACGTGAAATGCAAATCCGTTGTTTCTGTCCTGCTGCTCTGAATTTTCGCCTTGCGGATAGAAAACATCGTAGCTTTTTAATGAAGGAATCAGCGCGATTTTCTTGAAATTCGATCCGCCGATTATAAGAACAGGAACTGCCGAAACTGAATTTGAGGAAACGGGCAGCGTGTAAAAGTTTTTGTCTGAATTGTCAGAAGCAAGAATCGAATTCAAAACTGAAACGTCGATATTTCCGTCGGAGCTAACCTGATTTGCCGTTGATGAAATTGAAGTGCGCGCTACAGGCTGAAATGCGGAAACTTGTCCTTCAAACGGATTTGCCTTTTTTGCGCTTGGAACAACGAATGCAAAAACTGCCGCCGCCGCAATTCCAGCTGCGAAATATTTTATGCCGCTGCTTGGCTTTGGAAATTTAAATGTATTTTTTCCAGCTTGAGTAACTTTTTTGTAGGAAAGACGCGCTTCAAGCCTTTGAAAACTTGAATCCAAATCTTCCTTTAAAAAATGAAAGGACTCTTTGTCTTCAGCAAAAGCCGAATTAAGCGCGAGGAATTTTTTTAGCTTGGCGGAGCATTTAGGGCAGGAATTTATATGCGCTTCATATTCAGCGACATAATTTTTGGGAAGTTCTCCGTCCGCATAGATAGAATGAATGTCATCTTCAGGACAAGTAAACATCTTCTTCTCCTATCAATTTTAATAATTGTGCCTTTGCCCGGAAAACCCGCACCTTTACATTCCCCTCTGTGATTCCGAGCTGGCGGCCAATATCCTTGTAATTCATATCGGCATATTCTTTTAGAATAAGCACTTCTTTTAAATTGTCAGGAAGCTTGTTTAAGGCTTCGAGCGCAATTTTTTTTGCTTCCTTTTTTAAAAGCTCAGTTTCGCCGCTTTCCATTTGCTGACGGCCTTCATAAAGCGCCTTGTGGTAAGCGGTCGCCTCTCTGACTTTTCGTTTTGCATAATTCAGCGAAGCGTTTTTTACAACTCTGATCAGCCAGAAAACTGCGTCATTTATAGAAGGAAAAACCATTGCCTTTTCGTTTGCCTTTATAAATGAGTCGTGAACCAAATCTTCTGCGGCTTCTTCATCTTCTACAATTTTAAACGAAACTTTAAATAAAAGTTCCATCGCAGAGTCGTATAATTTTCTAAAGTCCTTTGAATCCGCGCAATTTATCGAGCCTGATTCACTTTTATTAAAAGAAAACACAATAAGTCCTGTTTAGTTACATTTTTTCTGTTTTTTTAAGAACGCTTCCAAACTGCTCCATTTGGCGTGTCTGTTATAATTATTCCGCGGGATGAAAGCATATTGCGGATTTCATCGGCTCTTGCAAAATTTTTTGCTTTTTTTGCTTCAACTCTTTCTGCCACAAGCGCGTCAATTTCCTGTGCCTCGGGATCTCCTGAATGGTCTGGAATGGAAGCCTTTTGTTCTTTTTCCTGTTCAGCAAGAAAATCAGCGGCAGATTTTACAAGGTTCAAGCCAATTACACTGTCCATTCTGCGCACAAGCTCAAGCGATTCTTCTGGCTTTAAAGAGCCGTCTTTGACTGCTTTTTGAATGCAGCTCAATGCAACTGGAGTTGAAAGGTCGTTTTCCAAAGCGGCTTGGAATTTTTCTATATATTCCTTTGCTTTTTCAGATAGATTTTCAGTTTTGCAAGCTTCGCCTTTTGCGTAAACTTTTGAGCAGTTCAGGGAATCTGCACCGCCTGCATTTTGAGCAAGCCGGGCAACACGCTGAACAAGAGCCGCTCTTGAATTTTTTGCTGAATCCATTGCGTCCCAGCTGAAATAAATTTGCTTGCGGTAATGTCCTCCCAAAAGGAAAAATCTGTAGTCGAGCGGATCGTATCCTTTGTCTATTAATGACTGAAGCGTTAAAAAGTTACCATGGGATTTTGACATTTTTTCTGCCTGGCCAGATTCTGCGGCTTTTTTGTCTTTTGCAATCACCAGGAATTCGTTGTGCAGCCAGTAGTTCACCCATTTGTGGCCGGTTGCGCCTTCCGACTGTGCGATTTCGTTTGTGTGGTGAATCGGAATGTGGTCGATTCCGCCCGTGTGGATGTCAAAATGCTCGCCGAGGTATTTCATGCTCATTGCGGAACATTCGATGTGCCAGCCCGGATAGCCTCTTCCCCAGGGAGAATCCCAGGTCAGGGCCTGATTTTCAAATTTTGATTTTGTGAACCAGAGGACAAAGTCGTAGGGATTGCGCTTGTTCTGGTCAACTTCTATTCTTGCGCCGGCTTTTAAATCGTCAAGGTTCAGGTTGGCGAGCTTTCCGTAGTCGGGATAAGTCGTAACGTCGTAGTAGAGGTTTCCGCCGGACATATATGTGTGTCCGTTCGCTTCAATTCTCTTGATAAGCTCAATCATGTCCTGAACGTGTTCAGTCGCCTTGCAGACGACATCCGGTCTGATTATGTTCAGCCTGTCGATGTCCTTGAAAAATGCGTCCGTGTAGAATTTTGCGACTTCAAGAACCGACTGGTGGCGTTCCTGCGCCGTCTTGAGCATTTTGTCCTCGCCCTCGTCTGCGTCTCCTGTAAGATGTCCGATGTCGGTTATGTTCATGACGTGCTTTTTGTCGTATCCGAGGAAAGTGAGCGTGCGGTCAAGCGTATCAAGAAAAACGTATGCGCGGAGGTTTCCGATGTGCGCGTAATTGTAGACGGTCGGTCCGCATCCGTAAAATCCCACAAAACCTTCGTGAATCGGAACGAATTCTTCTATCTTGCGGCCCATTGTGTTGTACAGTCTCAACGCCATATTTTTCCTCCATTGAAAAATCTTATGCGTATTATAAAGTGCTTGTTTTCGCTATCGATTTTTTTAATTTTTTTCTATAAAATGAAATGCAATGACTAACAGAATACGCAAAATAGTTGAAAATATCAAGAACTTGTACAAAGGCCGGCTTTTGCCCGATGAGATGATGAGCCTTCACACAACGATGAAAGTTGGCGGAAATGCTGAGCTTTTTGCTGAGCCGGCAGACGTTTTTTCTCTTGCGCTTGTTATTTCAGAGTGCAAAAAAAATTCCGTGGATTTTTTCGTTCTTGGCGGCGGAAGCAACTTGATTGTAAACGACAAAGGGTTTTGCGGCGTTGTTATTTCAATGAATGCGTTTTCTTCTATTAAACTTGAAAACGGAATTGTAGTTTGCGGTTCTGGAGTTGAAACTAGCCGTGCAGTGGAATTCTTTGCGGAAAACGGAATTTCTGGAATGGAATCTTTTGCGGGGCTTCCTGGAACTTGCGGCGGAGCCTGCTATATGAATGCCCGTTGCTATTCAAATGACATAAGCTCAAAAATCGAATTTGTTGAATATCTTGACTTGGAAAATTTTGATGAAAATTCCTATAAATTTCTTGAGAAACATATAAAAATGTATCATAATAATAAAGATTGTGCGCAGTGGGCTTATAAGCATTCGCCGTTTATGGAAAAATCCGTTGTTATAACAAAAGTTGCCTTTAAAGCGGAAAAATGCCAGCCTGAAAAAATTTCTGAACTGAAAGCTGCGTGCGAAAGCTTTATAAAAGACCGAGAACAAAAAGGGCATTTTAAAGCTCCGAGTTCTGGAAGTGTTTTTAAAAACAACCGGAATTTTGGAGAGCCAAGCGGAAAGCTTATTGATGAAGCCGGCTTGAAAGGTGCGAAAATCGGCGGGGCGCAAATAGCTCCGTGGCATGGAAATATAATTATAAATACAGGAAACGCAACTTGTTCTGATATAAAAAAACTTGTTCAGCTTGCGCAAGAAAAAGTGAAGAAGCGGACTGGTTTTATGTTGGAATGTGAAGTTGTTTTTGTTTAGAAGGTGGTTCGAAATTGCTTCAGCTTTCATTTGTGAATTTTAAGCAGAACTCATATATCCTTGTTGAAGGAACTTCTGCAAATGACAGATTTTTTATTATCCAAAGCGGAAAGGTAAAGTGTTTCAATGAGGTTGCAATTCCAGGAGCAGCTCCTGAAGTTTTAGGTCCGGGTGACTTTATTGGAGTTGTTTCCTGCATGTCTGGACATGGACAGACAAAAAATGTTGTCGCATTGACCCCTGTAGTTGCAATTATGGTTCAAAAAAGCCAGTATCCAGAGCTGATTATGAAAAACACGCCAGTTGCTATGAAGATAGTGCGTTCTTTTGCCCGCGACATGAGGATTGTGAATGACCAGCTTACGAAGCTTACGCTCAAAAATATAATTTTGGATTCGCCTGAATCTCTTTTTTCTATAGCGGAATATTACGAAAAATCAGGACATTGCAATATAGCTTTGTACGGATATTATCAGTATTTAAAGCAGTGTCCAACTGGGATCAATATTGAAAATGCAAAGCGAAAATTTATTGCTTTGCGGCAAAGGGCAAAAGCCGTTTACTTGGAGCCGTCAAATGAAACTTTCCGTGAGTATCCTGCCGACTCAATGATTTTTTCTGAATGTCAGAAAGGCGCGGATATGTTTATAATTCAGGAAGGCTCTGTAAGAATTTCAAAAGTTGTAGACGGAAATGAAGTTACTCTTGCGCTTTTAAAGAAAGGCGATATGTTTGGCGAAATGGCTCTTCTTGAAAACAAGCCACGTTCTGCAAGTGCGATTGCCCACGAGCCTTGCCGTCTTATGGTTGTGAATATGGCGAACTTCAATCAGATGGTTACAACCCAGCCGCAGATGATTTCAAAGCTTACAATGATGTTTGCAGAGCGTCTTTGGGCGATGCATCGTCAGCTTGCAAATACTCAGCTTGGCGATTTGAGGGAAAAACTTATCGATATGATTTCGCTTCAGATTGAAAAGCAAAGAGTTCCTTTTGTGAAGGGCAGCATTTATCATTCCGGACTTTCTTTGACGGATGTGTTTAAGCTTTGCGCAATTCCGCGAGAACAGCAAGGTGAAGCCTGCCGGCAGATTCAGTATGACCAGAACATAAAAATTGTGGGCGGAAAAATTGATGTGCCTGACGTTGAGGAGCTTGTAAAACAAGCTGCTTTCTATAGGAAACAGAGCTCAAAACATGCGAATTAAAAGAATTTTTATCTGCATTTTTGCTTTATTTTTGGCTTTTCCTTTTTTTGCTGAAGATGCGCTTCCTTTTGGTTACCGCGGAATACAGCTTGGAATGTCTGTGGATCAGGTAAAAGAGGCTTTAAAAAAAGATTTGAACTTTGGCTACAGAGGCGACAGAGATGTTTCGCTTTTGCCTGGGGAAAACAGAACTTTAATAGAAACCGACACTTCAAAAAATGCTCCGTATTCGTTTCTTGACCGCTGCTGGTTTCAGTTTTATGAAGACAAGCTTTACACAATTACGCTGAACTTGCGCCGCTCGAAAATTGACCATTATTCTGTTTTTTCCTCATTGACTGAAAAATATGGAAATCCATCTTCTCTTAATCCTGAAAAATCTGAATGGAAAGACGACAACGTGATTATGTCCCTGGAACGTCCGCTGACTTTAAAATATACTGACAGGAAAATTTTCGAGGAGCTGCAGTCAAAGGCTCTTGTAAATAAAAGCGCGGAAGAAATGGCGCGGGATGAATTCCTTGAAGGGCTTTGATTTATGAAAAATTTTAAGTTTTTTGTGATTTTTGCAATTTGTGCTTTTGTTCCTTTTTTTGTTTCGTGCCAAAATAAAAAGTTTAATCTTCCTATAAAAGAAATTGAAATTTTAACTTTCGCAGGAAATTCTATTTTTGTAAAAGCTGAAATTGCCCAAAAAGAAGAAGAGCGTAACTACGGATTTATGAACCGCAAGAATATTCCAGAAGGAACTGGGATGCTCTTTGTTTTTGAAAAAGATCAGGTTTTAAGTTTCTGGATGAAAAACACTCCGCATCCGCTTTCAATTGCCTACATTGATAGAACTGGAAAAATTCAAAATATTTTTGATATGACGCCTTTTAGCCTTGCTCCTGTAAAAAGCACTCGTTCTGTAAGATATGCTTTGGAAGTTCCGCAGGGCTGGTTTGAAAAAAATGGAATAAAAACTGGCGATAAAGTTGTTTTGGATTAAAGCGCGCTAAAGTCCAGCATCCAGCTTTGCTATTTGCGCTGCGGCAATTTTGTCATCCGGGTCGATTTCAAGGACAACTTCAAAATATTTTCTGGCTTCTTCATTCTGGTTCATTTTTAAGCACAGGCATCCGAGGTTGCTTATAATTTTTGTGTTTTCTGAATCCAGTGAAAGCGCATCTACCAAAGTTTCTTTTGCTTCTTTTAATTCGCCTGTTTCCATCTGGCAGATTGCAAGTTCATTTAATGTGTCTGCGTTTTCGTCTCCGCCTTCGCATTCTCTTGCTTTTAAAAATGCCTGCTTTGCGTCTTCAAATCGTCCAAGCCGCCTAAGTCCCCAGCCAAGCAAGAACCACGCGTTCCAAACAACAGGATTATCCCTTATGAATTTTCTGATTTCTTCAAGTCCTTTTTCTTCCTGGCCTTCAGAAATCAATTTGTATGCGTCGCGGAATCTGTCGTTTTCCAAATTGCGGTTTGAAATTTTATTGATGATTTCCTGAGCGCGTTCTTTCTTGTAAATTCCGTTTTCGCCAAGCTCTTCGTCTTTTGCATCTGCGACAAGTCCGAGGTAACTTTCAAAGCAGCCTTTCGCTTCGCCGTAATCACGTTTTTTCAAGTAGAAAAAGCCGGCGTTAAAATATGCGTCTGGAATTTCTTTGTCGCTGTCCATTGCCTGCTTGTAGTAGTCAAGCGCGGCTTCATCGTAAGCATCTGCGTCTTCGTTCAATGAATTGCGCCGGTAGCTGTCTGCTTTCTGGTCAAAGAAAATCGCCATGTTCAGGATTATTGCTTTGTCTTGCGGGTCGATTCCGTTTACTGCCAGCCAGATTTCTTCCGCCAAATCCCAGTCTTCATTGCGGGCTTTTAATATTGCAGCTTCTGCCAGTTCCTTTTTTATTCCGGGGCGGACATCTGTAATCAGTTTGCGGTAATATTCTGCATTTTCATTCTTTTTGTCGTAGGCAAGAACTGTTAAAATGCCAGAAAGAATCTGCTCTTCTGAAAGTTTTGCCGCATCTTGTTCAACTGGATCTTCCGGATTTTTTTTCTGAACAGGCAGCGGAATTTTAGGATCGATTTTCATTGCCTTTGGAGAAAGGACTGAGCCTTCCGGCAGTTTTATAAAATAGATAGAATCCAGTGAATTTGTAGAAACCATTTTTTTCCTTGCTAAAATTATGTTGCTGAATTTTCCGGCTGAACAGAAGCTGCTGGCTTTGGCTCATCCGCAGGCTGAACGTCTTCAAGTTCTCCGGCTGTAAATTTATTGTCCAGTTCTTTGCGCTTGGTGTTTGCAATGTATTTATTTATGTGGACTTTATATGCAAGGCTTATGGAATCTTCCGCAAATTTTATGCTTGCTGAAATAATGTCTTTTCTGCCTTCTATAAAATCTGTCCTTACAATAATTCCGCGGATCGAAATTGTTTCGTGAGGATCTTCAAATTCAAGCTGAATAAGAGCTTCCTTGTTTATAAGGAATTTTGCAAGTCCAAGCAGAACAACTTTTGCGCCTCCAAATGACAAGTCCTGCAAAATGCAATGGCGCGGAACATTTTGTATATAAATTACAATTTCCTTTTTCTGAAGTCCGAGCTTGCGCATTGATTCCTGAGTTATAAGAATTCGCTCTTCTTTTCTTCTTGCCGCATTGGAATTAGCATCAAGAATGTTTCCAATCATCAGAATCAAGTCGTCCGGCGGCCTTTGTGTGTACTGAATCGTAATAATAGAAAGATCCGTGCTGTTCATGTACGGTTCAATTAGGCAGACTTTTGCTGTAACAAAAAAACTCATCAGCTGGCCATCTGGCTGGTAAAAGCAAAATCTTAAGCTTACAGGCGGCGCGGATTTATTTGAAAGCACTGCATAGGCTCCGCTTTTAGTCCCGAGGATTATTTTTGCCTGATTGAATGATGTTGAATTTATAATACAAGGCCATTGAAGTCCGCTGCATTTTATATAAACCTGGCGCGGGTCCATTTTTAGAGTATGTATTATTTCCTTTGAAAAGGTGATTTCTGTGTCTTTGTAATTTTCGTAATAGCGATTGATAACCTGAGCTGTAACGATTGCCATACAACAATAATAACTCATAATTCTTCTTTCAACAATAGAAAATATTAAAAAAATAGTATGAAAGGGAAATGTCCATGCCTTAAGCATAATGAAGCGCATGCCGCTTAGTTTTTAGTTTTTTGAAGTCTGTATGTATCTTTATATTTGTTTTCTTCAAAGTGCGGAAAGATAATCGCGGTTTCGTCTTTTTTATCAAGGCTTTTGAATATTCTTTCACATTCTTCTTTTGAGGAAAGAGGACAAGGATAAGCAACGAGGCTGCTTAAAATTTCATCTGAAATTTTAAGGTCAATAAAATCTTCTTTTTCTGTAACTTTACTGCTTGTCTGCCTAAAGCGGAATTCTGATTCATATTTCCATGCGTTGTCTTTTATATATCCTGCAAGAATATTGCTGTCTAGCTTGATGTCTTTTGCAGTGGTAATAGTTCCGCAACTAATTTTAGAAGAGCCTTTTTCCATTAAATCTGCATATCCGACAGAATGAAACTTTAGTGAAAGTTCATTTCTTAGATTTTCAATGACTTCCTTGGTAAATCGTATTTTTACGCCTATGTTGTTGCCTGTAGGATTTTCTTGGCTATATTCTGTTATCTTTCCGTACATCGCCCACATGCCGAAGTTTTCAATTACATCTTTTTCTTCTGTAAGGCAGAAAAAGTAATCTCTGCATTCTTCTGCAAAATACAGTTCTTTAATATCATTCATAATTGTTAGTCTTGAAAATCTCAAAGTATTGAAACTGAAAATTTTATGCAAGGTTTCAAGTGTTGTGTAATGATATGCGTTTTTTGCCTTGAAGTTCGAGTTTAAACAGAACTTTATTGTTTCTATATTATTTGCATTTTTAAATTTTATTGATTCTTTTTGTTTTTTCATAATGTTTCCTAAAAAATAATTTTATGATAAAAGCTCAGCATACTATTGCTGGGGCGTTAGAGAGCCCCAGTTGTTTTTTTTAGCTTGCAGAATCTGTCTCGCAGCTCGCTATTTTTTGCTTAAAGGGCGGACAATGCGGAAGCCAAGCCAGATGCTTCTGTAGTCGGTGTAGATAAGGGTGAAAATGTCTTGTCGTCGGAATACCACCCCTAGAGTCACTCATGTCGATTACCCCACGGAGAAGATAACGAATTTAGAGAAATAGCCTTTTCAAAATATATAATTATTGAAAAGGCTATATTTTTTCTAAAATTGGTCGGAATTGCCAAGTATATTTTACACAAGAAATATCTTTTAATTTCTTGTGTAAATCATCGCACTGTTATCAGCAGGATTTTTATAGTAAATACTCTTCCCCACTTTTTTTATCGTGCCTTTTGTAAATCCTCCGTATTCCTTGTCAGGGAGTAAAATGTCAAGATACTTGCCGTCAGAACTAAAGGTCCAAGTTCCTGCATTTTTCATTTCTCCGTCTTGAGGTTTTTCTCCGTTGACGGTTAACTCAAGCTTGAAAGTTCCGTCTGCATAAATTCCAAGAATTGAACCTAAGCCCATATCTATCAGATTCTGGATTCCCTCATCTTCTGCAGAAGTCAAGAACCACGCGCCTTTGAACACATCAATATTATTTTCAGCTTGCCTTTGCTCTGATGTAACCGTTTTTGATTTTTCATTGCAGGACACAAGTAAAAAGATTGAGAATAATAGAAATATTATTTTTTTCATTTTATCGCGTTACCAGCCAAACATAGTTTTGCAAACGCTTATTCCATAGGAAGACGGCTCTGAATCAAATCTTTCAATATTATTACGAGTTAGTTTATTTCCTTTTGAATCAATTATGACTTCTACTACGTACCATTCAGAAACAGTTCCGCCGAAAGAATTTGTTGCGCTAATCCGCATTTTTACAAGATAGAAATACTGGTTTCCAACTGTTTTAGAATCGGCTATAGATTTTTGTAAAACATTCAGGGATGATGGGTTTTTCAATATTTGTTTGATAGAAAGTTCTGCCGCATCAAATGCATCGCTTTGATTTTCATAGAGAACAAATTCAGCATAAACTTCATCGCCAAATTCTTTCTTAAATTTCTTCTTTCCACTATTAAAAGATGAGTACAAATTAGAGAAAGCTTTGCGTTTTAAATCTTTAGTATCATTTCCAGTCTTTTTACAAGTCAAATAGTAATAATACAATTGGATCGGTGTCATGCCAAATTCATCTTGTCCTGAAAACTTTTCATAAGCTTCTTCATAGTTCCCTTTCTTATATAGTTCAATCGCAGAATTTGAGTTACACCTGGTAGTGCACTGCATTATTAAACCAAGTACAACCAAAATAATTAAAAAATATTTCATTTTTTACTCCTCATTATTCGGGAATTCTTCCCATTTACTATTTGCTTCATCATCAAATTGTTTGTGTGGATCTTTGTTTCTACAAAGAAATTTGCAACAAGAAACATAAAAATCTGTAGTTTTTTCATTTTTCTGTTCTTGTTGTACACAATCTTTTAAAAAGAATTTTCCAAGCACATAATTATTCTGAAATTCTTCAGACGGAACAAATTCAAAAGATTTTGCCATGTTTCTATTCCAATCGAAAGCGGTATTATTCATTGTGCTAGAACCAAGTTTTTGCTCTGTATTATAGAAAAACACATTTATTGAAAACATAATTTCTCCTAATTTTTTTAGCAGTTTACATTCAAAATATAGCAATAAGCTTTAATTTGTGCGGACAACGCGGAAACCAACATGAAAGTACTTGCGGTAGGCACCAGCTAGACTTCGAAGTCCGATCTCACAGGCATCAGCATTATTGAAACAACTGCCACCGCAGTAAGAGCGCATGGAGGAATCGTTCCTTGGGTTCCAAATGTACTCGTCTAAGTCTCCGCACCACTCCCACACATTGCAATTCAGGGCAAACGCATGTAAAATTTTTTTGTTTTAAATCTCTAAACAGCTATT
>JAUNWH010000041.1 GCA_030540405.1 Spirochaetales bacterium
TTTCACACTTTCTGTAATTTTATCAGAAAGAGTTTTTACATGCGTTTGCCCTGGAGATGAACCAGCCGAGAGTTTTTGTCTAGCAAAAACTCGTGAAGCAAAACGAAGTTTTGCGGCGAACGCTCAAATAAAAAATCAGCAGAACCGGATTGGAGACTTGCTCCGGCTCTGCTGAAAACAGTTTTTAACTAAAGAAGGATGGCTTTGCTGTTGTATTTAAAGATGATTTCTACTGTGCAACTGGAGTAGAAACATCGTTGTTCTGTGGAACTTCCTCCTGAACGGCGGCCGGATTTTCTTCCTGCAAGGCGTTTTGTTCAGGAAGATTTTCTTCTGCCGGAGTTTCAGCTGGAGCTTCTTCCAATACTGTTCTGTCAGTTGCTTCCTGTGCGGAAGGGGCATTTTTGTTTGTTCCGGCGCAAGAGAACATCATTGCGGCGAATCCTATCATTGATACGGCGATAAAAGCTTTTTTTGTTGTTTTCATTTTTTCTTCCTCTTATTTTATAGTTTCTTTTGTCATTGTCTGACGTATTAACTTGTCATTATCCGGCTTGACCGGATAATCCTCTTCAACAGATTCCCTTGTCAAGCAAGGGAATGACAGTTTTGTTGCAAAGGGAATGACAGTAACGTTTACCCGATATTTTTTCTACTCTGCAAGTGCTACAGAAGTTGCTTCGCTGAAGTTATTTGCAAGGCGGAGAACCGCAACCTTGTCATCCGCACTGTCAGCAAGTCCCGCAACCTCAACGTTGTTTATAAGAATCGCAGAATCCTTTACTTCAACAGGAAGAGTTTTTCCCGAAAGTGTCTGAACGGAACTCTTTGCCTCAAGATTTTCCTTTGTGAGCTTTTCAGGAACGATGTAGTCGGAAATGTTCTGGGTGATTTTTCCAGTGTCGGCGATTGCGTCAATCGGAGCAAGAACCGTAACGCCTGTGTCAGAATCAACTTCCTTGATTTTGTCGGAAGAATTTTTGAGAACGCTGGCGAAGATTTTTATTCCGTCAACTTTCTCAATCGACTTTGAAATTTCCTGTGCGGAAAGAGTCTTGTCCTCCGCGTTTTCAGAAAGAGCTTCCTGATTTGCAGTTGCCTCAGCGTTTGGTTTTGTGTTAAGCTCGCCGAGCACTGATGAAGAAGGATTAAATTCCTGCGCAAAAACTGAAGCCGCAACCAATGCCGATACACCCAAAGTAAAAATTGTCTTTTTCATAGATTTTTCCTTGCCACAAAACAGAGCAGTTTTACAACGGACTTTGACGCACAGGCATCTATTCCGTTCCCCTCTCTGCTTTTGACATCGCCATAATAGAATTCGCATTTCAAGATTTTCTTTCGGAAATGTCAAGATTGTGTGAAGATTTTTAGATTTTGAGGAAAATAAAAAATCCCGCAAGTCAAAACCGCCCGGAAACACAAAACGGAATTTAAAAACGGCTCATTTCCACCTGAAAAAAGCAAAAAATAATTTCCCGTTTGTCATTTCCAGCCGGAAACGGCAAACGGGAAATAGAAATTGAACAATTCCGAGCGGAAAAGGCCAAATTCCATATTTTCTTTCATTTCTACCAGTTCTCATATCTTTTCCCAGTATTCAGTTTTGCAATCTGCGCCATTTCTTCATCGGTCAGAGAAAAATTCCAAACGTCGTAGTTTTCCGCAATGTGCTTTGGATTGGAACTGCCGGGAATCGCAGTAAATCCGCTTTGAATGTGCCAGCGGACAATCACCTGCGCGGAAGTCTTTTTGTGGGCGGCGGCGATTTTTTTTATCACCGGATTTTCAAAACTCTGCTTTGTGTGACCGCGTCCTCCGAACGGATAATAGCTTTCGAGCCTGATTCCGTATTTTTTGCACCAGTCGCGGAGTTCCGTTCCCTGATAAAAAATGTGGTTCTCATTTTGAATCACCGCCGGCTTGATTTCAAAATCGCGGACAAAATGCTCAACATCGCGCGCCGTGTAAAAGTTTGAAATTCCAATAGAGCGGATTTTGCCTTCCTTGCACGCTTTTTCCATCGCTCGGTAAACTCTGTCGTCGCCGCTTCCGTGCTGATGAAGCAAACACAAGTCGATGTAGTCAACGCCGAGTTTTTCAAGCGAATCTTCAATATCCGCCGCCGGGTCAGCCGTCCACGGAACAATTTTTGTCGTAACAAAAATCTCGCCGCGTGTGCAGATTTTTTCCGAGACAGCACGCTTAATCGCCTTTCCAACGTCCGCCTCGTTTCCGTAATATTTCGCAGTGTCAATCAGACGCACGCCTATCTTGAGCGCGGAATAAACCGCATTCTCGCAGGTTTCGCCAGTCAAAGTCCAAGTTCCAAGCCCCGCAACCGGCATTTCGTAGCCGCTGTTCAGCTTTACAGTTCGTTCATTTTGAGCCGCTGATTTTTCAGATTCTGCCGAAAGAACCGCGCACGCCGCCAAAAAAACTCCAATAATCAAAAGTGATTTTTTCATAAGTTCGCCTTTTTGTCATTGCCTTGCGCGACAAGGCAATCTTTACTCACTACAGGAGATTATCCAGTCAAGCTGGATAATGGCAGTAAATTTTCAAATCGGATAATGATAACTTTCTCCGTTTATTTCAGCCCGATTTTTTTGAGCCAGGAAGAAACATCCGCTGTCTGCGCGTGAGCCTGACCGATTCCTTCAAGAGTTTTTGCGCCCTTGCTCAAGTCAGAAATCCGCCGCAAAGTTGAATCGCACCCGCTCGACCAGTAAGTGCAGAACGGTACGACTGTTTTTCCGCGCAAGTCCGCCTGCAAAAGAAAAGTCTCGACAGGATTTGCCATGTCGTCCGACCAGACAGGAGTTCCCACAAAAATCACGTTGTAGTCAGAAAGATTCGGAACGGAAGCAAGCTCGCGGTGAACGCCGTTTTTTATGTCCGCCTTTGACTCGCGGTCGCACTCGTTCATATTTTTTGAGTACGGAATTTTGCATTCAAGCCGAAACAAGTCCGCGCCACTCTCGCTTGCAATCCGACTCGCAAGTTTTACAGTTGTTTCGGTAAGGCTGTAGAAAACGACGAGCTTTTTTGAATCAGAAAGAGATTTTTCAGAAACCGCCGCAACAGATTCAGACTTTTTGAAAGAAAAAACGCTTTCGTTGGAAAGATTTTTTAGAACGTCGCAAGCCGATTTGTCCGCAAATTCTCCGATTTCAACGGCCTTTGCAGAACCGATGCTGTGGTCATCATAGGCAACGGAAATCGCCTGAAAATTCAAGTTGTAGTAAACGCGTCCAGCCTTGTAAACGGAAGTTGTCGCGTCGCTTTTGCCATAGTCGAGCGCGATGTAGCTGTAAAACTCGAAGCCGCCGTATTTTGTCATCGAAAGGCTTTTTCCGCCAACAGATTTTGCAAAAGTTTCAGCAGTTTTGTTTGAAGCAAGATTCAGCTCGTAAGATTTTCCGCCGAATTCAATGCTCATTTTCTGCGGCTGTGCAAAAATGCCGACCGTGGCAAAAAGCGCAAGTAAAACTGAAATCAGTTTTTTCATATTTTTCTCCAAATGGCTTAGGGATAGTAGCACCTGCGAAGCAGTCCACCGCAAGCGAGCGGAAACCGCAGGTTGCAGCGAGTGCGGAGGATGAGCGGTGAGCGAAGTGCGAATAGCCCGACGGCGGCGGTCGGAATGTAACGAAGTGAAATGAAGACCGCTGCCGGAAGCTCCAGCTATTCCGTCCAGACCTGCTTTGCCAGATTGAAAACCGCCCACGCTTTCGGCCAGCCAGCATAGAATGCAACGTGAGTTACAACCGCGGTAATCTCGTTTTTGGTGACGCCGTTTTTCTTGGCATTTTCAAGGTGATATTTTAGCGAATTGTCCGTGATTCCCTGCGACATAAGGGCAACAACCGTGATAATGCATCGGGTTTTCAGGTCGATGTCGTGATTATTCCAGTTTTCGCCGAAGAGAATGTCATCGTTGAAGTGTGCAAAGTCCGGAGCAAACTCGCCAAGTGCCGTGCGCCCTGCCGTTTGAACTATTTTCGGATTTTCTTTTGATTCGTTTTCGTTTTGTGCCATGATTTTTATCCTGTCAAATTTTTTTTGATTCAAGCAGATTTTGTCTTTAGAATTAAGACTTTACATATATACAGTAGAAATAAAATGTGTTAGGATTGCTTTGGAAGTGCCTGATTCAAAAGGCGGCGTCTCCCGGACTCAACCAGCTTGCTTGACTTGCTGGAATTTGAACAAGGGAGGCTTACGAAGATGACGATTTACGAAATTATTTCGTTGGCTATTAATTTAGCCATTCTAATTCTTGAAGCCCTTTCTTACCTGAAAAATAAGAAGAGTTAAAAAGTAAAGCCGCCCTTTCGTTTTCGACACATTGAGCGGCTTTATTACCAATCATGTGGAGACGACCGACTGAATCGGGCATTTCCTTTCACATAATATAGCACAGATTATTTTTGCCGTCAAATCTCGTAGAACTTCCAAAACAACCGAAATTTTATTTCAAAATTCCGTCGATGTATTTTTTCATTTCCTCGCCAGACGCGCTTCCTCTGAATTCCCGGCCGCCTTTCAAAACCGCGTCTTTTGCGTGCTTTGCCAAATCCGAGCCGCTTCGTCCAAGTCCGCTTCCGCCGCTTGTGCAGAGTGCCACAAGATTTTTGCCGTTCAGGTCGTTTTGTTCAACGAAAGTGTAGATGATTTTCGGCGCGAGTCCCCACCAGATTGGATACGCGATAATTACGTTGTCGTAGCCGCTTAAATCGATTGAGTTTGCGGTCTCAGGACGGCTTTTTACATCGTTGTTTTCCTTTACGCAGCGGGAACTTTTATCGCGCCAGTTCAAGTCCGCACTGGAATATTTTTGCGCCGGAACAATTTCGTGCAAGTCCGCGCCCAAAGCTGAAGCCGCAGTTTTTGCAAGCCGCTCCGTCGTACCTGTCGCACTGAAATAGCAGACAACCGTCTTTTTTGCGTTTTGCGCGCCCTGTGAACTCTGCGCATTTGCTCCAAACATAAGAATTCCTCCTGCCAAAAGTGAAATTAAAAGTTTTTTCATAAAATAACCTTCTGTGTGCAAGTTTTAAGTTACATAACGTAACTAATATAAAATATAATAAACTGAATATCGGTTGTCAAGAATTTTGAGACAAAAAAAAGACGGATTTCTCCGCCTTTCATTCAGGAATAAATAAGATAAGTTAAAAAATAAATATAATGGAAATCAGAAAAATAAAAGCAAAAAGTGCGGCTGCAAAGAATTTAAACCTCAATGCTTTTTGTTCTGGAGTTTTTCTGACTGTTCTTCCAGTAACTTTATTTTCATCAAAAGTTTCATTTCCGAATGTCTTTATAACTATTGGAACGAATGTAAAGATTATTAAAAACAGAATAACAAGAACTACAAAAAACATCATCTTCTGTCCTCCTTATAAGTCAAAATGTCTTTTCTTATACTTTCCTCAAGCAAATAAGTTTTGCTTTGATAAACAAGCATCTTATGAATAACGATGCAGATGATTCCGAAAAATATGAAAACAACACTCACTATGCCGGCAGTAACAGCAAGATATACAATCTGCATTTTCATCACGTATTTTATTTCCGCCTGAATACTATAAAAACTTTCATTATAGTCTTGCTTCAATTTTTTTTGGTTTTCAAGAATATCATTAATCTTATTCATTGCTTTATCAATGCCGATTTTTGAAGCAATAGATTCCAAAAAACCTTTTTCCTCATAATACTCATAAAGAAAATCATCATTATGACTTTCATAATCAAAACTGACTTCAGGAAAATGTTTCAAGATATAATTTGAACAGTAAATTCCGGCAGGGATTATTCTATAAGATTTTCATAATTATCATGAGACTAATTTACAACTAGCATAGATTTTCTTATATGCAAAAAATTTCTCTCACATGAATTTCCGGCTCTTGGGGAGCGTGAATTTCTCCGGGTCGATTCCCTCAATTTTAAGGAGCGCGATTTTGTTCCTGATTCCGCCGCCGTAACCTGTAAGTTTTCCGTCCGTTCCCAGAACACGGTGGCACGGAACTACAATGCAGACCGGATTCCAGCCGACAGCTCCGCCGACCGCCTGCGCGCTCATTTTCCCAAGACCTTTTTTTGCGGCGATATTTTTAGCAATCTCACCGTAAGTTGTCGTCGCGCCGAACGGAATTTTTAGCATCTCGTCAACAACCAGTTTTCTGAAGGGCGTAAGATTTTCGATTCTGAATTCCGGCGTAAAGTCCGGCTCTCTTCCCGAAAAATAGACGTCAAGCCAGCGGCAGGTTTCCGAAATCACGGAAGGCAAATCCGGGGAATCCGCGGAAACTTTCTTTACCTCGCCGCCTGAATTTTCCGCGTGCTTCTTCTCGTCAAACGAATATTCAAACCAAAGCCCCGTAAGGAATTCTCCGTCGCTTCCGATAAAAATTTTTCCGAGCGGAGAAGCATATTCAAAAATGCATTTCACCTATTCAACCTCAACAAATCCGCCGCGCCAGTCCTTCACAATGTCGGGATGTTCAAAAGCGTAAGAAAGAATTTTCTCTCCAAGCCCGGATTTCACGAGCGACTGCACTTCGGAAAACGGAAGCCTGTTCACCGCCGGACAGGTCGTAGTCAGCGCGACAAAAATTTTTCCGCCGGCAGATTTTCTCACCGCACGCAGCGGCCAGATTTTGCAGTCAAACGGTTTTTCTTCATCAGAAAGAACGCAGCCTTTTTCAGAGTCCAAAAACGGACAGGCAGACTCCTCGTCAGGATCATCAGTTCTGTAACCGCCGGAAAGATCAACAGTGAACGACTTTTCTCCTGCAGGGCGGAAACGTGCGAGCGGAAATTTCTTCTCAAGACGCTCCTTTGTCTCCCGGTCAAAAAGCGGTGTCTCCCACAGACTCTGCCGGCGGAACGAGCAGCAGAACCGGCATGACGCGCAGTCAGATTTCTTTAAGATTTTTGAAAGCATAATCACTCCTCCTCTTCGCCGTAGAATTTGTCCAGGATGATGTCGGGCTTGTACGAAAGTTTCGCCTTGCGCAGTCCCTCAACACCCATGTCCTCCTCGCGGTTCAGGTACAGAAAATTTGCGGATTCTCTGGCAAAAAGATTGTTCACCACGGAATACGCGCCGTCCGCCGCATAATCGGAAAGCGCCTTCTCGAAATGAATGTCCAGAACATTAGGCGAGACCGGACTTGCAAGCGTCATCGCGGCAGGCGACTTGTCAACGTAAAGAACTCCTCCACGGATATTCAGCGCGGAATGGAATTCAACCGCCGATGCAATGCTCTTTTTTTCAAGCACAAGCGCATGGTCGGGATTTCCGCCGGAAGAATTTTTCTCCTCCAGCCATTTTTCTTCTATATAAATAATATCGTCCGCAATATCGTTCTGCGGAAAAAGCTTGAATTCCCAGCGGTTCTCGTAAAGCCGCATGAAGCGCGCGATGTGATTTTTCTTCTTGTGAAATTTCTGCCCCGGAAGCTCCGCAAGATTTTTCGCAAGGTAAATGTAGTCGCTGTCGTTTCGGTCGGAATTCCAGCTGATTTTTATTCCCGGAAAATTTTCTGCAAGGCAGGAATCAATTTCATTTTTCTGGTCGCGCGTGCAGAGGCAGAACCTGAGAGGCGTTTTTTCCGCGGAGCATTTTTCGACAAGAAAAGAAAGCGCATTTTTCAAAGATGAATTTTCAGAAACCGAAAGAGGAAAACCGAATCCGTTTCTGCTGCCCGTTCCGTTGTAACGCCGGAGCAAAAATCCGTCCCTGACCGAAAGCTCAATTCCGTATTTCTCACGGAGAAGGAAAATACTTGCAGGCGCGCTGTCGCTTCCAAAAAGTTTTTCCGCGCGGATATTCTGTCCAAGCCACTCAAAGTCAGAAAGATTCATGCAATAAAAATAATCATAAAGACCGAAGTTTGCAACAGATTTTTGTATAGTAAAAAAAAATCTTAGAAAAAATTATGAAAAACAGCCATGCAAAATCATGCACAGCTGTTTTCAAAAACTAAACTCCACTCATTACCACGAAAGTCTATACGAAATACCCGGCTCAAATCAATGAGCAGTTTGAACAGTACCGATATTCATAGCTATGCTCATATTGCTGTTTTTGTGATAGAAGAAAGGTCGCACAAAAACACCGACTGCATTTTTTGATTCCGAAAAATGAACGTTTCCAGAAATCAGGAAATTCGGATTTTTTATTCCGCAGACAAATCCTTTCGATTCCAAAAGCTGCTGAACTGTATAAGCCACGTTCTTTTCGGCATCGTTTTTAATTTCCACGCTGAAAGTCAACTTCGGCTTTTCACGCGACATAATGCCGTCCGCCCGCTCTGAAAGAATTCCGATTGACTTTAAACTTTCACTTCCACTTTTCGGCTCAAGAACAGAAAGGCTCTGCGCCGTTTCCTGCAATTTTTCAAGCGAAACAAGAACAGACTTTGCAACTGAAAAAGCAAGATAAGGATTTTTTGAGTTTTCAGATTTTTTGACTTTCTCATTCACGCTTAAAATTCCAGCAGATAAAATTCCTTGGAATTCGTTTATTGCGTCGCTTTTTTTTATATAGGTGCAAACTGAATATTCATTCCGCGCAGAATTGAAAAATGAATTTGTAAAAGAAACAGAGGGAAGCTTTGTTTCAGACGCGATATTTGTTTCTGAATAAACTGAACGCTGCTTTTCAGATTTTTCAAATGTTTTTTCAGTTCCGTAAAATTTTGCAGAACGTTGAACAGAAATTTTTGACTCGAAGTACAATGCTAATTCGGAAAGCGCAGAATCTTTTGCAGAAGTTTCACTATAACCAGTTCCAACCGCTGATATATATTCAAAATCAGGAAACTGCAAGCTTTTATTTTCATACCAAAGCGGAAAATTATCGCAAAAAAGATTCGAAACAAAAATAAAAAAACACACAAATAAAATTTCTTTTTTCATATTTTCCTAGTTTACATTCTTCAATTTTCCAAATAATCATCCATTTTTAGCCACAAACGGTCTTAATATAACACTTAAAATCCAAATAATCAACCATATTTTATTAAAAAATGGCTTATCAAGATATTTAGATTTTTACATCTTTGTTCAAAATAATTGCTATGAAATCTTCAGACATCCAAAAAAGACTAGCGGAAAATCTAAAACGAATCAGAAAGCAGCAGAAGCTCACGCAATTTGAGCTTGCAGAAAAGGCGGGAATTTCCGACGAGACGATAAAAAACATCGAGCTTTGCAAAACCTGGACCAGCGAAAAAACGCTCTCGCAGATTACAGATTCATTGCAGGTTGACATTCACACGCTTTTTCTTCCAATCGCCTCAAGTTTTGACAAGCAGATTTCAGAAGACAACAAGCAAATCAAGGAAAACATAATAGAAAACTTACGGAAATTTATTGATGAAAATTTAAAGAAAATGGCAGATGAATGCTGAAGCAGTTGTTTGCCAGTTTTAATTTAAAAGTCTTCTTTTTTAGAACTGTTTTCATTCCATTGATTTTTTTCATTTAAAACATCATTATGTTTCAACTATGTTCAAACTAGAAATTCTTAACACATTAAAAAAGTATTCGTCAAAAACATTTCTAAATGATCTTACAGCTGGAATTATCGTTGGCATTGTTGCGCTTCCTTTGGCAATAGCTTTTGCAATCGCTTCTGGAGTAGAGCCGGAGCGCGGGCTTTTTACAGCAATCGTAGCAGGATTTTTTATTTCACTTTTAGGCGGAAGCCGAGTTCAGATTGGAGGCCCAACAGGAGCATTCGCTGTAATCGTTTACGGCGTTGTCGCAAAGTACGGATATTCAGGACTTGCAACTGCAACTGTAATGGCAGGAATTCTTTTAATCATGCTCGGCGCATTTAAAATGGGCGGGCTTGTAAAATTTATTCCGTACACAATCGTAACGGGATTCACCGCAGGAATCGCAGTAACAATTGCAACAGGACAAATCGGAGATTTTCTTGGGCTTTCAATTTCGGTTTTCCCAGAAGGATTTTCAAAAATGCCGGGAAACTTCGTTGGCAAAATTGAAACTTACGCAATGAACATAACTCACATAAATTATTACTCGCTGATTATGGCTTCACTTTGCCTTGCAATAATTTTTGCCTGGCCTAACTTCTGCAAAAAAATCACAGGAAAAATTCCAGGAAGCTTGATTGTAATTATACTCGCAACAACAGCAAGCATTCTTTTAAAAAAATACGCCGGACTTGAAACAGACACAATCGGCTCGCGCTACGGAAGCATACCTTCAACATTGCCTTCCCCTTCACTTCCGCAGTTCAGCGTGGAAACAATCACTGCTCTTTTTCCAACTTCAATTTCCATCGCAGTTCTGGCGGCAATCGAAAGTCTTTTGAGCGCAGTTGTTGCGGACGGAATGACAGGCACAAAACACGACTCTGACACAGAACTTATCGCGCAAGGAATTGCAAACATAGCGTCTCCAATTTTCGGCGGAATTCCTGCAACCGGAGCAATAGCGCGCACTGCCACAAATATAAAGAACGGCGGAAAAACTCCTGTGGCTGGAATAATTCACGCAATCACGCTTCTTCTTATAATGCTGATTCTTGGAAAATATGCGGTTTACATTCCAATGGCGGCGCTTTCCGCAGTGCTAATAAATGTTTCCTGGAACATGGCAGGCTTCCCGGCAGTCAAGGCTTTGCTGAAAGGACAAAAATCTGACATCTTTGTTTTGGCGGCGACTTTTCTTATCACAGTCTTTATCGACTTAACAGTTGCAATTGAATTCGGTCTTGGATTCGCAGCGTTCTTCTTCATAAAAAAAATGATAGATGTTTCAGAAGTTCAGAACAGGCGGGATTCTATTGCAGGCGGAATCTCAGGAAATTCATTTATAGAAGAAAACATCGAAGTTCCAGAAGGCGCAGTTGTCTACGAAATTGACGGTCCGCTTTTTTTCGGAACTGTAAGAAAATTCGAATTTGCAATTGAACGCGCAGGAGCAAATGCAAAAGTTCTTGTGCTCAGAATGCGAAACATGATTTATATTGATGCCGGCGGAATCCGCGCGCTTGAACAGGCAAAGGCAGCTTGCGATAAAAATGGAACCACAATTGTAATATCAGGAATCCACACGCAACCCTACATTCTGTTCAGCAAAATGGGAATAATTGAAAAACTCGGAAAAGAAAATATTTGCGCAGATATAAAAGAAGCGTTAGGCAGAACAAAAAAACTTCTTGAAAAATAAAATTGAAGCTGTCCTAAATTTTTGGGCAGCTATTTTTTTTCAAAGTATATCAATTATTTTTTTTTAATTGTATACTAAGCGCATGATTGAAGAAAAAGAAACTGATACAGAAATTCAAAAAGCAGGACCAAAGACTGCGCTTGTTTCCATTGTAGGCCGACCTTCAGCCGGAAAGTCAACATTTTTAAATACAGCAAGCGGAGAAAAAGTCAGCATAGTTTCGCCAGTTCCGCAGACAACAAGAAACGCAATCCGCGGAATAATAAACACTTCTCTTGGTCAGCTAGTTTTTATTGACACGCCGGGTCTTCATTTAAGCGAAAAAAAACTGAACCTAAAACTTTCAAATATTGCGCAGGAAAATATAAAAGAAAGCGATGCAATTCTTTACATCATCGATTCCACTCGCCCGCACAACGAGGAAGAAGAAATGATTGCCTCTCTTCTGATTCCGCACAAAGACAAAGTTGTAATTGCAATCAACAAAACTGAAGATTCAAAATCCAATGCGCTAAATTCCAGAAGCTTCATTCAAAAAAAATTTCCTGATTTTCCAAACGAACGGATTATTGAAATCAGCGCAAAAGAAGACAAAAATATAAATGAAGTTTTAAAAGCACTTTTTGATCTTGCAAAAGAGGAGCCGCATCTTTATCCAGAAGAATTTTACACGGATCAAGAAGTTGATTTTAGAATTGCAGAAATTATCCGCGGACAGGCAATCAACAGGCTTGAGCAGGAACTTCCGCACGCGATCTATGTTGAAATCAGCGACCTAAAAATGCAAACGCCAAAACTTTTAAAAGTCCTTGCCTACATTTATGTTGAGCGCGAAAGTCAAAAAGGAATCGTAATTGGGAAAGGCGCATCAATGATAAAAACAATCAGAGTTGAATCAATTAAAGAATGCAGAAAAATTTTTCCATACAAAGTTGACATTGACCTGCGTGTAAAAGTTGACAAGAACTGGCGGCAGAAAGACAAGGTTTTAAACAAAATTATAAAGTGATTTTTACTTCATGTGAAAATCTTATTTATTGAAGAATTGAAGCAAAAGCATTAAAATAGTTGCATTCTAAAAATTCACCTTGAGCGACTTTTTAAATTTTTATTAAGGGAAAAAATATGAAACTTACTTGCGGCATAGTCGGACTTCCAAATGTAGGAAAGTCAACAATTTTCAGCGCGCTAACAAAAGCTCCTGCAGAAGCTGCGAATTATCCATTCTGCACAATTGATCCAAATATCGGAATAGTTGATTTGCCAGATGAAAGACTTGACTTCATGGCAAGTGTTTTTCAGCCGAAAAAGAAAATTCCTGCAACAGTTGATTTTGTTGATATTGCAGGCTTGATAAAAGGCGCTTCAAGCGGCGAAGGTTTAGGTAATAAATTTCTTGCAAACATCCGCGAGACAGCCGTCATCGCCCATGTTGTCCGCTGCTTTGACAACCCGGACATCCAGCACGTTCGCGATGATGCAAAAACAGAAGCACCTGTAGATCCAGAAAGCGACATTCTTACAATTGATTTTGAACTTGCACAGGCTGACTTGGACACAATCGCAAAGCGCGCAGAAAAAATTACAAAGCAAATCCGCGCGCTCGGAAAAGATGAAGAAAAACGTCTTGCTCCATATTTCAGCGCAATTGAAAAAATCAAGCCCCTTCTTACAGACGGAAAATGCGCGCGCATGGCAGACTTAACTGATGAAGAAAAAAATGCAGTTTATGATTTGCACTTGCTCACAATAAAGCCGCAAGTTTTTATCTGCAACATTGACGAAGACACAATTCCTGCAGGAACAAACAAATATGTTGAAGCGGTTCAGAAAATTGCAAAAGAACAAAAGTCGGAAGCAATTGTTATCTGCGGAAAATTTGAAGCTGATCTTGCGGAAATTGATGATGAAAACGACCGCAAAGAATTTATGGAAAGCGTAGGATTAAAAGAGTCCGGACTTTCAGTTCTTGCAAAACACGTTTATCATCTTATGGGACTTAGAACATTTTTTACAGGCGGATCTGATGAATGCCGCGCTTGGACAATTCACGAAGGAGACAAAGCTCCACAGGCGGCCGGCGTAATTCACACAGACTTTGAAAAAGGATTTATCAAAGCTGAAGCATACACTGTCGATGACTTGAGGCAGTATGGTTCAGAAGCCAAAATAAAAGAAGCAGGAAAATATCGCCAAGAAGGAAAAGATTATGTCGTGCAAGACGGCGATGTTCTTTTCTTTAAATTCAATGTATAACAAGAACTTGCACTGCTACAAAAACGGCAGTGCATTTTTTTCAGCAAATTAAAAATCACTTTCACAGTTAAATTCCATAACTTGTCCTGTAGAAGGATGAGTGAATTTTATATAGCAAGAATGAAGCATAAGCCGTTCATTTGGTTCGCAATGCCCGTATAAGGTATCGCCAATTATTGGAATTCCAAAACCGTGAGAATCAGCACTTGCAAGACGCAGCTGATGAGTTCGCCCAGTATGCGGAATAAACAAAACACGTGTAACATTTTTTTTATTTCCCAGAGGACTCAAATATTTTTCCACATTAAGGATTTGCCATTCAGTAACGGCCCTTTTTCCATATACAGAATCCCAAATTTGATGCGGACGATTTTCAATATCAAGTCTAAAATAAAGTTCCATGGTTCCAGTCTGCGGAATTCCCTTTTTTGCAAGAATCCCATCAAGCAAGGCGACGTATTTTTTTTGAACAAGGCCTTCTTCAAATTGACGGCATAAATTTCTATGAGCATCTTTTGTAAAAGCAAGAACCATAAGTCCTGAAGTTTCCATATCAAGCCTATGCACAGAAGGCTGCCCAATACATTCGGGAAAAAGTTTTTTTACACGATTTACAATGCAGTCTTGTTTTTCGGGTCCGCGCCCAGGAACACTTAAAAGCCCGCTTTGCTTGTTCACAACAATTATATCTTTGTCACGATATAAAATTGTCAAGCCAAGAATTTCTGGAAGAATCAAGCCGCATCTTTCATCACAAGGAGAATATTTGCAACCTGATATTTTTTTTTCAGTCGATTTTCCGTAAAAAACTTCGCACATACTAAGCGGAGTCAAATTATTTTCAAATGCAAAATTTAAAAGCTTTGGAGCACAGCAATCCCCAGTCCCTGTAGGAGGATGTTGATTTTTACAAATTTGTTTCAGCGAACGAAGTTTTTTATCAAAGCAATAAAAACTGTAAAGTTCATGCACTTTTTCCAAAGACTCAGAAGTAAGCGTAGAACGGCGCAATTGCAAGTCTTGAATATCTTCTTTTCGACAAGATTTTAATTTTTCCGTAAGCAGATGAATTTCTTTGTCATTTTTTTGAAGAGCTGACATAATTTTTCTGTTAGAAACAATCGGCTCAATAAAAATCGCATCGTGGAATTTTCCTTCTATTTTTCTTGAAATTCCTGAAACTGTAAAAAGAATTTTATTTTCCTGCGCAGAATTTTTCGCAACAAGAACTCCAATCATAATTCCATTTGCAAAACGTTCCGCACTGATTTTTTCCGTTGTATAAACAAGAGAAAGTTTTTTTTCTTCCAAAAGCGAAATTATTTCTTTACAGTATTTAAATGCCAGCTCTTCATCAAAAGGAGGAAACATTATTCAATTATACAGAAAAAATCTGTTTAACTAAATATGGAATCGCCTTTTCAAATTTTACGCCGTACCAATGATCCTTGTCATCAAGAGTTGCCTTTATAGACTCAACAACATAATTTGCCGCAATTTTTGCAGAACCAAGCAAATCTTTTCCGTTGCAGAGTGCACCCGTAAATGCTGATGCAAAAACATCGCCAGTTCCGTGCATCTGAGCAGGAAGTCGTTCTGTAAAATAATATTCAACTGACTTTCCATTGCAAACCGCAACACCAAGTTTTTCCTTTTCAAAACTTACACCAGTAAGCACAACATTTTTTGCGCCAAGTTTTATAAGTCCATCGCAAATATTTTCAATATAATCCTTGCCGTAATTTTCATTTCTATATTCAATTCCCAAAAGGAAAGAAGCTTCTGTAATATTCGGAAGAATCACATCCGCTCCGTTGCAAAGCTCAGACATCTTCTTTGGAAAATCCTGCGCAAAACCCGGATACATTTTTCCATTGTCTGCCATTACAGGATCCACAACGACAAGCGCGTCATTGCGAGAAGTTTCTTTTATGATTTTTTTTATAATAGGAATTTGAGTTTCAGAAACATATCCTGTATAAAATGCGCTGAAAGTAATATTTTCTTTTTTCCACTGATTTAAAATATTTTCCATGTCGCTAGTCAAATCATTAAATGTCCAGGCTTTAAATGCAGTATGATTTGAAAGAACTGAACTTGGAAGCACAGCAGTTTCGATTCCGCAGGCAGAAATAACAGGAAGCGCAACAGTAAGCGAACACTGTCCAACGCATGAAATATCCTGAATTGTAAGCAGACGTTTGTCCATAAAACACCTCAATTTATAAAATTTAAATTTTATAATATACAAAATCTGACATTATTAATATAATCATATTAATAGAATTTTTGTATAACCAGAGAAAAATATGTTTACTTGTGATTTTTCTAAAAAAGGAACAATGACTTTCTGTGATTTTTTAATCGAAAACATAAAATCAAAAATAATAGACGGAACCTTATCTCCAAATGAAAAACTCCCATCAAAACGAACACTTGCATCTCATTTGGGAGTAAGCGTAATCACAGTTCAAAATGCCTACTCAGAATTAATAAGCCAGGGCTACATTTTTTCAATTGAAAAAAAAGGATTTTTTGTTACAGAGCTTCCAAAAGAAATAAAATCCCTTTCCTCAAATTCTTATAAACACAAATACAAAAAAGAAAAAATCATAAAAAAAATAAATTCAAAAAACAAAGAAAAAATTTTCATAGACCTAAAATCAAATTCTATTGGCTGGGAAAAATTTCCGTTTTCAATCTGGTCAAAAATAATGCGCAAAGTTTTAAACAGTCCACATGAAAATCTTTTAAAAAGCCAGCCGCTGCAAGGAACGCTTGAACTAAGAGAAGCAATCTGCAAGCATTTGAAAAGCTTTAAAAACATAGAAGCAGTTCCAGAACAAATTGTAGTAGGCGCAGGAACAGAAATGCTTTATAGTTTTGTCGTTCATCTTTTAGGAAATGAAAAAATATATGCCGTTGAAAATCCAGGATACAAAAAAATTGCGCAGATTTTTGAAATGAATGGAGCAAACATTAAACATATTCCAATCGACAAAAACGGACTTAATATAGATGCCTTAAGAAAAACAAACGCATCCGTAGTTCATGTAACTCCAAGCCATCACTTTCCAACAGGAATTGTAATGCCTGTAAAAAGGCGAATGGAACTTTTATTTTGGGCGCAGGGAAAAAATGACCGCTATATAATTGAAGATGACTACGACAGCGAATTTCGATTTACAGGAAAACCAATACTTCCACTTTTGTGCGCTTCAAAAAATGAAAACGTAATCTACATAAATTCATTTTCAAAAACACTTTCGCCTTCGTTTAGAATAAGCTACATGGTTCTTCCCAAAAAACTTTCTGAAAAATTCAATTCAAAATTCAGTTTCTGTTCATGCACGGTAAACTCGTTTGAACAATATGCGCTTGCTGATTTTATAAAAGAAGAGCATTATTCCAAGCACATTATCAGGATGAAAAATTATTACAGAAATCTTCGCAACGAACTGATTTTTAAAATTGAAAATTCAGAGTTAAAAAATTTTGTAAAAATCCACGAGGAAAATTCAGGACTTCACTTTTTACTTTCAATAAATTCCAAATTCAGTGGAAAGACTTTAGAAACACGGCTTAAAAAAAATGGAATAAAAATTTCAGCGCTGAAAGATTTTTTTTATGAACTTGAAGAATTTTCAATTTTTTCAGAAGAGAATAAAAATTTCCAAATAGACAAAACATTTGTTGTAAATTATTCAGGCATAGAAAAACAAAAGATTCCAAAAACAGTCGAGCTGATTCTGGAATCTATAAAGTGAAAAAGAATATTAAAAACTTTTTTAGCTTCTAAAAATTATATCGCCGTTATAAGACATTTTTTCAATTATTGCGCCGCTTTCAACGTGAATGCCTTTTTCACGAAGCGCATCTCCGCCAGACTGAAATGCCTTTTCAATTGCAACACAAACTCCCTGCACTTTTGCGCCGGCGTTTTCAGCAATTTCAATCAAACCGTTCATTGCATTTCCATTCGCAAGAAAATCATCTACCAAAAGAATTTTATCATCAGAAGAAAGATATTCCCTAGAAATAACAATATTGTAATTGCAAGAATTTGTGTGCGACCAAACTGTAGAATAGTACACGTCATCCGACAAAGCCGCGCTCTTATGTTTCTTGGCAAAAAGAACAGGAATATTTCCAAATGCTCTGGCGACAGAACAGGCAACAGCAATTCCGCTTGCTTCAATCGTAACAATTTTCGTTATATCCACGCCGTCGAAAGACTTTTTAAAATCCTCTGCCAATTTATCAAGCAAGTCAACATCAATCTGATGATTTAAAAAACTATTTACTTTTAAAATATTTCCCGGCAAAACAATGCCGTCTTTTTTTATTCTATCTTCGAGCAATTTCATAACGCAATATTAGAAAAAAAATAACATTTATGCAACACAGTTTTTAACGCTGCTTTTTATACTGATTTTTTTCAATTTGCTTTTGCCGCGATTTTTCCCTGTTCTGCTCAAGAAGCTTGTCTTTTTTTTCTTGCTTTTTATCAGTAGAAGTGTCCCACTCAACAGCAACAGAACGCTTCTGAATTCCAGGAATTCTAAGAAAAGTCAGACAGTCAGCCCGGTGAACGGTTATTCCTCTGCTATGCGAAACATAACCGACAATCGGATCTCCGGGAACAGGCTTGCAGCATTGCGCAATTGTAACTAAAAAATTCGTATCGTTTTCAATGCGGATTCTTCCTGTGAAATTTTGCGACTGCTGTTTTTTCAAGGCTGCCTTTCGTTTTCTTTCCGCAGAATTTTCTTCGGCGATTTTTTTAGAATACAAAGTGTTCGCCGCAATTTCCGCTTCACGTTTTTCCTGAGCCTCCTTGTCAATAAAAGTTGGATCATTTTCAACAAGCCAAGAATGAATTTTTTGCCGCGCCTTTGAAGTCTTTACAGATTGAAGCTGGCTTTGAGTTGGATGCGCCTGAGGATTTGTAAGAATTTCAATAATCTGCGTATTCTTTAAAGGCTGAGTAAGAGGAATTATTTTTCCATCAGCTTTTGCGCCGACAACTTTTTCGCCTATGCCAGAATGAATCGCATAAGCAAAGTCGATTGCATTTGCGCCAGCCGGAAGTTCCTTTACATCGCCCTTTGGAGTAAAAACATAAATTGAATCGCCAAGAAGATCGCTTTTCAGTTCCGCAAAAAATTTCTCATCGCTCAAGTCTTCATTACGAAGCGCGCGCAATTGGTTTATGATGCTCAAGTCTTCAGCTTTTACCATGTCATGGTTTGTTCCCTTTTTGTAAAGCCAATGGGAAGCAACACCATGCTCGGCAATGCTGTGCATCTCCTGTGTGCGGATTTGAATTTCAAGTGGCTTTCCTTCGCAGATTACAGTTGTATGCAAAGATTGATAGCCGTTTGCTTTTGGCATTGCAATATAATCCTTAAATCTTCCTTCCATAGGTTTCCAAAGACCGTGAACAATTCCAATCAAAGTGTAGCATTCAGATTCCGTGTTGCAAATTATTCTAAGCGCAAGCAAATCATAAAGCTCGCCAGGTTCCTTGTTGCGTTTTCTCATCTTCTGATAAATTGAATAAAAATGCTTTGCACGGCTCGTTATGTTTACAGTTATTCCAGCTTTTTCTGTGGCTGTATAAATTTTTTTCACAGCATTATTAAGGTACTCGGATCTTTCTGCTTTTTTTTGCGCCACAATTGATTTTATCTGCTGAAAAACTTCCGGGTTTGAATACTTCAAGCTCAAGTCTTCCATTTCGCTTTTTACATCAGACATACCAAGACGGCTTGCAAGAGGACACCAAATGTCAATCACTTCTTTTGCAACTGCGCGCTGAGCCTGTGCAGAAACAAATTTCAAGTTGCGCATACGATCAAGACGGTCTGCAAGCTTTACAAGAATAACGCGGATGTCGTCAACCATAGCAAAAAGCATTTTTCTTATGCTGTCGGCCTGATGCAAAGAAGTTGAATTTATTTTTAATCCAGTTATTTTCGCAGTTCCATTGCAAATTACAGAAATTTCTTTTCCAAACTTTTTTTCAATTTCTGGAAGACAGTCATTGTCTACATCAAGAATATTATGAAAGAAACCTGCGATAATTGTGTCCGCGCCAAGATTTTTTTCAGCAAGAATTGTTGCAACTCTAAGCGGATGAAGATAATAAGGCTTTCCGCATTTTCGCTTAAGCTCAGAAGTTTTGGAAATTAAATAATCCCATGCGCTTTGAATTTTTCTCCATTCTTCTGGAGTGTAGTTTTCAGAAAATTTTTTAGAAAACTGGCTGATTAAAATTTCAGGATCAGTTTCTACAACTTCATCAATTTTTTCTGACATAGGCAATCCTCTTTGATTGACTATATCACATAACAAAACTATGGTCAAAAGCAGAAAAATTTTATCTTCCGCTGTCTCTGAATTTTCCTTCAATATAATCAGGATCTTTTGAGCGAAGCAAACTTCCCTGCTGAATTCTTAGCTTTGTATAGAAAAGGCAAGGATGCCCATTGCAAACCCAATTGTACAATTCGCCGTTTTCTGGATTCACAAGCACAAAATCTTTTCCCCACAAAATTTTTTGCGCAACAGTGTCGGGAGAAACAATTTCAAGTTCTGTGGATTTTGTGATCATGTTAAGGCTTTCAAAATTATACATTTTAAATCCGTCAATTTTTTCAGCAAAAGGAAGATTCAGATCAGGATGCTCTGCAAATCTTTTGTCGGCGGCGGCTTTTGCTTCCGGACAAAGAGAATTATATTTTTCATCACGATTTTTTTTATTCAGCGCGGCTTTTTCAAGAATAGCATTTTCATCCTGCAAAGAAAGCTCATTTCCAAATTCGGCGGAAAGTTCAAACGGACTGTCGCTTGCACCGCTTACCGCAACATCCGCATCAGATTTATTATAATAAAATCCTGTGGCAAACGGACGATGGCTGACTTTATAAAGCTCTTCAATAAAAGGATTTGCTTCCTCTTGCGGAATTTTTCCTTCAAGCGCATCAATCGCCTTTCTGTAAGCACGCGTAATCAAGGCAACATAATAAACACTTTTCATGCGCCCTTCAATTTTAAGCGAATCCACGCCTGCATTTTTTAAATCCGCAAGATGATCTATCATGCACAAATCTTTTGACGACAATACAGCTGTAAAATTTTCTCCTTCATAAACTGGGAAAAATTCATCAGGGCGCTTATGTTCACGCAAAACTAGATTTCCTCTTTCTGCAATTTGCTTGGCATTTTCTCCAAGGTCTGCAAGAACGTCATAATCCCAGCGGCAAGTGTGGCTGCAAAATCCTTCCTGCGCGCTTCGTCCATTTAAATATGCGCTCATCAAGCAACGGCCGGCATACGCGATGCACATTGCACCATGAACAAAACATTCAATTTCCATTTCTGGAACTGCGTCTTTTATTTCCGCAATTTCTTTTAAAGAAGCCTCGCGACCCATTACAACTCTGCTGAATCCCAGCGACTTATAAACCTTTACAGCTTCGCGGTTCATGCAGCTTGATTGCGTAGAAAGATGCAATGCCGCTTCTGGAAATTCTTTTTGAAGAATCGGAACAATTCCCAAGTCCTGAACAATAAAAGCGTCGATTGGATAATTTTTAAAATAAGGAATATTTTGAATCAGCCTGTCAATCTCGTCATTATGAAAAGCAATGTTCAACGCGCAGTGAAGTTTTTTTCCAGGGAACTGCTTTTTAAGCTCGCAGACTTTTTTATATTCGTCTTCATAAAAGTTGTCTGCTTTCACACGCAAAGAAAAATTTTTCAGTCCAATATAAACAGCATCTGCACCGTAAATATATCCGTACTTAAGTTTTTCAACATTTCCAGCAGGAGAAAGAAGTTCCATATTTTATTCCACCGCGATATTATTTTCACGCATAAGACGTTCGCGCTCTTTTATTTCGCTTTCTGAAAGTCCATTTCTTTTGTTTATGTACTGACCGATTTTTTCAACAGCCTCGTGCGACTCAAGCAAAAATTCATCCGCCATCTGAAACATAAACATCATTCCCGGCCAGACATCTAAAATACATTTTCCGCCGGAATAAATAATTTTCTGCGCCAAAGCTTCCGCGTTGTCAAGAAGAATTTCTTTTTCACCGCACTGAATATAAACTTCAGGGAAATTTGAAAAATCATTTTCAGAAGCAAACAAAGGCGAAACCTGAATATTTTTTAAATTGGAAGAATAAGTGTAAAGGTCAGCCGCATGACGCAAATCTTCATTTCCCAAAACTTCATCACGGATTTTTTTATTTGAAAGAGTTTCCGTTGAAAGATCAAGCCAAGGAGAAATCAAAATAATTTTTGAAACCAAGCTGCGTTTTTTTTCTTCAGTCCGAAGCATAAGCCCCAACGCAATGCTCGCACCACTTCCGTCCGCCGCAAGAATAATTTCATTGGATTCATCTTCTTCTAAAATTCCGCGGAAAACTTTTTCAACATCTTCAATTGAAGAAGGAAAAGGATAAGACGGAGCAAGCCTGAATTCCGGCACAACAACTTTTGCAGAAACAGCATTTGCAAAGATTGAGCAAAAACTTCTCCAGCTGTCCCGTGAGCCGCCAACAAAAGAACCGCCATGAACATAAATCACAATCCGGTTCGAAGCAAAAATCTCAGGAACAAGAATATCGCACTTTACACCGCCGATTTTTTTTTCAGCGCGCTCAACATGGTTCGGAATAAAATCAGTTTTAAATTTTTTTTCCAGCTTGCTTCTAAAAGCCTCAACTTCGTTTTTTGGAGACAAAACCAAAGCCTTGAGTTTTTTTACCGCAGCTTTTCTGTCAACTTTGATTTCCATAATTTGAAGATTATAGCAAATTACATGAAAACTTGCTATAATGCGTCCATGCCGATAAGAATTGATTCCGACCTTCCAGCAAGAAGCACGCTTGAAAATGAAAATATTTTTGTGATGACAGAAGAGCGCGCCGTCACACAAGATATACGTCCGCTCAAAATTGCAATTGTAAATTTAATGCCGACAAAGGAAGTTACAGAAACTCAGCTTCTTAGGCTTCTTTCAAATACTCCGCTTCAAATTGACATTTCGCTTGTGCAGATGAAAGGGCATATTTCAAAAAACACAGACAAGAATCATCTAGAAAAATTTTATATGTCATCGGAAGAAATTTTCAGCAGAAAATTTGACGGAATGATTATAACAGGCGCGCCGGTAGAACAGATTCCATTTGAGCAGGTTGACTACTGGAATGAACTTTGCAAAATAATGGACTACGCAAAAAAAAATGTTTTCTGCACGCTTTACATTTGCTGGGGCGCAATGGCAGGGCTTTATTATCTGCACGGAATAGACAAGCACATTGTTGAAAAAAAGTTTTCAGGAATTTTTTACTCAAAACTTTTAGATTCAAAAGAACCTTTAATGCGCGGCTTCGATGATTATTTTCCAGTTCCAACTTCACGCTACACAAAAATACTCACAGAAGATATTGCGTCAAATGAAAAACTTTCGCTGCTCGCATATTCGGAAACAACTGGAGTTACACTTGCAAAGTCCAAAGACAATAGAAGCATTTTTATGACAGGCCACTTGGAGTACGATCCTGAAACTTTGGCAGAAGAATACAAGCGCGATTTAAAAAAAAGAATCAATCCTGCAATGCCGGAAAACTATTTTACAGACAATGATCCTTCCAAGCCGATTGTTTCAAAATGGAGAAGCACAGCGCATCTGTTCTATTCCAACTGGCTGAACTACTATGTATACCAAGAAACCCCGTATAGGTTTACTGGAGTGTAAGGAGAAATGTTTTATTAAAAAATAAGTTTTTATAACAAATCCGCAAATATTAAAACGACTTATGAGAGCAGGATCTAAATCTGTAAGTTGATATTCACCGCCACCATTCACCGCACTTATAATTCGGCTACCGTTTGGCAAACTTTTTCCAGCAAGTTTTCGATTTAAAGTCAAATCCATAACGGTTTGCAGAACTTCTGGACGAGCACGATTTAATTCATCAAGAAAAAGGACAACAGGTTTTTCATCAATAGGAAACCAATAAGGGAGCATAAAATCTGTTCTGCCAGTTTTTAAGTTTTTTTCTGGAAGACCAATTAAATCGCCGGGGTCGCTCATTTGACCAAGAAACAAAGTAGTTACTTTGAAACCTTTCTTTTGAAAAAAGTTTTCAAGGATTTGAGATTTTCCAATTCCATGCCGCCCAACAAGCATTATATTTTGCTGTGGAGGAGTATTTTCAAGTATAAAAAGAAGCTGTTCTGCATTTATTGTCATTTATAAAAGTTTAGCATAAAAATTGGAAAGAAACTATAGGGGCGGAAAGTTGGTTAGTTTATCATCAAGATGATTCTTGTCATAAATCCTGCGGAATTCTTTTGCATTTGACATTTTTTGTTCAAGCGAACAAGAAACAAAGTTATTCATTTTAACAGCAAAATCTTCTGCAGAAACAACAAAATTGGTCAATTCACTGATTTTTGGAATTCCTTCAAAAGCAACATCTGTTCCGATTACAGGAGTTCCAGTCGTAAAACTGTCCAGAACTTTTACTTTTACACCAGCACCAGTGAACAGCGGAACAATCACAGCAGAACTTTGAACTATACGAGCATAACTGTCTTCTACAAACCCAAGATAATTTATTTTATTTTGTTTTAAATATACTTCCTGATTTTCCTTGCTGAGTCCGCCACCCATCACAAAAAGAGAATTTTTTATATTGTCATTTAACAACGGAAAAACATTTTTTATAAACCAAATGAGTCCATCAAGATTTTCTTTTCGCGACCAAAGTCCAAAAAACAAAAATGATTTTTTATCTTCAATTGCAGAAGGAAAAGAAAAATCGTGCAGATATTCGTTTGTATATTCCGCTTTTATTCCATACTCATGCAAAACAATTTCTGAATCCTTTTTAGACGGAACAAAAACATATTCCACGCTATTTAAGATTTTCCTTTCCGTTTCTTTTATCCATGAACGAAAAAATTTTCCTTTTCTTGAAAATTTCTGCGCCATAATATCATGGCAACGTACAATTTTACACGGATGTTTAATATAAAGACTATAAAGAGCAACCTGTGTAAAATCAAAATACAGAACATCATATTTTGGCGCGATTTCTTTTAGATATTTAAGAATATGCAGATTAAACCGTTTTGTAAAAAGAGGAAAAGTAAACGGATTAAAAAAAATATTTTTTATCGACGGATGAAATTCTTTTATATTCTGAATCTTATCAAAAGAAACACATTCGTGTTCTGGATATGAAAAATAAACCACATCCACAGAAAATCGTTTTGACAAATGTTCAATGCAATTTTTGCTAAAAGCCTGTCCGCCACTTCTGTTGTTCGGCGGAAAAGCTGTTATGTAGAGAATGGTCATATATTCACCTTACTTTCTTCTTTATTTTTAAAGCTTCCATAATATGAACGTAAGCCATCTATATGTTCCAAAAGGTTTTCATTTATGTGCATTCCAAGCGAATCAAGAATAAAATCAATGCCCTCTGTTCTTGCAAGTTTTGCTGCAGGGACAAAATCACTATCACCAGAAATCAAAACAATTTGATCAACAAGTTTTTTATATGCAAAAGTCGCAATATCAAGACCTATTTTCATATCAACACCTTTCTGCCGCATATTAAGCACTAAATCTTTTTCTGAAAGTTCTTCAATAGACAATGTTTTTCGACAAATCTTTTTTACAGTATCCGCAGAAAAGACATAGTTCATTTCATCATCTGCGAAAAATCCCATTCGTAATGCAACCTTTCTTCGTTGTTTCAATGAAGACAAAAATGAATTCATCCAGTTATAAGAAGCAGTTTTCGCAAAATCAAAATTTTTTTGGGTAATAGGATTATAAATTGTCTTTTTTACAGGTTCACAGTCATAATAAAAAATTCTATATAATTCTGAATAATCGTAAATTTTCTTGTTTTCAACTTTTCTATAGCTGTCTCTATCTTTTAAATGAAAATGACAGTATTTTATAAGTTCATCTGCTCTTGATTCAGGTGTTTTTTCTCCCCAAAGATGATTTGCAACTTTTCTGTAAAAACCACCATCAACAAGAATCGCTGTTTTTTTCATATTCACTCCTAATTAAAATAAAAAAGACCGTGTAATCTGGAGACATCCCTTATCTTGGGAGCTCTGTTCATTACCGGTCTGTTCAACCATAGGACAAATACCTATGCGTTTTTAATATAACATACAGAGCTAGTTTTAGTCAATAAAAATATTATCTTCTATAAATTTTCCAAAATATGTAATTTTTCCCCTTGCTTGTTTTCTCCATTTTAT
>JAUNWH010000042.1 GCA_030540405.1 Spirochaetales bacterium
CCATATCTTTCCTTATGGCATTTACTCTGTCTTCTGCAATTTCATTTGCCATTTCTTTGGCTTCTTTTTCTATATCTGCCCTCATTGCATTAACTCTATCTTCAACCATTTCCTTTGCTATGATTTTTGCTAGCTGCTCGGATTTTTCTTTTACTTGGATTCGCATTTCCTGTTCCCACGTCATAAACTTATGCCTCCATTGCGCATTTGCCTTGGCGTACCTCACTTTTTGCTCAAGCTGGTCTGTAAAGTCCGAGGCCGCATTCAGTCCGTTAAGAAATTTAAAGAATTCCCTTAGGCTTTTCGTGGGCATTTTATCATATTTTGAAGCATTGAAGAAGACTTTGTGAGTTCCGTCGTTTAATAAAACTTCAGAATCCTGCTTGCAAACCTGATGAAAATCATATACGGGAAGTCCGTTTCCAAAGGCATCTTCCATGCACAGAAAAATAACGTAGCTTTCATTAAGTTCGCTGTAATCCGCGCCGGAAACAAGGCTGTCAACGTCCATGAGTCCTTGGTAATATCTTGCGCGCTTGGCAAGATTCGTTCTGTTTGTAGTTTGAATTTCAATATCAAAGCAACGGCCGGTTCCGTCCTTTACATAGACATCAAACCGGATTCCCTTTGAGTCGTAGTCAACTTTAAAGCTTCTTTCTGCCACAGGAATTTCAATCCGCTCAATTTTTATGTTGAGAAGAAGTTCCAGAAGTTCCTTGCACAAGTCCGGGTTTGCGGTCATGACTTTGCAAAAGATAAAGTTGTCTGCCAGTGTCGCCTGCTCCCATTTTTCCGCGGGAGTGAGTTCATGCATTTGTTTCATAAATCCTCCGCATATTTTATTGCGGAAAATTATCAAAAAATGCAGATTAAACGGGGGAATTAGTTTTTCAGCAAGGCAAGAATTATTGTCGAGGCGGCAAGAAGTATCAAAAACACAGTATAAACTGCATTAAACCATTTCTTCTTGCCTTTGTTTACAATAAGCATTACAAATCCAAGCAAAGTTGCAATGCAGGTAAGGAGGCAAAGGTTTACAGTGGCTATTAGGTTCTTAGAAATAGTTTCTCTTGCAAACGCCTGAATATTCACGCTTACAAGTGTAAATATTGAAACAAAAACGCCCATTATTGTAAGAACATTTCCATAAATCTTTTCTTTTAAAGATTCAAGATCTTCTTTTGCGTCTTTGTATTCCTTCATAAGCTTGTCGTATTCAGGCTGATATTTTCCAACTCCTACAAAGTCTTTTTCATTTCTGAATGAAGCTCCGGGCTGCTTATCATAGGTTTGCTCTGGAATTTCCTTTAGTTCTTCAAAGACAATCTGTGCAATTCCGAATCCTTTAGAAATTGTAAGAACCGAGTCTGAAATATTTTGAACACGAAGAAAGCAAAATGTCCTGTGCCCGGGGATATACTGGGGACCATCAACTTTAAGCCCCATTCTCATAACTGAATTTCTTTCAATAATCCGAGCTGTAAGTTCAGGCGGAAGTTCTATTTCTTCATTTGTTTTTATGTAAACTACATCTCCCGGCTTCATTTCAAAAGACAAAACGCTGTTTTTTTGAGAATCATATATGCAATCAATAGAAAGTTCGTAGGCAATTCCTTTTAGATTTTCTTCTTTATAGCCTGAAACAATGAGTTTTCCCTGTGAAGCCAGTTCTTTTATATTTTTGTCAACTAAAAGCATAAAAACCTCTTTGATATGGATTTAAGTATATTCCCTATCGTTTTTATTTTCAACAGTTGCGCTTTCTTTCAGTTTCCTATTTTCCATCTGTTGCCTTCGCGGACAAAGCGTTTTGCGTTCACTTCGATTACACGTCCGTCTTCGCCAAGCATTTTTACCATGGAAGTTATCGGGTTCACTTCGATTACGCGGAAATTTGTGTCATCGTAAAAAAGCTTTATGCCTTCGTTCGGGAGTTTTTTGCGTGCCTCGGAATACCAGTCGTACTCATAGCTTAGGCAGCACAAAAGGCGTCCGCACTGTCCGCTGATTTTCATGGAATTTAGGCTCAAGTTTTGTTCCTTTGCCATTTTTATGCTTACTGGCCGGAGCTTGTCGCTTATGCTGTTGCAGCAGTAAGGCCGTCCGCACACACCAAGTCCTCCGGTAATTCGGCATTCGTCGCGTACTCCAATCTGGCGCAGCTCAATTCGCATTTTAAAAATTGAAACAAGGTCTTTTACAAGCTCGCGGAAGTCAACTCGGTTATCGCTGGAAAAGAAAAACAAGGCTTTTTGTTCGCCCACAAGAAAATGCACGGAAATAAGCTTCATGTCCAAATGATGATGCTCTACTTTTTCGCGGAACACTTTGAATGCAGACTTTTCAGTTTCTGCAAGCGAAGAAGCTTTTTCAAGGTCGTCATTGTTTGCTTTGCGCGCAATCTGCACAACATCCCCTGGCTTTATTCCAACGGGAACTTTTGAAATTCCAAGATTTTCTGCAAGGTCAAGTCCGTATCGGGTGGGAACAATTACTTTGTCGCCGTAATTCAGCTTGCCGGCAGGAAACGTTGCGTAAATTCCTTCAAATGAGTAAACCAGCTTAAGCTTGTAAAGTTCCTTGGGAAAAACAAAGTTTCTTGTGTCAGTGTTTTCAGATTCCTGCGAGTCTTCAAGAGAGGCAAGATCTTCATTTTCTTCATATATATCGTTTTCAAAAATATCAGACATAAAAGCTCCAGTTCTTTTAGTTTATCAATTATGACGCCATAAGGTCTACAAGCAGGCCGCTGATTTCGTTTACCCGGGCAAGCATTGAAAAAGCTTCCTTGTGCGAGCTTAAAAGCCACTTTGCCATTTCGTCCAGTTTCTGATTTATAACCACAATCTTAAACTGCGGATCAAGCGGTTTGCCTTTTCTTGTGAATCCGCGCCTCTCTCTTTTTTTTACTTCAAAGTTGTTTTTTGCAAGGTACCTTAAAAACTGCGACACTTTTTTTCTGTAGTCAGCGAATTCTTCCGGGGTTTGCTTTTCCTTGAGACGATCCGCCGCCATGTCAGCCTGATCTTTTAAATAAATTGCCGCATCTTCCGTGTCCAGCCCCGCAATTTCCTTGGGAAATCCGTCTTTCTGCAAAGCGAATTCTTCCCTGGCCTTTTCCATTGCGCTGGAAAAAAGTTTCCGCCTTGTTTTGTCTGTTTTCTGAGATTTTTCGTCTTTTTGGGCTTTTTGCGCCTGGGCGTTTGCTATGGAAGCCGTCGCGGAAAAATACAGGCTTGAGGATGTGCCTTCAACTTCCATTTTAAATCCTTATGGACATTGAAGAAATTGCCTTCATGTTTTCCTGCCGTGAAACTGCGGCCGCAAATTCCGCGCTGTCTGAAAGTGAAATGCAGTGGCCGTGCAGAACAACATTTTCTTCCGAGACAAGTTTTTTTGTCTGCAAGTCTCCGATTACCACAGTTGAAGAAAGAAGTTTTATAAAGTCCGGCGCAACAATATCGCCAAGAACAATTCCGCCTATAACTGTTATTGATTTTGCTTTTATGTTTCCGCGGATTCTGGCATTTTCACCGATTATAACGTTTCCTGTGGCTTCTATGTTTCCGTCAATATCGCCGTCAATACGAGCAAATCCGTTTATCTTGACATCGCCTTTTACAGAAGAACCTGCGCCAAGGATGCTGTTAATGGAAATATTGTCGTTAAAAATCGCCATATTATTTTACGTTGATGTATTTTGCAGGATCTACTACATCTGAACCAATGTGAACTTCGTAATGAAGATGCGGTCCTGTTGTGATTCCTGTGTTTCCGATTGTTCCAATTATCTGACGCTGGGCAACTGTGTCGCCTTTCTTTACACGAGTTGTGCCAAGATGCGCATAGCGTGTATAAATTCCATGCTTGTGCTTGATTATTACATAAAGACCAAAACTGTCATCGTAAGTGACTGTAACAACCTGGCCGTTGGCTGTGGCAATAACAGGATCTCCTTGCCTCCAAGTACTAAAGTCAAGGCCTTTGTGAATGTACCATTGCTGTGTAATCGGATGCTGGTTCTGGCCGAATTCCATGGAAATGTGTCCGATTCCATTTTTTACAGGCCAGACATTCGGAATGTCGGAAAAAAGCGCGCCTTGGTTTTCGAGCATTTTTCCAATCTGCTCAACCGGACGAACTGCGCTTTCCAGATAGGCTGTAAGCTGCTTTATGTCGGAAGTTTCCTTTAAAGAGCCTGAAGTTATGTCCTGCGTGTCAAACAAAGACGAAAGGTCTGAATTTCTTCCGGCTGACTTTGAAGTTCCTGTGTTCTGGTTTATTCCCAAAAGCGAAAGGGACTGGCTTAAAGTTGACTGGAATTTTTTTGCAGTTTGAAGAAGGTTGTTGTTTTCGTCTCTAAGCTCGTCAAGGCTTGCAAGAGTTTCCCTGTTTTCGTCCCTAAGCCGTGAAATTTCAAGTCCGGAGGAAGCGTTTTTCTGATTAAAATAAACAAATGAGCCTGTAATTCCAATTGCAAGGATAATTCCGAGTACAAGCGCAAAAATATTTGTCTGCACGCTGAAAACTTTTCCCTGCGAATGCGGAACAATCATCAAAGTAAGTTTTCCGTCAAAGAATTTTACGACATTTGTGCAAACCCTGCCTATAGAAACAAAGAAAAGTCTAAAGGCATGCATAATACGGGAAACTATATTTTTTTCTAATCTCTTGTATTTGCGAGAGTGCGCCACAAAAATCTCCGTAAAAAACTTTATTCAGAAAATAACAAGCAAGCTTTAAAACTTGACTTTTAAAACTACTTCCGAATTACCGAACAATCAGTATATCAAAGGGCGGCTATGCTGTCAAACGGACTGACCTGGCAAAGGCAAATTATGTTTGACTTCAAAGCGTTCCTATGTTATCTTATTAATAATATATCGGATAGTTAATTAAAAAATATTAAAATTTTCTAGGGAATCTTCTTTAGAAAAGTCTTTCAAGTTTTTAAGGAAAAGCCATGCAGTTTTTTGATACTCACGCCCATATAGGGTTGATTTATGACGACCCTGTAAGACAGATTAGCGTTATTCAGCAGGCAAAACAAGCCGGCGTTACAAGAATTGTAAGCATAAACAATAGCATTCTCGACTTCAAAAAAGAATATGCGTTCCTAAAGTCGCAGAAAGGCGTTTATCATGCTGTTGGAGTCGGTCCGTCGGAAGTAAACAACCCCGGCGCAGATTGGATTAAGATAATAGAAGAAAGTGTTTCTCTTCCTAATGTTGTGGCAATCGGAGAAACTGGACTTGACTATTTTAAGCAGTACGGAGACAAGCGCCGCCAGATTGAGCTTTTTATAACTCAACTGGAGCTTGCCCAAAAGCACAATCTTCCAGTCATAATCCACAACCGCGACGCAGGAAAAGACATTTTTGAAATTCTTCAGGACAGATTGCCGGAAAAAGGCGCGATTTTCCATTGCTACAGCGAAGACGCTCCTTATGCAAAAAAATGCCTTAACGCAGGAATGAATGTCTATTTTTCTTTCGCAGGAAATTTAACTTACAGAAACGCCCGCAATCTGCACGAAACAGTTCTTAATATTCCGCTAGACAGAATTCTTTTGGAAACAGAAAGTCCTTTTATGATTCCGGCTGAATTCCGCGAAAGAAAAAGAACAATGCCGGCATATTTGCCTTCCACTGCAAGATTTTTGGCTGAAATGCTTGAAACTGACTTGGAAAAACTTTCTGCCCAGCTTTGGACAAACAGCTGCAAAGTCTTTAACTTGCCGGAAGAATGAGCCTTTATCATCCAGTAGACATAGGAACTCTTCATTTAGACGGAAATCTCTTTCTAGCTCCGATTGCAGGCTACAGCGACATGGCGTTTCGTTCGCTTTGTGTTGAATACGGAGCTTCTCTTTGCACCACGGAAATGGTTTCTGCAGAAGCTCTTGTGCGAGGAAATAAAAAAACAGAGCTTCTTATGCGCCGTGCCCCGAATGAAAAAATTTACTGTGTTCAGATTTTCGGCGGAAATGCGCAGACAATGGCGGAAGCTGCAAAAATCGTCCTTGAAAAAACAGACTGCAACTGCATAGACATAAACGGTGGCTGTCCTGTTCCCAAGATAACAAAAACCGGAGCAGGCAGCGTGCTCACAAAAGAGCCGGAACGTCTTTATTCAATAGTAAAAGCCGTTAAAGAATCTTCTATAGAATATGCTTCATTGCATCCAGAACGCGGCAATGTTCCTGTAACAATAAAAATCCGCAGCGGCTGGGATTCTTCTAACATAACATGGAAGGAATGCGCAGACGCAGCTTTAAAAGCCGGAGCAGACGCAATAACAATTCACGCGCGAACAAAAGCCCAAGGCTATTCTGGAAAAGCCAACTGGGAAATTCAAAAACAGCTGGTTGATTTCGTTGCAAAAAGAATTCCTGTATTTGGAAGCGGAGATGCGTTCAGCCCGGAAACTGCAAAACTCATGCTTGAGCAAACTGGCGTGGATGCCGTTATGTTTGCAAGAGGCGCAATGGGAGATCCATTTTTATTCAGAAGAACAAAACAATTTCTTACAGAAGAAAAATACGAAACAGAAACTCCAAAAGAACGCCTTGAAGCAGGACTTCGCGAACTGAAAATGAATGTCGCAGAGCACGGAGAACGTGCCGCCTGCATGCTGATGAGAAAAAAATTCTGCGCGTACAGCTCAGGAATAAAAGGCGGCGCAAGACTAAGAGAGCAAATCGTAAATTCTGTTTCTATAAAAGACTACGAAGAGCTTTTTCAGCAGTTTTTGTGAAAACCATTGCGCAAAATGCGTTTTTACTGCACTTGAACAAATCCTTGTTTATCCATAAAATAATCTATTATGGGGCTTTTTCAAATAATTGCAGAGTTTTTCAAAACAATATTTTCTCCAACATCACCAGAAAGCCTCCAAAGACAGGCAGTTAGAAAAATTGAATCCGAACTGAAAAATCTTGCGCCGGAACTCTACAAGCACGGTCTTGTCATGCCAGACTTCGCAGAAGCTTTGCGCGTGCTTTTTATAAATACAGCTCCAATTCTTGACATCCTTTCAGAAACTTACTGTTCTACGGATTTGGACACAAGCCGGCATTTTGAAGAGCAGCTTATTTTTACAGGATTTGACAACGAAGCCAGGGAAATTCTTGAAAATCTTCTTTCTTATGAAAATAGAAAAAAAAGCGCAATGGAAGCGCAGTCGCTTATCCGGCATTTTGAAACCGAGCACAGACAGCTTGAAAAAGTTGAAAAAGAACTGAATTCTCCTGCGTTTATAAAAATTGAAGAAACTTTAGATAAAATAAAACAGCTGAATGACATCTGTAAATTCAGCTACATAACCGCCCTTAAGCTCTTTGATCCTAGCTATAGCACAAAAGATTCATACACGCCGGAATTTCAGCCAGTGCCAATTGAACTGCTGGAAAATTCTTTGCTTGACTTGTATTTCGTCATTGCCGAAATGGACATTACAAATTCGCTTTACAATGCAGTTCTTGCTCTTTTTAGGCTGAAGAAAGGCGGAAAAATTTCAGACAGGGAGCTTCAAAGCCTAAAAGAAAATTTCAAGAAAATTCAATATATTGTAAAGCACATTTTTACAAAGGAAATTCTTTCCTGCATGATTAGAATTTCAAAGAAAAACTACGAGCTTGTTCCAGAACGCGCGGTTTACAATGGAAATTCACGGCAGAAATACGCTGAATATCTTGAAACAAGATTCCGCACAGACGAAGCCCGTTTAAAAGGAGAAATTCAAGACGCGGCAATAAACAATGAAATAAAGCAAATTTTCGGGGGAGCGCCGCTTGCCGCAGTTCAGGGATACAGCAAGGATTTGGATTTTCAACTTAGGCAGAGCACGCCGTTTTCTTTTGCTTGGATTACGCCGCTTCAGCTTTTAAAGAATTTTATTTCAGTTTTTTACGAAGAGCACGTAAAGCCGCTTTTAAATGACATTGTAATAGAAGGTTTTTTTAATAATCCGGCATACAAGTCTGAATTCTCGTCTTCCGTATTCACTTGCAATGATTCTCTTGAACGAATAAGCGCATTTGAATCCAAATTTACGCGTGGAAACGAATTTGACGAAACAAACATAACTTCGCTCATAAGAGACAGCCACAAGGACGCGACATTTGAATCAACACTTAAAAGCCTCATCGACAGAATCAACAGGCAGGCAAAAGAACTGATTCAGACAGAAACGACGAATGTTTTTCAGCTTTACAAAAAAATAAACGATATTCTTATCGAATCCAAAAAACCAAGTTCCGAAGTTATAACGAATTTAAAAGTTCTTATGATTTCTTCAAGAAACAGAGACAATTCTGACTGCATGGAAAATCAAAACGGCCAGTGGAAAGTTTTTCTTGAAGTAATGAAGAATTATGTTATAATCGGAAATATAGAGAAGAAATAAAATGGCTAAAAAGAATGCAATTTCTGCAAAGACTCAAACTCCAGCGGCAAAAGAAAAACAAGTTATTGCCGAGTTTGAAAAACATATTTACGATTTACAGCAGATGCTTGAAATTTCAAAGTCATTTTGTTCAACAATCGAATTTTCACCGCTTATCGAATCGATTCTTTATGTTGCGATGGCTCAGATGCGCGTTACAGGCGCGGGGCTTTTTATTTCGGAAGAATTTGGCAGCGAATATTTTAAGCTTTCAGAAAATTATTCTGGAATAGCAATAGATCCTACAATCGAATACAAAATCAGCATAGATTCTCCGCTTATTGAATTTTTGTCCAGCTCTTCAAATGTTTTTAATTTGCACGAGCTTTCTGAAAAATTCCCGGAATCTCAAGAAATAAAGGTAATTGAATCACTGAATCCGTCGCTGATAGTTCCGCTTATGCTGAAAAATCACTTGAACGGAATTCTTGTTATGGGCGAGCGGATTTTTGTGGAAAATCTCTCTGCTGACTACACAACTTACGAAAAAAACGAAATTCAGACAATCGCTTCTCTTGCTTCGGTTGCAGTTCACAACGCATCTTTGATTGACCAGTCTACAACCGACATGATGACAAAGCTTCGCCTTAAATTTTACTTCTATAATATTCTTGAAGACAAGCTTGATTCCGCATTTTCCCACGAACAGACGTTAAGTGTTATAATGTTCGACATTGATTTCTTTAAGAAGTTCAACGATACTTACGGACATGCCTGCGGAGATTATGTTCTAAAAAAAGTTGCGGAAATTATAAGCGACAGTATCAGGGAAGGAGATCTTGCTTCAAGATACGGCGGAGAAGAATTTACAGTTCTTTTGTGCAATGCAGGAAAAAACGAGGCAATGCTTGTTGCGGAACGCATAAGAAAACGGATTGAGCAGACTACGGTTTTCTATGAAGGTCACAATATGCAGATTACAATTTCCGGCGGAATTTCTGTTTTCAATGTAGAAACAAATCCTGTGCGCTCTGCAAAAATTCTAGTAGATCAAGCTGACAAAGCTCTCTACGTTTCTAAAAGAACTGGAAGAAACAGAGTTACTGTTTTTGATCCTTCTTCGCAAAATGAAAATTCCGCAAAAGAAACAGAATCAGCCCTGGAAAAAATAAATTCATGAACATAATCCGCAAACCTTTCCGCTACACTTTTTTTAACGCGACCTCTATAATAATTGCTTTAAATCTGATTGTTTTTTTTCTGACAATGATTTTTCCGCGGCTTCAAGTTTATCTTGGAATGTCGTATTTTGGAATTTTGCTTCATTATTATTGGCAGCCACTCACTTACCTTTTTGTGCATTCAGGCTGGAGCCATATTCTTTTTAATATGCTGGCTTTGTTTTTCTTTGGAATTTCCGTGGAACGCGCGGTTGGCTCTAAGGAATTTCTGCTTTTTTATTTTTTGTGCGGAATTCTTGATGGAATTATTTCTACGGTTTTGTATCATTTTCTTGGAATCACTGTTCTTCTTGTGGGAGCGAGCGGTGCTGTTTACGCGCTGCTTTTTGCCTATGCCGTTATTTTCCCGCGGAATGTAATTTATATCTGGGGAATAATTCCAGTTGCTGCACCGTTGCTTGTTTTTGTCTATGCGCTGATTGAAATTATAAGCCAAATTTCAGGCGGCTCAGGAATTGCACATCTTGCGCATTTGGCAGGATTCGCTGTCGCTTGGATTTACTTTATTGCAAGAATGGGAATTCATCCTTTAAAAATATGGAAAGACGCATGGAGATAAAAAAGCCGCTTTTTTTTTGCGTTCTGCTTTTATTTAGTGTAAATGTTTTTTGCCAGGCTCCGCTGCAGAATGAGCAGATTAGAATTCAAGTTTGGGCGGAACTAGATTCTTTCCCCGGAAAATTTGAAGGAGAAAATTCAGTTCAAGAGCAGAAAACTTCTACGCAGGAAGAAAAATCCGACTTTGAAAAACTGTACGGATTCGCAATTGAGAGGACAAAGCAAGTTGCGCCTTTTTTAATGGAAGGACTTTTGTACGGCTGGAATTTTGACTACACGCCTTATGATAAAAAACGTGGAGTTCAGGAATATTGGGAATTTTCAGAAGTTAGAAAATTTGATTTTTCTATAAATCGCCTTGAATATCACAATCCAGTTCCCAAAGACGGAAAACTTTTAAGCTGGGTTTACTGCGACAGAACTTCAGCCCAGCAGCTTGAATACAAAAGATGGACTTCTATAATTCACCCAAAAGTGAAAGGCTCTGGTTCAGCTTCTGTTCAAGACAGATTTGAAGGAATAAAGCAGGCGTGCAGTAACGCGGCCAAAAATGCAGTAAGAGAATATTGGCGTACAATGGAAAAAAACAAGCCCAAGGAAATTTCCGGGACTTTACTTTTAATCCGCGACCCAAGAATTTTCATAAAAAACGGACGCTATGAAGTTGACCTTGATTTTTTCTTGGAAACTGATAGAATAGTTCCGTATACTTACTATTGACGCTACTTGAAAGGAGGTATCGCATGAAAAAGATATTTATATTGGCAACAGCAATTATGCTTGCAGCAGGAACAGTTTTTGCACAGCAGGAAGAATCATTAGAAACTAAAATGGCTTTAGATCCATTGGAAGCCGCAAACAGCTATGCGGATACAAAAACAAAAGTTCTTCCTATAGAAGACAAATATTCAAGTTTGCATCCAAAAGCTAAGAATGTAACTTTGCAGCTTGAATTTACTCCGCTCACTGGCGAAGTTATTTTCACTTATACTTGTATGCAGTCCAGTTTTGATTTGGGCGAAGCAATGAATGTTGCAATTGCAGTTTACGAGGATTTTGCTGTGCAGAATCAGTTCAAGCATTATACTTACGCTCAGAAAGACAGAAAAAAATATTTTAAAGATGACAAAGGCGTAAGAATGGCAACATACACTTCAAAAGTTATCTTTACAAAATAATTTTTGCTGAACAGTTATTTTCACTTGCCTGTTAAGTGATTTTCATTTTGCTCCGGTTTGCAGTACAGGTTTTGCAGCCGGAATTTTTTGGTGCATATAAAATTGGCAGACTTAAAAACTTTAATTAAAAATCTTCATCCGCTTGAAACAAAAGTTCTTCTTCATTACAGCTTAAAAGACGAGCTTACTTCAACAAGGCTTCAGACTGAATTAGGATACAAGGAAGGCCACGCAAACCAGGCGTTCAGCTGGCTTGCCGGAAAAAAACTTTTGGCAGAAACTTCCCGCACTCCTCACACATATTTTGAGCTTACAGATTTTGGCAGAAAGATTTTTAAAGACGGTTTTGCAGAAGAAAGAATTGTTTCTTATTTGAAGGAAAATGGTCCAAAACGTCTGCCGGAAATTGCAGCTGCCCTTGGAATTGAAAACAAAGATGTAGGTTCGGCATTCGGTTCGCTTAGCAAAGACAATGTTCTTGCCATGAATGCAGAAAAAAAAGCTGAATACACAGGCGCGCCGCTTCCAGAAAGATTCGCAGTTGCAAAATCACTTATAAAAAAAGCTTCCGAAGCTGAAAACTGCCAGCTTGACGCCGCAAATCTTACAAAGTCCGAAATTGAAATAATGGGCGGACTTACAAAGAAACGCGGAATTTCAGAAACTCCATTTAAAACTATTGAACGCGAAACTGTAATTTATAAACTTACAGAAGCATTTAAAGGCGTGGCTGATGCGCTCAAGAATTCAGGAATCACAGGAAATGAAATTGGAGAAATAACTCCATCAATGCTTGCTTCTGGCGAATGGAAAAAAGGAACTTTCCGCGGATACAATATTTCAATTCCGCCGGCAAGAATAATTCCGGGACGCACAAATCCTTATGTTCAGTTTTTGGAGTCGGTAAAAGACAAGCTTTGCTCGCTTGGTTTCCAAGAATTTGACGGTCCGCTTGTAGAAACTGAATTCTGGAACGGAGACGCTTTGTTTATGCCTCAGTTCCATGCGGCGCGCGACATTCACGATGTTTACAGATTGAAATATCCGACACACGCAAAATCAATTGAAGAGCCGTATCTTTCAAATGTTGCGGCAGTCCACAGAAACGGCGGAAACACAGGAAGCCGAGGCTGGAACTACAACTTCGACAACGAATTTACCCGCCGCCTGATTATGAGAAGCCAGGGAACAGTTCTTTCTGCGCACCAGCTTCACAAGGCGGAAATTCCTGGAAAGTACTTTGGAATTGCAAGATGCTTCCGCTATGACAAAGTTGACGCAACTCATTTGAGCGACTTTTACCAGACAGAAGGAATTGTTCTTGGCGAAGAAGTAAATTTAAAGACGCTTCTTGGATTCCTTGAAATGTTCGCGGTGGAAATTGCAGGCGCAACAGATGTAAAATATGTGCCGGGCTACTTTCCATTTACAGAGCCTTCAATTGAAGTTCATATAAAGCATCCTAAGCTGGGCTGGTTTGAGCTTGGCGGTTCTGGAATTTTCAGACCGGAAGTTACAAAGGCAATGGGCGTTGATGTTCCTGTTCTTGCCTGGGGAATTGGAATTGACCGAATGGCTTTGATGGCTTTGGGACTTAACGATTTGCGTGAGCTTTTTTGTGAGGACATAGAAAAAGTAAGACTTAGAAAAGCAAAGTTCTAGTCTTACAATAAGTCTAATAAAAAAACTGTGCTTTTATATATAAAGGAGGAAATGTTGTCTAAAGCAAAGTCTATAGTTTTTAATTTTTTTGTTTTATTTTTTGCATCATTTTTTTCTATTGCTTTTGTTGTTGCTGGCAGTAGAATTTTATTCAATAAAGATGCTAAAAAAATTTTAAATCAGTCGGCAAGAATAAAAGAACTTGAATTCTCTTCTAATCTTGATGGAGAGCTTTTGCTTGCAACAAAAATGGCAAAATCTCCTTTGATTTCTCATTACATGGAAAATCCTCAAGACGCATCTCTTTCAAAAGCCGCAATGGAAGAAATTCTTTCGTATCAGGATGCATTTAAAGGGAAAAATACATTTTCAATTGCAGATACAGACTTGCTTTATTATTCAAACGGAAAATATCTTTACACGCTTGACAAGTCAGATCCTGCAAATTCATGGTTTACATCTTGCCTTGCAATTTCTGAAGACTACACTTTTATTGTGAGTTACGACACTGTTCTGAAAAAGACAATGCTGTGGGTTAATGCTGTTGTTCGTGATGAAACAAAAAAAGGAATCGGCTTGATAGGAACTGGTGTTGACCTTTCAGATTTTGTAAACATGATGTACAATAATCTTGAAAAAAATCGCAAGATGTTTTTCTATAATAAAAACAAGGAAATTACCGGTGCAGAAAACACACAGCTTCTAGAAGACAAGGCAAAGATTGAGTCACAGCTTCCAGAAATGGAAAAGACTGATAATTTCCCCGTTGAAAAAACTTTCTTCTGTGGAAAAAAAGGTTGTTATGAAATCGTCCCGATTCCATCTGTTGACTGGATGATGGTAATTTTTCTTCCATACACTATGACAGTCGCATTGTCTTATGCCGTTGCGCCTCTTGGAGCAGTTTTAATTCTTTTGCTCTTGATTGCTGCCGTTATTACACTGAAACGTCTTGTAAAGCCGCTTTTAGTTTTAAATGACGCTGTAAAAAACATTTCAGCAGGGAACGCGGATCTTACAAAAAGACTGAATTCGAATTCTGATGCTGCGACAATCGGGCTTATAAAAAAGATTGAAAAAGGATTCAATGCATTTATAGAAAAACTTCAGCAGATAATTATAACTGTAAAAAAATCCAAGGAAGAGCTTTTTGAATCTCTAGAAAATCTCCGCAGGTCAATTCATAAAATTGTAAATTCCATTGAGGAAATAAATCAGCATATTGACGGCATGGAATCTTCTGTTAGCGAGCAGTCGGGATTTTCTAATCAGACATCGGATGCTGTAAATCAAATTTCAGAAAAAATAAGTTCGCTAAATAAAATGATTTTGACACAAAACCAAAGTATTGAAGAAGCCAGTTCTTCCGTAGTACAGATGATTGGAAACATAAATTCTGTAAATAATTCTGTTGCAAAGCTTTCTGATTCTTTTTCGGCTTTGGAAGCAAGCACAACTCAAGGTGTTAAAAAGCAAAAAGAAGTGAATGAAAGAATTTCCGAAATAGAAAACCAGTCTAAAATGCTTCAGGACGCAAACTTAATAATTTCATCTATAGCGAGCCAGACAAATCTTCTTGCCATGAATGCGGCGATTGAAGCTGCCCACGCAGGAGAAGCAGGAAAAGGATTTTCTGTAGTTGCGGATGAAATCAGAAAACTTTCAGAAACCTCATCCGAGCAATCAAAGACAATTGGTCAGCAACTTACTGCTATTCAGGAATCAATTTCAAATATTGTTGTTACTTCTGTAGACTCCGAGAAAGTTCTACATTCCGTAGCAGACAGCATTCATAATACAGACGGACTTGTTCAGTCGATAATGCAGGCGATGAAAGAACAGGAGTGCGGCTCTAAGCAGATAAGCGACTCCTTGGCACTTTTGCAGAGCAGCTCACAGGAAGTAAGGGATGCGTCAATGCAAACTGAGCAAAAAAACGAGTCGATTCTTGAAGAAACAAAGAAACTTCAAAACAGCTCTAAAACTATAAAAAATCGCATAAATGAAATGGCAGAATGTGCCCGTTCAATAACACAGGAAGCAGAAACACTTGGAGGTCTTTCCGATGGAGTTGACAGGTCGCTTGAAAAAATTGGAAGTGAAATCGACTTATTCAAGGTTTAGCTTCTTTCCACAAAAAGACATTTTATAAGGTCTTTTATAGTTTCTACTTGAGTTGCTCCGGCTTCGGATTCAGGGACAATAAATTTCTGGAAACCAAGATCCCTTGCGGCTTTTATTCTTTGCTTTTGCTTTGTAACAGGACGAATTTCACCAGCGAGGCTTATTTCGCCTACAATCGCAGTTTTTTCTGGAAGAGAAATGTCTGTTCTTGCTGAATAAAGAGCCGCTGCCAAAGCTCCGTCAATCGCACTTTCTGAAAGTCTTATTCCGCCGGCAACATTTATATAAATATCCTGATCGCTGAATTTTATTCCAAGCCTTTTCTCAAGAACTGCGGCAACTCTGCTCACCCTTGCAGAGTCGATTTTTTCTGAATAAACACGGTTCACAGCCGCTTTTGCAGGAACAGTCAACGCCTGAATTTCAACGATAAAAACACGGCTTCCTTCAAAAACACTGGCGCAAGCAATTCCAGCTGGAGTTTCTTTTTTTCTTCGAGTTATAAAAAGCGAACTTGGATCTGAAACGCACTTAAGACCTTTTTCATCCATTTCAAAAAGTCCAAGTTCATCAACAGAACCGAATCTGTTTTTTTGCGCGCGTAGAAACCTAACTTCATCACTTGTCCGCTCAAAAGACAAAACTGTGTCAACCATGTGCTCAAGGCTTTTTGGTCCGGCAATGTTTCCGTCCTTTGTAACATGGGCGGTCATAAACAAAACGCTGTCTCTTTCTTTTACCCAGCCAATCAGTTCGTTGCTGCAATATTTTAGCTGAGTTATAGTTCCCGGAACAAGTCCAGCTTCCACGGAATAAACAGTCTGAATTGAATCCACAATGACGACTAAAGGATTCAGCGAGTCAAGCGCATCAAGAATATCTTCAAGCCGTATTGTGCATAAAATTTCCAAAGTGCCGGCCTCAAGATTTAAGCGGTTCGCACGGCTTTTTATTTGCCCTGCCGATTCTTCTCCGCTAACGTAAAGAATTTTTCCCTTGGGAAGAAGACTTGCCGCCGCCTGCAAAAGAAGAGTTGACTTTCCGATTCCGGGTTCGCCGCCAACAAGAATTGCGCTGCGTTTTGTAGCACCGCCGCCAAGCACACGGTCAAATTCCTCGTTGCCAGTTGAAATTCGCGAATTGCTTTGCTGCGAAACTTTTTGCATTGGAACTGGCTTTGCTTTTAAAACTGTTCCGTCAGATTTTAAGGACGACTTTGGAGCATTTGAATCAAAAATGCATTCTTCAAGGGAATTCCATTCGCCGCATTCAGGACATCTTCCAAGCCAGGCAGGTTGCGTGTAGCCACACTTTGAGCATTTGTAAACAACAGATTTCTTCGCCATATTTTTCCTACTATATTCAAAATTAGCCAAAAAGTCATTACCGCAAAAAGCAGCCAAATTTCAGCATAAAAAATACATTTATTGCTAAAACAGCAAAAATCTTCTATAATAAATTTATTATGAGAATTTCAAATAAATTCACACTTTCTAGAATTATTTTAGCGCCAATAATTTTTATAATATATAACATTCCACGATGGCTTGGACTTGAAAACGGAAGTCCTGCTGCAATCGCTTCAATTTGCGTTGCGATTCCAGTTCTTGCTTTTGCGGAACTCACGGATTATTTTGACGGACACTATGCGCGCAAGCTGAATGATGTGAGCGACTTCGGAAAAATGTTCGATCCTTTTGCCGATGTTTTTCTTCATCTTTCAATGTTTACCTGCTTTGTTTTTTCTGGATATATGCCGGTCGTCTGCTATGTTCTGATTCTTTACCGTGAATTCAGCCAGAACTTTTTAAGAATGGTCGCGGCAAAACAAGGAACTGCAATTGCGGCAAGAAAAGGCGGAAAAATAAAAACTGTATTTTATGTGGCTTCGTGCTTTGTGGCTCTCATACAGGAAGCGTTAATTCGCACAGAACTTGCTTCAGTCTGGAACTTAGACATGAAACTTTTGCTTCATATAGGCCAAGGATTTTTTGTTGTTTGCGTAATTTTGGCTTACATTTCTTTTATAGATTACTTAAAGAATTTTGGAAGCATACTGAAAAAAGCAATGTAAATTTTACAAACAGGATTCATTTTTTAGGAGGATGTAATAAAAACTTTGCCTAAAATAACGTCAAAGCTTTTATTCATAAGTTTGCGTTGCAAACTTTAATATAAACTGTTGTTTCTCACTTTGTTGCGAAACAATTTAAAAAGCCATTTTCTTATTGACTTTTTATGGGAGGAATCATGAAAAAAATTTTTGCAATTGCAGCTGCTCTTGTTATGGGAACTGCGGGAATGTTCGCTCTTGACTTGAAGGACATTCAAGGAACTTGGCAGGATTCGAACTGGGATGCAAACTGGACCTTCAATGCAGACGGAAGAATTGTTCTTACAAAGGCTTCTAGCGGAGAAACAGTTTTCACTTTTGATGATTCAAATGTACAGAATTTTAAAATTTCTCCAAGCACTTCTGGTGTAAGCCTTTCTTTTGACTGCGAAGAAACAGAACGCTCGTACAAGTTTACAAAGCCGCTTACTCTCAATGCGGATTTGCATATGCACATTGATCCAAAGTGGACTTCTGAAGGCTACGACGTTAAAATTAAATTTAAGAAATAAAATTTAGCAACTATTTCTCAAAACTAAATGGCATTCTCAAAAACGGGGATGCCATTATGTTTTTAAAATCACAACAAACTGCTCTTCGTTTCCTGCGAATTCGGATTTGTCAAAGTCAGCAAAAAAATCTGCGCTTTTAAATCCTGCGTCTTCTGCAAAGTTTTCAATTTCGGAAGGAAGCAAAGGATAAATCGGAATGTCTTTTACGATTGGAAGAAGCTTGCCGTTGCCGGTTTCAAGGTTCATGGAAAAAAGCTTGGAATTATCTTGCGCAGTCATTATTTCAGAAAAAAGTTTGGCTCTCATGCTTTCACGGCATTTAAGCTGGAAAAATGTTTCATCTTTTTTATTTTCAAAATTTATACACTGAATGACAAGAAATCCATCTGACGACATGAGTTTTTTGCAGTCAAAGAAAAACTGCCGGATTTTTTCCCTTCCGCCTAAAAAAAGCAAACGGCTGTTCAAAATGGAAACAACATTGTAAAAATTTTTGCCTAAGAATTTTGTCATGTCTTCTGCTTCCATCTGAAAAAAACGGATTGACATCAATTGATTTCTTCGGCGCAAATTTGCTGTATGCAAAAGTTCCTCGCAGTTTTCAATTCCTGTAACATCGTGTCCTTGCTTGGAAAGTGAGCTTTCAAAAAGTCCTGAGCCGCAAAAAACTCTCAAGAACCTGACAGGCGAGCTAAAATTTTCGCACAATTCCGTATATAAATTTTTTTGAGCTTCTGAAACTTTAAAAAGCTCATCGTAATATTCAACAAGATTTTGAATAAACATCATTCCTCTATTATAAAAGCAGTTTTGCTATTTTGCAAATTATAAATAATATGTTATAATATATATATAACAATTTTTATTAGGAGTGAGTATGAATCCAAGAATTTTTTTAGGAATCTTAAGCGCAGTTGTCGGACTTTTGGCTGTTATAAATCCACAGTCAAGCATAGAGGCAATTGTAATTCTTATCGGAATCGGCGCAATAGTAAACGGAATCAGTTCTATTTTAAAAGTAAAAAGATTTTCGCTTTCGCCTTATTTTGAGCGCGCCGTAATCATAAAAAGCATTGCAGGAATTTTAGTCGGAATTCTTGCTGTAATTCTTCCGTTCGCATTTTTCAGCATGATTCAAAAAATTGTGCGGATTTTTCTTTATATTCAAGCTGTGTTTTTGCTTTTGTCAGCGATTGCAGAATTCATTTTTGTTGCCGGCACTGAGAATTCCGCTCCGTTCATAACAGAAGCCTTTTGCTCAATTTTTATTGCAATTTTGCTTTTTATGCTTCCTGCTGATTTTGGCGTAAAACTTGTAAGAGCCGCCGGAGTTCTGATTTTAATTTCTGGAATAATTTTTGCGTTTAGAGAATGGAAATCTTCTCCAACTGAAGTTGAAGCAGAAATAATAGAGTAAAGAAAAAAAGGCTGCTCAATAAAATTTGAACAGCCTCTTTTATTTTAAAGCTGAACGCCTGTCTTGATTTTTTCGTTGAACCTTTTTAGTTTTTTTTCGTCCTGAATTGGATTTTCTTCGCCATTCAAAACCTTGCGCAAGGCTTCCATTTCTTCGCCGTTAAACGAAACAGCTTTTTCCATTGTATTTTCAAATGAACTTACAGCCATTGGGCAGACAGCTTTTATAATCTCAAGAATTTTTTCTGCATACAAGCGGATTTCATACTGGGCGTGGCTATCAAGCCTGAGCTTTAAAAAGTGGAACAAATTATGCAAATCCATTTGCCAGTAAAATTCCGTGTACAATGCGAGCGGAAGATTTATGCGGGCAATCTCTCTTGCAATTCCTTTTTCGACCATGCCTTTGTAAACTTCGTAGGCTTTCTGCTGGCCTTCAATAAATTCAGCCTGAAACTCCTTTGCCTGCTGCTCTTCAAAAACTTCTCCGCGGCCTTGCTTGTTGTTTGTTGACTGCTTTGAAATGCACGAATTTTCCGGAACATAAAATTCATCTTTCATAATGCTGTATCTGCCGGAAACTTCATTCATTCTGCCCATTCTGTGCCGAACCCACTGGCGCGCTACAAAAATCGGCATTTTTAGATGAAATGTAAAAACGACCTGCTCAAATGGAGAAGTGTGCTGATGGCGCAAAAGATAATCTATCAATGCTCCATCCTGGCTTACAGTTTTTGTTCCTTCGCCATAGGAAACGCGGGCCGCCTGTACAATTCTTGAGTCGCTGCCGTAATAGTCAACCATGCGGACAAAGCCTTTATCTAAAACTTGAAATTCCTTGTCCAAAATTTCTTCTGCAGCAGGAACAATGCAATGTGCCATAAATACCTCTTTTTATTAAATAAATTGTAATTCTCGTGCAGTGCGCCGCAAGGCGAACGTTGACACGGGAATATGCTATAACTTTTCAATATAGATTATAAACTTGTTTCTGACAGAAACATCACAGGGTCAAGCCTGATAATGACATTATTCAGACTATTTGCTGCGTTTTGCTTCAATTGCCTTTTTTACGCCTTCCGCAAAAAGCTGATTCTGATCTGAACGCTCTGGAACAGAAAACAAAGGCCCGCCGTCTTCTTCTGAAATTCTGTAAAGCTTGGAAGAATTCGCATCGTAAGCCGGGCTTGAAGGATTGTTTATCCACCAGTCCAAAACAGAAACAACACAAAGCGTGTACTTTATAAGATTCGCATTTGTGGCGGCAGTAACATCGTCATCTCTTTTTGCGCCAAGAAGCACATCAATTCTCTTTGAAACTGCGTTTGGCAAATCAAATGTGTAACGATCCCACGGATTCAAAACGCCAAGCACGGTTTTCTTTCCGGCGGAATTCTCGTCGATTCTGCGGACAAGCGCTGTAAGAACACTTCTCATGTAGTCGGTGCGGGCGGCAAGCGGCCTGTACTTTGCATCGTTGACTGGCTTCTGCAAAACAGGAGCGTTGAACTTGTAATTTGGAAGAAAGTAAAATTTTATGCGCCACAAAATATTGTTCAAGTTTTCCTTGCCAAATTTGCTTTGCGCATATTCCTTCTGCGAGTAAATTGAATTCACATAGGAACGCAAATAGTCGCCGAGCTTTTTTGCAAACAAATCTTCATAATAAGAAGCCCAGTCTTCCATTGCAGAATCAAATTTGTCTGGATAAGCTGCAAGTTTTTCGTCCGCTTCAATATTGAATTTTATGTTACGGCAGCCTTTTAGGAAATCCTCAATAATCAAAATAAGAACAATTGTTACCTGCAAAGGATTTTCCGGCGCAATAACGTTGAATCCGTCTTCAAAATTGTAAATTGGATTAAAGTACGGGAACAAATCCGGGTGGCGTTCCAAGTGAAGAAATCCTGCCTGCGGAAAAAGCTGGTCAAGAATTTTAAGTCCCATGTTTACAATTTCATTTTTTTCGCCTGCAATGTGATGGGTTTCCTGCTTTTTCTTTTCTGGAGCTTCTTCCTGTTTTTTTTCTTTTTTCTTTTTTTCAGGAAGAAGAAGATCGAACTTTGAGATTCCAAGGAATTTAAGAATTTCCACAATCTTGACTTTAAAGAAATCCGGGAATTCAACAAATTCATCAGAAGACATTCTCATTAAAAGCGGATACATTCCTTGGATAATCTGGTCATGCACGTAAAGCCATTCTGTTACGCCCTGCTTTACCAAAGTCTGAAGCTTTGCTTTGTCCGCATTCGGAAATTCAGCAAGGTCTGTATAAATGTCCTTAATTAAAAGTGAAACCTGCTGCTCGCCAATGTAGTAAACGGTAAGAAGCTGCCTGTAAACCGCCCTCACAAAAGGAATGAGCATGGGAACTGTAAGGTAGTCCGAAGCATTTTCAACATCCATTGCCAGAAGCTTAATGTCGCGGAGAGTCCACTTGCCCACGGTTCTAAGAAACTTGAACTTAAGGTCTGTCTCAGTGGCAATCTTGGCTTTGTATACGTCCGGGGAAATTTGAATAAACGTTTTTATTGTGCCTATAAAAGACTGAATGTGGTCAACGTGGCGGCGCACAATGTACTCACCGAATTTTTTCTGCACACGCTCGCGGTTTTTGGCGGACATTCTATAGAAGAAATTGAACAGCCCAAAGTCCGGCTTAATATCGCAGCCAGGAGCCATCATGGTTTTATCCATAAGCTTTAAGTCATGCGCGGAAATTTCCGGCAAATCCTCGTCTGTGCGGATTTTCTTTACAGAAGCCTTGATTCCGCCAACTGCCGCCGAAGAAAATGACGAGCCAAACGATGCGCTTTGAGACGAAATATCCGAAGCAGACCTTCCAGACGCTTTTACCACAACATCCTGCCTTCTCTTGTTTGCCGGCATATTTGAATAATCCGCTGGAGATAATTTTTCGCGGAGAACTTCCCCGCCAAGTTTTTTCTGCATAAAAAGAGCCTCATTTGCATCTATTGGTCCGATATTTTTCCGGGTTTTATCAAGCGTGCCAGGTTCAAGCGTCCGTTTTGGACGGTTCTCATTTTCCATAAATACTCCATTTTGCCTTCAAACTGAAATACTCCTCAAGAACTGCAAAAATTTAAAGACGTATCAAGTAATTTTCGGAAATTCCTGCAAGAGATTTGAATGAAACTTTTTCACCGCTGGCAGTAATAAGAGTTCCTTCAAAGTTTCCGTATATCGTATGGTACACGCTGCGCACAATAAACGCATTCACATTGTTTACGCAGACTGAAACAGGCGTAAATGTAAGGTCAACCATGTTTTCCGTGTCTTGAATAACCCACTTTTTGTCCATGCCTGAATAATGCGAAATAACAACAGGCGGAAGCGGTGTAGCCTTTCCATCATAAAAAAGAACATTGCAGTTGTATTTGTCCGTGTCTACGCTTTCATGCGATTCGGAAGCAAGCTTGAATGCAATTTTCTTTCCATTGATTTCGCCAAATCCAAGCACAGACTTTCCATGCGAACGAAATTTCATGTAAGTGCGCGTCATGTCAAAAGAGCAAACTCCGTCAGATTCCGACATTGTTTTAGTTTCGCCGCTATTGTAAGAAAGTGTAAGAGATCCGTGCAATGGAAGAACTGAACTGTAGCTTGCGTAGCTACGCCTTAAAGTAGGATTTGGGCGCACAGAAGTAAGCTCTGCAAACTGGCTGTCGTTGAACACTGCAGAAAAAGCCCCACGTGCGGAAGGACGCACAGAATCCCCCTTCAAGTCGAATATAACAGAAAGCCTGTTCTGTTCCCTGTTCCAGCTGATTCTTGTGTAACGCCTCTTGCTGTAGTTTGAAGTTGAAGCCGCTTCAAGACTGTGCGGAATAAGCCTTTTTCTTGGTCCCATGAGCGAATGATAGGCAAACCGCTGCGATGTATTTTTATTCCAGAACACAACTTCTGAAAAGCCGGCAATTTTTGCGTCTATAAAACTTATGCGCCCGATATATTCCCCGATATTAAACGAAAATATAAGGCGGCTCTTTATGCGGAGGTTTGTTATAAAAGTTGGAAGCGGAATTACTCCATAAGGTCTGTAGACTCCGCGGATGTCAAAACGCCTAGGATGCCCCCGGAACGTTCCGAACACTGGCCGCCCGTTCTGAACAAATGACGGAGGAATTTCCTGCAAATCTCGTGTGTACATAGATATGTTTATTTTAACATTACGTGCAGCTAAAGTCTATGGAGGGAGGAAAACCAATTAATTCGTAAGCGAAGCGATGTAATCGCCGTTTCTTCCCTTCCTCCATCCCCCCCCCCTTCCTTGCAACGCTTAGGGCTGCCACATTAAGTACCTATGTTTTGATGTTTCAATTATTGTTTTTATAAACAACTGTCATTGCCGTGCTTGACACGGCAATCTATTGAAAATTTACGACAGATTCCCGTGTCGTAGCACGGGAATGACACTTAAATTACTGTTCTTATCAAAACTCGACATTTGGGCTATTTAAATACAGCAAATACAATTTTTACCGGGCTTTTAGGGCGGCTCTTGCTATGCGGCGGGAAGTTCTTGCTGTTATGGCAGGATTTATGCAAAGCATTGGGCTGTAGTCTATATCGTTCTTTAAGACTGTGTAGATTATGTTGAGTAGCTTGTGGCAGACAAAGCCCATTGACTGAAAATGCGTTTTTCCTTTGGAAACTTGCGACTTGTAAACAATTGTTATTTCGCGGCAGTGGTTTACGGAAACAAATGAAGCCATCCAAAGGCATCTTCTAAGGTAGCCAGAACCGCGCTTGGACATGTGGTTTTCGTTCCCCAAAAACTGACCGGACTGCTTTACCGAAGGATCTATTCCGGCATAAGCGCACAATTTTTTCGGATTTGCAAAACGGCTTATGTCGCCAATTTCACTTAGAATAGAAGCTCCAAGAACTGGTCCAATTCCCGGAATCTGCGTAATTTTTGTTCCGAACGATTTAAAATGCGATGATATGTGCTTTTCAAGGATTTCAATCTGATTTTCAAGAAGCTCCATTTGCTCCATCATCTGCTTTACAAGAAGCGAAAGTGTCTTGGAAGAAAGGCGGGCGGCAAAAGAGTTGCGGGCAAGGCTTATAAGTTCTTGGGCTTTTTTTAGTCCGAATTTTCCGTTGGAAGCCACCTGAAGAAGCTGCGCAAGGTTTTCTTCCCCAAACAATGTTATTTCTTCTGGGGTTGTGCAGTGCTTGAGAATTGCGGTGGAAGATTTTCCGAATGTGTCTGAAAAAAATCCCTGGTATTCCGGAAAGATCCTGTCCATCATTACAATTATTTTGCGCTTTAAGTTCGCAACCATATCCACAAGGAAAAATCTCTGCCGGCACAAGTCGCGCATCATGAGCATACGGTCGTCCGCAAGCTTGGTTTCCGAATACTGCCCGATTCTGATTACCTGCGCAATTATTTTTGCGTCCACGGAATCTGTCTTTGTTTTTCTGATGTAAAGATTTCGAAGCGCGTCTGACTGGAGCGGATTTATTACGTGGACCGTTGCGTGATTGTCTGCAAGCCAAGTATACAAGTTAAGCCAGTAATGTCCTGTGGCCTCCATTCCGAATTCAAAGTTTTCAAGACTAGAATCTACCGCCGCAAGCTTGTCCATAAGAAACTCGAATCCTTGCTTTGTATTTGTAAATCTGAATGACCTGCCCACAAGAGTTCCGTCTGGCTTCATTATTGCCGCCTGATGTGATTTTTTTGCGATGTCGATTCCAACTATGTACATATTTGCCCCTTGAGTTTAAAGATTGAAGTTTGAAACGGGACTATCCTGCCCGAAAGTAGCCGAGCCAAAGTCCTATTCTTATGTGCGGGCTCAAGTCCCAAGGAGGCGATTAGGATTCTTCCTGGATAATCCAGTTCAAACAGTTTTATAATATACCAAAACGTCCGGGCAAAACAATAACACAGCCGCTTTTCTTCTATATAAAAGATATTTTGTTCAGTTTATTAGCTTGAAGATATGCCATTTTTGAACCGTTTCCTGTCATTATCTGGCTTGGCCAGATGCTCCATTAAAAAGTTAAAGTAAATTTCCGCCGGGGAACCCCAAGATTTAAACATAAGGAGGCTAAGAGATGAAAAAGACTCTTATCGCGGTCGCAGCGGCTGCCGCA
>JAUNWH010000008.1 GCA_030540405.1 Spirochaetales bacterium
AGCACAAATTCGTTGTTTTTTCTCCTCCGTGTCTAAATCTGAGGCTTATTATAGATAAGAAATAATACAAAAAAAGAAAATGGAGTTTTTTTTATCGAGCTAGAGAAAAAAAATGGGAGCTGTTGATTTTACTCCTGTGCAGTTAGCGAACTTCAGTATGGTATTTCAGAAATGGGAAGATACAATTTTGTTGGAAATCCTTTATATTATGTGGCAACTGTTATTGATGTTGCGAAAAAAGAGGTTCAATCAGAGGACAATCCTGAAAGTACCATTTTAAAACTGAAAATAATAAAAGAAATGAATGTATTTGACATTTCTACAGAAAATTGTCCGTTAATTACATATTGCAATATTGAAAAAGATGATAATAATGATTTCACAGCATATTTAATCCCTAATTTCTTGGCATCATGTTGTTTGTATTTGAATAAAAAAGAAAGACATACTGTTGATGCAATAAAATATAAAAGTTAACGGTCTGAAAAAGGATATTGCTACGTAGTTTTAGATAGAAGTCCGAGGGAATTTTTTGATGAAGGGGAGATTGTTGTTGATTAATAAAAGAGAAAGTTTTGTACCGTACAATTATTTTTTTTATAGAAATATTGATATTCCAAAATAAAAGACTGAAGTTGCTCAAAAAGTGAAAGAAATATGAGCTTGTTCACATAATGATGCTGCACGACTTGGATTATGTTGAAAAGGAAAGGACTCTGCACAAAAGGTAATTCTTAATGTATAATTCGTAATGCGTAATTTGGAGAATTTATCAAATGAAGAAAAATGACGAGAATGTTATCGTTGTAAAATCCAAAGACTTTGCATTGCGGATTATAAAACTGTACAAATATCTGACAGTTTCCCAAAAAGAATTTGTCCTTTCCAAGCAAGTCTTGCGCAGCGGAACAAGCATTGGTGCAAATGTGAAGGAAGGTATTAGAGGTCAGACAAAGCCTGACTTCTATGCAAAAATGAAGGTCGGTGGTGCGATTCTCCGTGAGCTTCAGGCGCGCGGCTACACGAATATCATCACAAGGACTCACAGTGAGCTTGACCTTTTAAATCAGGCGGATGTGAACAGATTCTTTGAGACGGAAAAGCCGGAGTACGTTTTTCTTGCTGCGGCTCATGTTGGCGGAATCGGGGCGAATTCAACTTATCCCGCGGATTTTATCTATCAGAACATGGTGATTGGATTCAATGTTGTTGAGGCGGCGCGCAAAAACGGCGTAAAAAAACTGATGAATCTCGGCTCAACTTGCATTTACCCTAAGATGGCGGAGCAGCCGATAAAGGAAGAGTCGCTTCTGACAGGTCCGCTTGAGCCGACAAACGACGCTTACGCTCTTGCAAAAATCAGCGTGATAAAATTGTGCACGGCGTACAACAAACAGTTCGGAACAAATTTCCTTTCTGTAATGCCGACGAACCTTTATGGAATCGGCGACAATTATGAACTGCAGGGAAGCCATGTTTTTCCGGCAATGATTAGGAAATTCCATGAGGCAAAGGCGAGTGGCGAGGACGTTGTTCACCTTTGGGGTGACGGTTCTCCGTTGCGAGAATTCCTCTTTGCCGGCGACTTGGCGGATGCTGTTGTCTACCTTATGGAAAACAAGAACGCGGAAGATTTGCGCACTCCGACCGGAGACTTTGTGAATGTGGGAACCGGAAAGGAGCTGACAATCAGGGGGCTTGCCGAGACAATCCGTGAAGTCGTTTATGCTGATGTTGCGGAAAGCGGAAGAACCTGCCGGATTGAGTGGGACTCCTCAAAGCCGAACGGAACTCCAAGAAAACTCTGCGATGTAACCCGCCTGAACAACCTCGGATGGAAGGCAAAAGTCGATGTCCGCCGGGGAATCGAAATCAGCTATGACGATTTTCTGCACGGAAATGTGAGAAAGTAGAAGTATTTTTTTTAAGCAAAATAAAAGTTAAAGGCTTCGATAATGTTTAGTTACCGAAGCCTTTTTTATTTTTGATATTCCAGCTTATTTTTCAGTTGCCTATTTTATTAAAAATCTGTCGCTTTTTATAAACTTTTCTAGGCTTTCTTGCCATTCAGGAATTTTAATTTTCAGCAAGGTTTGAATTTTTTCTTTGCTTAAAACTGAATATGCCGGGCGTTTTGCGGCACATGGATATTCATCGGTTGTGCAGGAATTTATAGCGCAGTCCTTTGTAATTCTGCCATATTTTTTCCCAAACTCATATATTTTTTTTGTAAAGTCAAACCAAGTCGTTTCGCCTAAATTTGTAAAATGATAAACTCCATATGGCATGGCTGATTTTTTTCCAAACAGGCTTTTTGCTTTTTCTGATGTGGACATAATTTTTAAAATTGCAGAAGCCAAGTCCACGGCGCAAGTCGGAGTGCCTTTCTGGTCGCAAACAACGCTCACTTCATCTTTTGAATTCATTGCTTTTGTCATTGTGTAGACAAAATTTTTTCCGTCGAAACCATAAAGCCATGCAGTGCGCAAAATGTAGTACTGGGTCATTTCTTTTTCTACAAAATCTTCGCCCGCCGCTTTTGTTCTTCCGTAAACTGAATCAGGACATTTCAGCATATCTTCTGTATATGGAAAATTTCCAGTTCCGTCAAAAACATAGTCGGTTGAAATGTGAATCAGCTTTGCGCCAAGTTCACGTGTAATCCTTGCAATGTTCTTAGGACCTTCAGCGTTTAGTTTTTCTGCAAGTTCCGAATCTTCTTCGGCTTTATCTACAGCAGTGTAGGCAGCGCAATTTATTACCCAAGTGATTTTTTCAGGAACAGTTCCGCGGGCAACAGAAATTCCAGTTCTTCCAGCGGCAGTTCCGTGATTATGCGCAAATTTTGAAAGTTCTGCAGGATTTGTTATGTCAACATCTCTGTCGCTTCCAATCCAGTCAATTTTATTTTCAGTAAGCTGCTTGGCAATTTCACTTCCAAGCATTCCTTTGTAACCAATCAGCCAAACCATTTTTTGCTCCAAAGTAATAAAACGCTTTTAATGTTTTTCCTTGAATTTTTTTACAACATCTCTAACGGAAGAACTCGCGCCTTTTTTCATAACAAGGATTTTACCATTTTTTACAACAACAATCAAATCCTGAACTCCACAAAGAGCAACCGGCATATCGGAGTAGACAAAATTTCCGCCGCTTTCAACTGAAATAAATTCTTCTTCGGCTTGCTCAAAATATTTTTCAAATGAATCCCAGCTTCCAACATCGTCCCAGTTAAAAGAAGCTTTTACACAAACCGCATTCTGTGTCCGCTCGGCAACGGCATTGTCAACTGCAATTGATTTTACAGATTTATAGGCTTCATTAAGCGGCTGCCAGTTTTCAATGTATTTTATCGAATTAAGAAGCGCTGGCTCTGGAAATTTTTCAGAATCAAAAGTTTTAAAAATTTCGTACATTTCACTTTCGTACTTTTTAATTTCAGACTCAAAAAGCGAATTTGAAAATCCAAACATTCCGCTGTTCCAAGCATATTTTCCGCTCGCAAGATAAGCCTTCGCAGTTTCTAAGTCAGGTTTTTCCTTGAAGCTTTCAATCTTTAAAACTGAATTTTCAGAATCCAAAGACTCTCCCATGTTTATGTAGCCAAATCCAGTTGAAGGTTCATAAGGCGGAATTGCAAAGCACACAAATTTTTCCTGATGCGCAAAATCCGCAGCTTTCTTGCAGTCAGAAACAAAATTTTCCAAAGGAGAAATAACTTGGTCGCTTGTTAAAACCAAAATCAAATGCTCTGAATTTTCCGCAAGCTCAAGGAATTTGCAGGCAAGTAAAAGGGGCGGGCAAGTGTGCCTAGAGCAAGGCTCTGCAATTACATACAAGTCGTTTTCAATTTTCTTTTTTTGCTGTACGGAAACTTTTTCTTTTAAAGCTTCAACTTGCTTTGTAAGCTCTGCGCAAATTTCAGGACGCGAAATAATGAGAATTTTTCCTGAAGGCTCAACTGCCAACGCTCTTATGACTGCGTTCTGCAAAAAAGAAATTCCGTCTGCAAAAGCCATAAACTGCTTTGGAAATTCCGGAGTTGAAGCGGGCCAAAGCCTTTCACCGAATCCGCCAGCAAGAATCACAACATCAGTAAAATTTGAATTGCCCATTTATTTCTCCTGTTGTTTCTGCTCTTCCATTTTTGCAAAAAAGTAGGCGCAGAAAGTTTTTATCCTGTTCATAAAAGATGTGTCAACGCGTTCTCTAAGAAAAAAAACACTTGGAGCTTTTACCGCTCCGATTCCATAAAGAATCCATTTATCATCAGATCTAAAAATCACAATTATTGACTTCATGTTTTCTGGATTAACGCAATTGAATTTATCATAATAGCGCATTGTGGAAAGATTCGTTGATTCATAGTAATAATATTCATCATTTTTTTCCGAAGTAATTTTCATCGGAACAAGGCCAAAAGGCTTCATTTCAAAATCGGCATTTACAATCTGAGTATTTCCATCTTCCTGCGCTGATTTTATTTCCGCTGAAGTATACAAGTCATACCATTCTTCGGCTCTTTCTGAATAATAAGGAATTCCCGCATAAGAGGGAATGTCCATTACAAGAAAAGAAAAATTTTCAAGAAGATTTTCATTGCCTTCGTAAGGATATTCTTTTATGACTTCCGCAAAATATGCAGGCTTAAGTTCACTTACAGTTTCCACTGCTTTTTTCAAGCCAGGATTTTCGCCTTTCATGCACATTTTTTTATATGAGCCTGTATTTTTAATTACAGTTTTTCCGCTGCCTAAAGATTCAACATCTTCAGCTGACAAATTTTTATTATAAGGCGATTCTGAAAATGCACCGGCAAAAGCAACAGAAAATAAAGCAAGAGCAGCAATATTCTTAAAAATAGTTTTCAATGTTTTCCCCTATAAAAATAAAGACTAATTATTATAGTAAATAAAAATCAAACTTGCAAGGTTACATCAAGAATTCTAAATACGCTAGATTGAAGAAAGTCTTTTTTTTGTATAAAATCGTTTCCATGAACATGGAAGCTTTTATTTTGGGCTGCGGAGGAATGATGCCGTTGCCATATCGCCACCTTACATCAGTTTTGCTTCGGCGCGACGGAGACTTGTTTTTATTTGACGGCGGAGAAGGCACGCAGGTTTCTTTAAGGCGGCTTAATTTAAAATGGAAGAAAATCAATGCGATTTTTGTTTCGCATACGCACGCAGATCACGTTACAGGGCTTCCTGGAATTCTTATGCTTTCTTCCCAAGTTGACAGAACAGAGCCTCTTTATATTTTTGGTCCGCCGAAAATTGCAGAATATATAGAAACAAGCCGCAAAGTTCTGGATATGTACATAAATTATCCGATTGTTGTAAAAGAAATAACAGAGCCGGGCGTAGTCTATGAAGGCGACGGATTTTATATAAGGTCGTTTCCGCTTGAGCATACAAAAACTTGTGTAGGTTATACGCTGGAAGAACTTGATCGCCCAGGAGAATTCAATCCGGAAGAAGCAGAGAGATTAAAAATTCCAAAAGGACCTTTGTGGGGAAAACTTCAGCGCGGAGAAAGCGTCGTAAATAAAGACGGAATTGAAATAAAGCCAGAGCAAGTTGTTGGAAAAAATAGAAGCGGACGGAAATTCAGTTTTGTGACAGACACAATGTATCTTCCGTCGATTGCAAAAGAAGTGAAGGGCAGCGACCTTTTAATCTGCGAGGGAATGTTCGCGGACGGATGCGAAGATCAGGCAAAAGAAAAAAAGCACATGACTTCACGGCAGGCAGCCACAATTGCAAGAGATGCCAATGCACTAAGAATGGGACTTATTCACTACAGCCCGCGTTACAACGACAAAGAGCTAAATGTTCTTTTGGAGCAGGCGCAGCAGGTTTATCCAGAAGCATGCCTTACAAAAGACAGAATGAGAATCGAGATTCCTTATGTCGAATGAAGTTGAACTGATTTCTTTCTGCAAAGACTACGGAAAATTTTCAGCATGCAAAAATATAAATTTCTATGCGGAAAAAAATTCCATCACAGGAATTCTCGGGCCCAATGGAGCAGGAAAAACTTCTGTCTTAAAAGCAATCTGCGGACTTCATTACCAGACTAGCGGAACTGTAAAAATTTGCGGAACAGAAGAAACCGATGAATTTAAAAAATTAACCGCTTTTGTTCCAGAAGTTCCAGAACTTGATTCAAGCCTTACAGTAAAAGAAACTCTTTTTTTTGAAGCTGAAATTTCAGGGCAGAAAAAAAACGAAGCTGTGCTAACTACAAAAAATGCTGCGGAAATTTGCGGACTGGAAGAAATACTCAGTAAAAAAATTTCAAACCTTTCAAAAGGATTTAAGCAAAGAACAAGCCTTGCAAAAGCAATCTGCAAGCTTCCAAAAATTCTTGTTCTTGATGAATTTTCAGCAGGACTAGATCCAGCACAAATCGCTTCGTTCAGAAAAAAACTAAAAGAACTTTCAAGCTCAATGACAATTATTTTTTCAACGCATCATATTGAAGAAGCTGTTTCTTTGTGCAATAGAATTTATATAATTGCAAACGGAGAAGTTGCAGCTTGCGGAACTGAAAAAGAAATAACAAAAAAATTTAACTGTAAAAACCTTGAGGAAGCGTTTATTTGCGCCACGGAAAAATCACAATGAAATCTATTTTAAAAAGATACTTTTTTAACTTTGCAATAAATCCGTTCACATACATTTTAGTTGCCGCATTTGAAATTTTTGTAAGCCTTAGATTTTTTATCGGGCAACAATTTTTTCTTGGAGCAGGATCTACAGACTTGCACAATTTTTTTTCAGCATTTCCGCCGGCCTGCATTTTGCTTTTGCCTGGACTAGTTTCAGTTTCTTCAAATGTAAAAAAAGATTTTCCTTTAAAATCAGTTTTTGTATTTCTTCCTGAATTTCTTTCAGTTTTTTTTATTTGCTGCTTTGCAACATTTCTTTCTATCTTAGTTCCAGTATGCGTTTCTTTTTTTGGAGATATTGAATTTTCTCAAGCTTTTGTTGGCTTTACAGGAATTTTATTTTACTTTGCCGCAGCAGTTTCTTTTGTAATTTTTATTTTCAGCATAATAAAATCCACTGGAGTTTCTTTTGTAGTTTCCGCATTTTTTCTTGCAATCATAAATTCAATTCACAATATTCCGCTTTATTTCAATCCTCCGGAATTTTTAAGCGCAATAATAAAATTCATTTCATTCGCCTGGAGGTTCGATTCTTTTTCAAAAGGAATTTTCAGCATTTCTGATTTTCTTTTCTTTGCTTCATGCGCTGCATTTTTTTATACGCTTGCATTTTTTATTCAGGAAGACAGAAAAGGAAATAAGTCCGTTTATTTAAAAAAAATAAAACGCGCATTTGTTTTTTCTTTTTTACTTTTTACAATTGCAAATGAAAGTTTGAATTTAAAAATTGATTTTACTTCATCAAAAAATTTCAGCGTAAGCAAATACAGCAAAAAAGTTTTAAGTCAAATTGAAGATCCTGTTTCAATTTCTTATTATTTAAGTCCAAAATTAAAAGGCCTTTATCCGCAGGTAAAAGATGTAACTGATTTTTTGCAAAGCTACGCAGGAGAATCAAAAAAAGTTTCAGTTGAAATTATAAATCCAGCAAAAGAAGATATTTCACAAAAACTTTCAGGAGCAGGAATAAGAGGCTATCCGCTTAGAACTTCTTCCGCAGATTCTGCAAGCATCACAAATGTTTATTCTGCTATAAAAATTGACTATCTTGGCAAAAGCGAAACAATTCCGTTTGTGCTGAATATATCAAGGCTTGAATTTGATTTGACTAGAAAAATAAAATCTCTTATTGAAGAAAAAGAAAATCCGGTTCAAGTTGTCTGCGCTTCATCTTTTGCAAACGGCTACAGACTTGCATTTCAATATCTTGAGGCGGAAGGATTTTCAGTTATCCAGACATCGCTTCCTTCTGAAAAAAATTCAGGCGCTGATATTTCGTTTGATGAGCTTCCTAACATTCCGCTGATTATTTTCGGAAGCGACAACTTCACAAAAGCTGATTGCAAAATTCTTGAAAAATTTATTCTCAATGGCGGAAAAGTTTTTATTGCAAGCCAGCCTTATTCCATAGATTTTGAAGACAACTGGTCTGTAAAGCAAAATGAATCAAATCAGCTTTTTGAGCGGCTCATGTTTACTTTTGGAATTTATTTTAAACAGACATTGACTTGCGATATTTCAAATTTAAGAATTACAATGACAAGCAATTCCGATGTCAACGGAAATGAAAAAGCCGCGCAGACAGAATACATAAATTATCCGCTTTGGATTTCCCTAAGAACGCAAGAAAATGCGCTTTCAGGACTTTCACTTTTTTGGCCTTGCACATTTGACATTGACAATGAAGTTGCAGAAATTGAAAAGCTAAAAACACTTCCGCTTCTTTTTACAAGCAATCGTTCATGGCAAATTCCAAGAACAGAAAATTTTATAACAAATCCTTTTGCAGTTCCAAAGTCAGCTGAATCAGAGGAAGAATATTCTACTTTTGCAGTCTGTGCTTCATCTACAAAAGAAAATGAAAAATCTCCGTCACTCATACTTTTTGCAGATCAATACGCTTTTTCAGACTCGCTGCTTTCGTATAATTCAAATTCAATTTTTGATGTTGATTCAAGAAGCCTTGATTTTTTGTGCAACGGAATTTTTATGCTGAAAGGTGAATATGAGCTTTTAAACTTAAAAAATAAAACCACATTCAACGCAACACTTTATAAAATCAGCAATGAAAATACCAGAAACGCCGCAATAAAAACACTTTTTACAACGTGCGTGGTTCCAATATTTATAAACCTAACAATAGGTTTTATTTTCTTTTCAAAGAGAAGGAGGTTCAACAAATGAAGCGCATTTCATCAAAAAAAGCTCTTCTTATATTTTACGGATTTGACATAATTCTCGTTCTAGTTCTTCTGCTGATTTTTCTTCCGCTGTCAAGAAAAAATATTCCAGAAACTTCAAAAATGAAATTCATTGGCAATGCCAAAGAAATTTCTTCCGTTGAAATTTACAATGCAAAAGAAAGAAAAAAAATTATAATATCCCAAAAAGACAATATATGGCTTGGAACAGATGACGATTCAAACATGACGCTAAACTGGCCAGGCGACATTCAGACAATAAAAAATTTTTTGGCGGAAGCAGAAAAAGAAAACACTTTATACAAAAAAGCTGAAAAAGTTTCGTCCTGGGCAAGCCTTGGTGTAGATGAAAAAAATTCATGCCGCATAACTTTTTTTAAAGGAACTGAAAAAGTTTCAGAATTTTTCTTTGGAATAGAAGATCCAATTTCTGAAAGAATTTCATTTAGGACTTCAAAAGAGCAAACAGTCTGGGAAACAAAAACTTCTGTTTCAAATTTTCTTTTTAAAGACGCTTCATTTTGGGCAGATCCGTACATCGAGCCTTTATGCGTAACCGATGAAAACGAAACTTCCGCAAAACTAAGAAGAGGGCAGCTTATTTATCTTTCGCCGTCAGAAAATATCAAGCCGGAAAAAGTTGTTTCAAAAATATTCAGCAACACAAACAAAGCCATCTATTCAATTTACAAAAAAGATGATTCGTACATTGTCATACCTTCATTTTCTTCGCTAGAAAAAAACGCAGACGCAATAAAGTCAATAAACTACAGATATTCAATAAGCCAATGGACTTATGAAAAATTCCTAGAGGCAAGCAAATGAATGAAAAAAAATCTGCTATCGGTGTCTTTGAATATTTTGCAGAAGAATATTTGAACTTTGAAAAAACTCCAAAAAAAAATATTTTTTGGCTCGACACGATGGAATTTCTTTGCAAACGGCTTTTGAATCCACAAGACTGCTGTCCAAGCTTTCACGTCGCAGGAAGCAAAGGCAAAGGCTCAATTTCTAAAATGATTGCTTGTATTTTGGAGGAAGCCGGATATTGCACAGGCTTGTATTCGTCTCCGCATATTTTGAATTTCAATGAGAGGATAGGTACAGTTTCAGGTCCCTTTCCTGAAGAAGTTTACGAGAAATCTGTAAAGCAGCTTATAGACAGCATAAATTCCATTAAGACAGAAGATCTTCCTGGAAAAAGATCTGTTACTTGGTTTGAGCTTGCAACATTGCTTGGAATGCTGTGCTTTAAAAATGCCGGAACAAAATATGCAGTCTATGAAGTCGGAATCGGAGGAAGGCTTGATGCAACAAATGTTATAACTCCAGTTTGCAGCTGCATAAGCCAGATAGAGCTTGAACATACAGAATATCTTGGAAACACAGAAGAACTCATCGCTGCAGAAAAAGGGGGAATTATAAAGCAAGGAATTCCTGTAATTGTTTCTGGACAAAAAGACTCAGTAAAAAATATTTTCAGAAAAATTGCAAAAGAAAAAAATTCCCCAATACTTTTTACTGATGAATGCTGTAAAATATCTGAAGTTGTATATAAAAATACACAGCAAACCTCAACAATCTCTAATATTGTGCATTTTTTTAGACAAAATTCAGTAAAAATGTGCTTTTCTTTGGATTCTGAAAAGTTTTCAAGACCTTTAAATGTTTCTCTTTCGTTGCTAGGAGAATTTCAGGCTAGAAATGCGTCTGTGGCATCCCTTGCTGTAAAAACGGTGTTTCCAAACCTTGATGAAACTATAATCGAAAAAGGTCTCGAAAAAACTGTTCTTCCCGGAAGATTTGAACCAGTTGATTTGTCAACTTCGCAGTTCAAGGATATTTCAAATCTAATATTAGACGGAGCCCACACAGTAAAAAGTATTGGCTTTACAATGGATACATTCTGCAACCTTTTTTCAAATGCAAAAAACGATTCGTACCTTCTTTTTGCTTGTGCTGCAGATAAAAATGCAGAAGAAATAGCAGAATTATTCAAAGGAAAATTCAGCCACATAATTTTAACAGTGCCAGGAGGAACAAAAGAATCAGACTTTCCGCGGCTAAAGGCAGCTTTTGAAAAATCCGGCATAGAATACACTGCGATTCCCGATTATTTAAAAGCTATTCCATACATACTTTCCAAGGCTGCAGAAGAAAAGGCGACTGTTTTAGTTACAGGCTCGTTCTATCTAGTTGCGGAAGTAAAAAAGTATCTTTTAGCGCAGAAAACAATTATTCAGTTTTCTCACTGAACAAAAATACGCGGCACACGCTTTGAGATTCCGCAGGTTATTTCGTATGAAATTGTACCTGTAAGCTGCGCAATATCGTCGGCAGTCTGAAAGGCTCCGTCAGAACTGTCCCCAAACAAAACGGCTTTACTCCATCGCTTTACAGTACAATCTGCACCCAAATCTATCATGAACTGATCCATGCAAATGCGGCCGCAAATAGGATAATTTTTTCCATCTACTGCAACTCTTACGCCGTATTCAGAAAAACGCCTGAACCATCCGTCCGCATAGCCAATTGGAACAACGCCAACATTGGTATCAGATTTGGCTTCCCATCTGCATCCATAGCCTGCAAACTTTCCTTTTTCAAACTTACGGATTGAAGAAACGCAGCTTTCCAAAGTCATAACAGGCTTTAGCTCTACATTTTTTCCTTTTGAAGCTAAATATTCTTTTGAAACTTCATCAGCGTAATAACCATAAACAATAATTCCAGGACGAACCATATCAAGGTGCATTTCCGGGGAATCAAGAGTTGTTGCAGAATTAGCGCAGTGGCAGATCCCGGGATTAATTCCAACTGATTTTATGTTTCTAATTGCCTCAAGAAAATTTTCAAACTGAAGCTTTGTATACAATTTTCCATTTTCTGAAACACAATCGCTAAGCGCAAAATGCGTCGCAGTTCCGCCCAAGACAAGATTTCCGCAGCTTTTTATTTTGAGAGCAATTTTTCCAGCCTCAGAAGGAAGGCATCCGATTCTGCCCATCCCTGTATCAACTGCAAGATGAACTTCAAAATTTTTTATTCCAAGTTTTTTACAAGTGGAAGAAAAAAGCTCTATATATTCCTCATCAAAAACAAAAGGCGTAATTCCAGCGGAAACAACTTCTTCAACTTCATCAGGAGAGCAAATGCTTAGCATAAGAATAGGAGAAGCAATGCCAGCATTTCTAAGCTCAAGACCTTCTTCACAAGTCGCAACAGAAAGATAATCCGCGCCAGCTTCAAGAGCAGCCTTTGCGCAAGGAACAGCTCCATGTCCGTAGGCATCGGCTTTTACAGCAACGCACATTTTTGTTTCAGGCTTTAAGCATTTTTTTATTTCTATAATATTGTTTTTTAAATTATCCAAATGAATCAAAGCTCTTGTGGCACGCATAATCAAAAAGTCTAGTCAAATCACAAATTTTGTCAAGAGAAAGGGCGATTGCACCAACTAAAAATATTTCTTTCTATAGAATATAAGCGAAAAAAATGCTAACTTAGTTTCATGGTAGTTTTTTTCGATTTGGACAGAACGTTAATGGATTTTGAATCTGCGGAAAATCTTGGAATAAAAGCAGTCTTTGAAAAATATAAAAATGAAATCCACATGGATTTTGATGAATTTTGCATTCAATGGAAAAAATGGGCGCAGCATTTCTTTGACAAATATTCAGCAGGAGAGTTAACTTTTGACGAGCAGCGGAAAGGAAGAATTGCAAAAGTATTCGAGCTTAACGGAAACCCAATAAAGTCAAAAGAGGAGCTTGATTCAAGGTTCAGCCTTTACTGGTCAACTTATGAAAAGGAATACAATCTTTTTTCCGACGCACTTCCAGCATTAAAAAAACTTTCAGATTTAAATATTCAAACGGGAATTATAACAAACGGAGATTCTGAAAATCAGCGGTCAAAACTAAAAAAAGCCGGCGTAACAGATTTTTTCAGCCCAATAATTATTTCCTCGGAAGTCGGAATCAGCAAGCCGGACTTAAGAATTTTTCAGAAAGCAATGGAGCTTGCAAATTCATCAGAAAGCGAAACTTGGTACATCGGGGACAGTCAGGAGCATGACATAGTTCCAGCCAGAAAACTTGGAATAAACACGTTGTACCTTAACAGAAAGCGGCAAGGCGAATTGAAAATCGAGCAGGAAAATCCACTCTATGCAGAAGTAAAAGGTTTTTATGAAATGATTGAAATAATAGAAAATGCATTAAAAGACTGAAAAATGCCCAGAACGAGACTTGAACTCGTACATCCTTGCGGACTCTAGTACCTGAAACTAGCGTGTCTACCAATTCCACCACCTGGGCAAGATTTGAATAGTATATTTAAATATCTGTTTTTTGTCAAATATATTTAGCTGAATTCGGCAAAAGAAAACAAAATTTCAGCTTTTGCATCTCATAAACAAAGCCGCAAAAATTACAATTAAAGCGACAATGCTTGCAACAAAAAGCCATGCTGGAACATCATCTGAAAAAATTGATTCTTTACGGAAGCCAAATGCCTTTTTTATTTTTTTCCGTGAATTTCTTGAAAGCTGTTTTTTTTCTGAAGCCTTGCCACTCTCAGAAGTTCCATAGAGTTCTTCCTGACTTACGGCATAATGACAGGCAGGACAGCCCTTTAAAAAATTTCTTACAGTTCCTATATGGCCGCAGTTCGGACATCTTACCGCCGCAAAAAAACGTCCGCATTTTGGACAGAATTTTGCATTCGGAGCGACTTCTGAACCGCAGCCTTCACAGAAATACTTGGCTCGTTTTTCTTCAGCCATTATTCAGTTCCCAAATTGTCTACTGTATAGTCGTAAATCTGCCAAATTCCATCACGCTGGCGAACATAATAAGTGTAACGTTTGCGTTCCATGAAATTGTCATTTTTAAACCACTCAATCACTTTTACAGTGCCTTCAGTCTGAGAATATGAAGTTGTTTCAATTTTGAATTTAGACGGAATCGCCACAATGTCATAGTCAATTCTCTGGAGCATCAAGTCAGCTTTAAACGAACGAAGCATATCGGCGCGCTCATCTGCGCTCACAAGATTGTATTTTCTTCCGCGGGAAGGATCACGCTTGAGCATTTCCTCCAAATCCATATAAAGGAAGAACTGATCCCAAAGACTTTTTTGGCGCGCAACAATTGTCTGCTCAACAACACGGTCAGGACTTATGTCTTCCGGATGAAGAACAACCGCGCTGTTTGTCTCAACTGGAAGGGCTGATGACGAAGCTGCGGACGGGCTAGGGCGGACTTCAAGGCTAAGGCGGTTTGAATTCAAGCTGACATTTTTGTTTCTATAAAGTTCCGGATAAAATCTAAGCTCAACGTAATAAATAGAAGGATCTTTTATTTCAAGGTAGTCTTTTAAATTTTCGCGGAAAGAATATTCTTCGCCCGGCTCAAGGGAAATTTCGCGGAAGTATACAGTCTGATTTGTTGTACGTTTTCTTATCAAACCTTGAGTTGAAGGAAGCTGTGTCTTTTTCACATTGAAAGCAATAAAATCCACAGAAAACATTTTGTCATCAGCAATTTTAAATCTCAAAGTGGATGAGCCTTTATTTGAAACCGTTATATAAACATAGACAGGATTATTTTCCGAGTCTCCCGGATAATAAACAGTTCTATCATAAAACTTTATTGAAACTTCCGCATTGTCAAGTTTCTGTTCTGATTTTTCTGGAACCTGCGCATAGGCAAAAAAACAGGAAATTGATATAACCGTAAGCAAAAAGCGTTTAATGTTCACAAAAATACTCCCGAGGAAGACCTCTTTTTTTGATTTACAGGGCTTTGCAATTCCCTTAAATAAAGCTAAAATAAGCAGATTATTCTTATATACTTATCGGACAATTATGAAAAATACATTATCAACAAAAAGTCAAAATCCGTTGTTTAGCCTTATTAATTCCTGCACTGAATTTCACTCGGCAGCAATAAAGTGCGCAGACGCGAAGCCTGAAGAATTTCCGCTTCAAATTTCAGGGCTAAAGGGAAGTCTTCCAGCTTTTTTCATCAGACAAACTGAAGAAAGGTACAGACAGAACTGCATCCATGAAACTCAGTATGAAAATAAATTTTTTCAGTTTCAAAAAGATATTGTTATAATTGTTCCGACTCAAAAAGAAGCTGACGAATGCGAAACTGATTTAAATACAGTTTTTGAAGATTCCGTAGAAATTTTTAAGTTTCCTTGGTGGGGAATAATTCCGTACCGACCTGCAGCAAAAGGCTCGGCTGTTTTTGGGGAAAGAGCAGGAATCCTTGCAAAACTCGCAGTAAAAAATCCATTTTCTGAAAAAACAAGAGTTTTTATAATAACGCAAAGAGCTTTTTTAACTCCAGTTCCGCCGGTTTCATACACAAAAGCATTGGTTACAGTTTTAAAGAAAGGCCAGGAATTTGATCCTGAAAAACTGGCAGAGCAGGGCTACCTTAGAGTTCCAAAAATCGGAATGAAAGGCGAGTTTGTTCTGCGCGGTGAAGTTCTTGAAATCTTTATGAGCGGTGAAAAATTTGCACACCGAATTGTATTCGATTTTGACACCATAAGCCAAATAAAGCTTTTCGATCCAGAAACTCAAACCTCAAAGGAAAACATAGAGCGTCTTGTAATTTATCCGCAAAAGGAAATTATTTGGACAGAAGAGCTTATTGAAAAACTAGAAAATGAATGGCAAAAAGAAGATGAAGTCGGCATAAAAAATGATTTTGCCATTTATGATAAGGCAAAGAAACAAAATTCAAACGAACGTTTGTTTGAAAAAAATAGAAATGCGACCAACAATCCGCAAACTAACAAACAGTCGGATATTAATAAAAAAGAAACAGGTTACAACAACAGTATTAACAACCAGTTGTTAGATAAAAAGAATATACACCTCGCCCTTACAGATGCTGCAAAACAAGAAAAAGACAGAATACTTGCGGAACTTATTGAATTTAAAGAAACAGAGGGAGAAGAACTTTTTTACCCAGTTTTATTTGACAAACTGTATTCAATTTTAGACTACTTAACAAACAATACAGATGTTTATTTCTTTGACTGGGACAGACTTTTAAATGCAGAAAAAATGCTCGAAAACGAATATACAGTAGCATACCGGCTTGCCCGCCAAAATCTTCCTGTATTTTTGCCTGCAACCATGCAGCTTGACTTTTTCAATCTGGCAACCGAATGTAAAAAACTTGTTGCATTCAGAACATTGGATACGCTGAGCAATTCAGAAGAAAATATTCAAGACAATTCCATTGCATTCAAAACATCGCTAGAAATAAAATCAGAAGCTGGGCAAAGTTATTTTGGAAACATAAACTATCTAAAAGAGCAGTTGTCATCTTTTTTGAAAGAAAAGTACAATATTTTTGTTTTTGCCGACAACGGAAACCAGGCTTTAAGAATAAAAGAAATTATAAAGGAATTTTGTGATTCCGGAGTACAAGTTCTTCCGCAGGCTCTTACAGCCGGATTTATGATTTCAGATGAAAAGCTTCTTGTTATCCAAGAAAATGAAATTTTCGGACGCAAGAAAAATACGCCAAAGTCAATCAGGAAAGTAAATTCAAAGCCAATTGATACGTTTGTTGATCTGACTCCGGGAGACTACATTGTCCACGTAAATTATGGAATCGGACTTTTCAAGGGAATCGAGCGCGTAAAAGCAATGGGTACAGAACGCGACTACATAAAGCTTGAATATGCAGATGAGGAAATTGCTTTTGTTCCTATAGAGCAAGTGAATATGGTTCAGCGTTACATAGGAAGTGAAAATGAAAAACCAAGGCTCGACCGAATCGGCTCAAAAAGCTGGAGCGCAAGAAAAGCAAAAGTTCAGCAAAAAGTTGAAGAAATCGCCGAAAAACTTATTGATCTGTACTCCAAGCGGCAAGCTTCACGCGGATTTCCATTTCCAAAGGATACAGAATGGAACGCAGCGTTTGAAGCCGCATTTCCTTACGAAGATACGCCGGATCAGTTTTCAGCGACACAGGAAATTAAAGCGGACATGGAAAAGCCAGTTCCAATGGACCGTCTTGTATGCGGAGATGTTGGCTACGGAAAAACTGAAATTGCAATGCGTGCAGCATTCAAGGCAGTAATGGGCGGAAAGCAAGTCGCATTTCTTGCGCCTACAACAATTCTTGCAGAACAGCATTTTGAAAACTGCCAGGAACGCTTTAGAAATTTTCCAGTTACAATCGCGCAGCTTTCAAGATTTGTTTCTCCAGCAGAACAGAAAAAAACAATTGCAAAACTTGCAAGCGGAGAAATAGACATTCTTATAGGCACACACCGAATTCTTCAGAAAGATGTCATTTTTAAAAATCTTGGACTGATGATAATTGACGAAGAGCAAAGATTCGGTGTAAAAGACAAGGAAAAACTCAAGACTTTAAAAACAAACATCGACTGCCTTGCAATGAGCGCAACACCAATTCCGCGGACGCTTCACATGAGCCTTTTAAAAATCCGGGATATGTCGCTTCTTACAACGCCGCCGCAAAACAGACAGCCAATCGAAACTGCAATCGAAGAATACAACGATGAAAAAGTCGCCCGTGCAATAAGAAATGAAGTTCAGCGGGGAGGACAAGTTTTCTACCTTCATAATAGAGTTGAAACTCTTGAAGAAACAAGGCTGAAACTTGAAAATCTTGTTCCCGAAATGCTAGTTGAAACCGCGCACGGAAAAATGACCAGCGAAGAACTTGACGACATTTTTAGAAGATTCAAAATGGGCGGATTTCATATTCTGGTAGCAACTACAATTATAGAAAACGGAATCGATATTCCAAACGTAAACACAATAATAATCGACCGTGCGGATATGTACGGAGTAAGCCAGCTTTATCAGTTGCGCGGACGTGTAGGGCGAAGCGACAGAAAAGCTTATGCATATCTTTTTTATCCGCAAAACAAAGCCTTAAGCGAAGTGGCAATGAAAAGGCTTCAAGTAATAAGCGATTTTACAGAACTGGGGTCTGGATTTAAAATTGCAATGAAAGACATGGAAATCCGTGGCGCAGGAAATCTTCTTGGAAAAGACCAAAGCGGCGAAGTCTACGCAGTCGGATTTGAAATGTACATAACACTTTTAAATTCCGCGATAGAAAGACTTTCAAGCAGCGACTGGACAGCACCGGAAGAAGTTCTTCTTGAACTTGAATACACAGGATTTATTCCAGACACTTACATAAAAGACACACAGACAAAAATGGAGCTTTACAAAAAAATCGCATCTGTTCAAACACAGGATTCTTTAAATTCAGTTTGGGAAGAGCTTTTTGACAGATTCGGGCCGATTCCAGATGAAGTAAGCAGCCTCTTAAGCCTTGCAAAAATCCGCATAATTTGCAATAAATTATCAATAAGCTCTTTAAAAGAAAAGAAAGGAATTGTTCAAGTTGAATTCAGCAAAGTTTCAAAAGTCAACATTGACAAGCTTCTCGGACTGATAAAAACAAGCTCAGGACGCGTAAAACTAAATTCAGCAAAACCAAACCAAATTATCTTGCAAACTGAAGCAATTGACTTAAAAAGCAAAAGTGAATTCATAAAGGAAAAGCTTGAACAACTGATTTAAACACAATTTTCTTCTATAAAAAGGAACTTTTAGAATATACATAACTGCTTATAATGCACATTCTGTCTACTACTACTAAAATATATTATTTTCCTTTCTTTTCTCCTTTTTATTGTTATTAAACTTTTCCCTTAAAAAAATCAGGATGCGATTTTAAAAATTCTTCCTGCTCAATTTGCAGTTCTTTACGTTTATTTATGAGATCAATGTTTATTTTTGCAATTTGCGAATAAAGTTCCATAAAAGAAACCGAAGCCTGTTCAGATTTGCAAGAAGATGCCTTTACAAAATTCTTATTATCTTTTCTCCACATTTCTTCATCTTCAGCAGTCCAGCCATTTATTTCATTTTTGGCAAGCGTGTGAAGTTTTTCTACACATACAATTTCATACCATTTTTTTTCATAGAATGCTTCAATTGCCATGCGTAAATTTTTATCACTGACTGGCAAAATCGCTTGATATTCGTTTTCCCCTATAGATTCAATTTTGGCAGCCGAATTTTTTTCAAGAAATTCCTTGTATTGCTCTGATTCAAAAAAAGCTTTCGCTGGCAAATAAAAACTGTACCTATAAATTCCACCCCAAAGCCCTTGGCTCAATGATTCCCGCTTTCTCATATTCGTCACAGGAAAAATAAAAGCTTCGGTAATCTGCAAATTTGAAGGCAAAACTTTATTCATTTTCGAAACAAACTCGGAAGTTTTCATATTTTCATAAAGCAAGCAAGACGCAGTTTCTTCAAAAGAAGGAATTCCAAGAGTCATTGCAGAAGCAAATTCCAAGCGCGGCAATGGATTAAATCCAGATGAAAATACAAAATTTAGTCCAGAACGCAAAACCGCTTTATGAAAAATTTCAACCTGGGACAAGTAAGCAGTAAATTCCCCACCGTTTTTTCTTGTAAAATTGAAAACTACCCTATAAAGGATAGGAATATTGCATTCAGGCATCTGTAAAGGAATCTTTGGTGTGTTATTTTTTAGACAGTCTAATACAGATTCTATAGTTTGTTTTGTAAATACTTCTATTTTTTCTTTTTGATTGCAAACTCCACACTTATGGCTGCAGTCTGTACTGCATTTTTCAGTAAGTTTATGTTCAAGAGATTTTTGCCATTCCTTTTTATAGAACCCCTGCACAGGACCAAGACTGACAGAATTCCAAGGCAAAGCTTCTTCAGTCCAGTCATGAAAAATCCAGTCCCTGACACTAAAATCAGCTTCTGCAAAAGCTTCTTCCCACAAAGGGAAATCTTTCCGTAGATAATCATCCCAGGCATCAAAACGAACACCCTTTTTGTAAGCATTCAAGATAACTTTGCCCGCATTAAAATCGCCACGGCTAAGAAGCCCTTCAAGAATAGTCGCATTGTAATTATGCCGTCCCATTTTGAATTTTCCACGCGGAAGGCTTTTAAATATATATTCAATTTTTGCCTCTGCAACTTCCGGTTTTATCTGCTTTACACGCTCATAAGGTGTATGCGGCTTGGGAATAAAAACTCCGACATTTACATTGCACTGAATTTTTGTCTTTGCCTGAAGCTCAAGAAGAAAATCAACAATAGCTTTTTCTTCACTGCCTTCAGTCCCTGGAGCGCAATTTCTATCTTCAAAATAATCTCCAAGAGGAAGCCCCACCATAAAATAAAATTTTGCGCTTGACCAGCCACGGTTCTTTGCTTCCTTTATAATTTCTTCAAGATGGCTTGCATAAACTTCCTTATTTAGACTTAGCTGCCACATTTCCTCTGGAGTTTCAACGGCAAAAGTAAGACCGCTTTTTCTGATTTTTGAAAGTTTTTCAAGAATGTCAAGTGAAAATGCATTTACTTTTAACGACGGAAGCTGAAACGAAACATTAAAGCCTTTGTAACGCTCATTTAAAATGTCAAGGAGACTTGAAACTTCAGGAAAATCCGCGCTGCTCAAGGAATTAAGGCTGACTTCTCTGTAGCCGGCATCAAAAACAAGATGATCAATTTCTTCTATTATTAAATTTTTGTTTTTTACACGCATAGGCCGGTAATAAATTCCAGCGTGGCAAAAACGGCAGCCATTTGGACATCCGCGCATAATTTCAACAACGCCATGATCCTGCACAGGCTTGCTGGACGGAAGAGGAAACCAGCCAGGCACAGACGGAACAAGTCCGAAATCAGCCTGCACTGCTCTTCTTGCAACTTTTTTTTCAAGATGCTTTTTTTTAGTCCAAATAAAATTTTTAGATTCTATAAATTCAAGCAATTCTTTTCTTGATGCGCCGTTTTTTTTCAGCTTGGACAAATCTTCAACTAAACTAAAAAGCGCAGGCTCGGCTTCTCCGATAAAAAATGCGTCAAAAAAATCACTGAACGGAGCCGGATTTGTAACGCCACATCCACCTGCAATAACAATTGGCTCATCTTCAGTTCTTTCACTTGCAAGCAGATGAACTTTTCCGGAATCAAGCATCGCCAAAACTTCCGTTATTCCAAGCTCGTAGCCAATTGAAAAACCAATCATGTCTGTTTTAAACAACGGAATTCCAGTTTCAATTGTGTAAAGAGGAACATCATTTTCTTTTAAAAGATTTTCAAAATCAACATCTGGCGCAAAAACACGTTCACATCGCACATCAGGAAGAAGATTCAGACCGTTATAAATAATTTTTACAGCAAGATTTGACATTGCAATTTCATACAAATCAGGAAATGCAACTGCAAAATTAAAATATTCGTCCGGATCGGAATGCGGCTTAACAGTTATTCCGAATTCTCCGCCAACATAACGCGACGGCGACTGAACAGAATTCAACTTGGAACCAAAAATTTTCAGAGGATCAATTAAATCAGAATTTTTCATAAAGTCGTTTTAAAATCAAGACGGCGTCTGTTAATGCTCATCAAAAGACCAATCGCAAGCATATTTGTCAAAAGAGCTGAACCGCCATAAGAAAGGAACGGAAGCGGAATTCCTGTGATTGGCATTATTCCCATAACCATTCCAACATTTACAATAAAGTGAAAAAAGAACATTCCAAGAATTCCTGATGCAATGTAGCAGCTATAAGAATTATTAGTCTGCCTTATTATATAAGTAATCCGCAGCAAAATTGCAAAAAATGCGCAAAACAAAACAATTCCGCCTGCAAATCCCATTTCTTCCGAAAAAATGCTGAATATAAAGTCGGTGCTTTGCTGAGGAAGAAAACGTAAATGGCTTTGCGAGCCTTGCATGAATCCACGGCCAAAAAGAGTTCCAGCTCCAATTGCTGTTTTTGACTGAATTATATTCCAACCGGCTCCACGAGGATCGCTATTAGGATCTATAAAAACAATAAGCCTTGCAATTTGATAAGGCTTTAAAACTTTTCCGCAAGCCCAGGAGCCAGCAATAGCGCATGAAAAAATTCCAAAGAAATACGTAATCCAGTAATAATACTTTTTCTTGAAAAACATATTTCCCAAAATTCCAATTATGCAAATTCCAAGAGAAGCTGAAAAAACAAGAATTCTAAGTTTCATGTTTGAAAGAACGTGAATGACAGGAACAGATTTCCGCAAGATTTCAGTTTCCCAAATCGGAAGGACCGCAAAAACAATTGTAAGCATTCCAGTCAGAAAAACAATCATAAGATAGCGGACAGGAACATCGGCCATAAAGCACATAAAAAGAAAAATAGGAAGAAAAACACTTGCAGTTCCCAAGTCAGGCTGAAGAAGAATAAGTCCCATTGGAACCATCATTATGCAAATTGCAAGCACGAAACGCTTCATGGGCTTTTCCGCAGATGACTTGTCAAGAAAACGCGCCAAACAAAGTATAAACGCAATTTTCATAAGTTCGGAAGGCTGAATTCCCAAATCTCCGATTCCAAGCCAGCTTCTAGCTCCATTAACATATCTTCCGAAAAATCTTGTGTATACAAGAACTGTCGCCATAAAAATAAAAAAGTAATGGGAATACCGTTCCAATCTTCTATAGTCAAGCAAAGCCATTATAGTCATTACAGAAAATCCGATGCAAAACCAGATAATCTGCTTTATATATTCATTGGAAACAAGAACTCCTTCAGAATTTATTCCGGAAGAATAGATAAAAGCAATGCCTATAGTTATTAAAAACAGAACGCACAAAAGAAGAATATAATCAATTGAGCTAAAAAATTTGATTTTCATTCACGTCTTCCTCCGGTTGCTCTTTGTCTGTTCAGCAAATAACGGAATTTCAAGGCATCTACAGATTCTTCAAAAGTCTGATTATTGAAAATTCCCTGAATAATTATATTTGTTGCATAAGGAGCCCACCATTCCCAAGTGTTTACGGCTTCAACTAAAACCGCGACTACAACTTGATCTTCAGGCGGAGCATCAAAAGGCGCATAGGCAACCATCCAAGAATGCCAGTGATTTTTTCCAACGCCATTAACTTCGGCTGTGCCTGTTTTTCCCGCAATCTGAACAGAAGTATTGTGCATCGGATAAACTGCTGTTCCGTCTGAAATTGTGTATCTTAAATTTCTTTGTATTTCTTTCCAAATTTCAGGAGCTACAGTTGATTCATGCATTACTTCAGGCTTTATTTCTTGAATTGAATCATTGGAAGAGTCACGAACTTCCTTAAGCAAATGAGGCTTGTAAATTTTTCCGCTATTGCAAACCATAGCCATCATATTTGCAACATGAAGCGGCGTTGCAAGAGTATAGCCCTGCCCGATTGACATATTCATTGTATCGCCACCAAGCCATTTTTCGTGGTAACGGCGTTCTTTCCATTGTGGCGTAGGAACAAAACCGTTGCTTTGAGCAGGCAAATCAATTCCGAGGCTTTGTCCGAATCCAAATTCCTTGGAATAACTTGCAATTCGCTCTACTCCAAGATGATCTGTTCCTATAACCCAGAAATAAACATCGCAGCTCTGGGCAAGCGCATTTTTTAAATCAAGCCAGCCATGACCGGGAAGTCCAATGTGGCAACGGAAAACTCGGTCTCCATAAGTAATTCTACCTGGGCATTCTATTTTCTTTTCCGCAGGGAAAACTTTTTCTGAAAGAACCGCTGTGCTCATAATGATTTTAAAAGTTGAAGCTGGTGGATATTCCGCATTTACAACTCTGTTCAACATTGGCTTGTTTTTATCCGCCGCAAGTTTTGCATATTGAGCAGAAGCATCATCTTTTGAAAATATATTTGCATCAAAATACGGATATGAAACCATGGCAAGAATTTCCCCGGAAGCTGGCTTTAAAACAACCGCGGCCCCTACCCGCTCTCCAAGCGCTTTTTCTGCCAAAGTTTGAATTTCGCTGTCAATTGTAAGAACAAGATTTTTTCCGCTTACAGGCGGAACTACGACAGGATCTTCATTTAAAATTCGCCCATGAACATCAACAGTGCGGCTTATGCTTCCCTCTTTTCCCTGAAGCAAACTGTCATACTGCCTTTCAATTCCTGTTTTTCCAATGATTGAATTTGAAGTATAGCCTTTGTTGTACATCAGCTTAAGCTCTTCATTCGTAATATCGCCAACGTATCCTAAAACGTGGCTCATAGAACCAGTTTCCGCATAATAGCGGACAGGCTTGTTTCTCCAGGAAACTCCAGGCAAATCAGTCAGATTTTCCGCAATATTTGAAACAGTTTCAAAGGGAACATTCGTTTTTATTTCAACAGGCGAAAAACTTTTTCTAAGCCGCATCGGAATTTTTGTGTCAATATTCGCTTTTGAAATTCCAAGAAATTTTGCGAGCTTTGTTGCAACGGTATCAAAATATCCCTGAGGAATTTCACCAGGAATCAAATCGACAGCAAAAGAATCCGTATTAATAACCATCGGAAGCTTTGCCTTTCTGTCAAAAATTTCTCCACGCTGAGCCGCAATCGTCGTTATAGTTCTTGAAATTCGAACAGAGCGGGTTTGATACTGCGCACCTTCCAAAATCTGAAGACTAAAAAGTTTCAGCGCATAAACAGCAAAAAAAACAGAAATAAGTCCGAGCAAAAATGAAGCTTTGTAATTTTTTTTAAGCGAGACGCTTTTGTTTTTTGAATCTTCAAAAGCTGAATCAAAACGATTTTTTCCGCTCATTGAAAAATATTCTCCGGTTTTAAAATAACACTATTTCTAAACAGCCTTAAAAATTTAAAAACAAACGGACTTAATAATCCGTTCAGTAAAATTTCAAATAAAAAACTGAAAGAAAAAATTTTATACGAAGCGACAATAAGAGGAAAAAATACGGAAATAAGATAAACAAAAAGAACTTTCAATATTGTAGCGCAAATTCCAAGAAAAAGCGGAACAAAAAATCCTTCTGTATTCAAGGACTTATTAAAAATTCCACCCAAGTAGCCAAGCATAGATCTAAGGAGGCAGTTCAATCCAAGCGGACAAGCGCTCAAAAAATCCAAAAACAGGCCTGAAACAAAACCTGTAGTTTCCCCTATTATTTTTCCATTATTTATAGAAAAAAATAAAACGCAAATCAAAGACAAGTCTGGCAAAGCCGGAAGAAAAACAATATTCGAAAGAACTGCGGCTTCAAAAACAGAAACAAAAAGCAGAATGGCAGAACTTGAAAAAAAAGCTCGTAACATTTTTTCTCCAAACAATAAAGCTAGTTTTTTGCAACAGGCGGCTTGTCATTTAAATTTTTCTGGTCAACAACAAGCACATTTTCCAAACGCAAAAAATCTATTACAGGCTCAAGCTCAATGCTAAGCGACGAATCGTAATCAAGAATTTTAATTTTTGAAATGCGGCCAATCGGAATATCTTTGACATAGTTGCCATTTTCACCGCTAGTAACAACAATATCGCCATGATTCAAGCTATCAAAGACTCGTTTTCGTATATACTTAAGATTTAACGGGCTTCCATAGGAACCGTTTCCAGAAACAATTCCAATATCACGTGTATTTTGAATCCGAGCGGAAATATTGCATTTTGTGTCATAAACAGGCATTACAAGGCTTGTGTCAAGACCAGCTGTAACAACTTTGCCTACAACACCCACATTTCCGCTTTGAATCGCAATAACAGGAAAGCCTTTTTTTATTCCGCTTCTAGCGCCTTTATTTATTGTAATTCCCGAATAAAGATTGTCTGGATCTCGCCCGATTATCTGGGCAGGAATATTTTTATATTCAATTTCAGAAGCAAACTGAAGCTGTTCACGCAGGCGCTCATTTTCTTTTCTGATTTCGACATTGTTACGCTGCATGAATTCGTAGTCTTTCAGTTTTTCCGAAAGCTCTTTGTATTCTTTTTGAAGAACCGCAATATCCCTTATTGACGTAATAACTCCTGTTACAGCACTTATTGCGGAACTGCTTCCTTTCTGAATCAAAGAAACTACCGAAAAACCAACTTTATTAAAATTAACAACAAATCCGCCGCCAGAAAAACCTAAAAGCACTCCGCTGAAAACAACAAGAAATGCCAAAAGAATTTCCGCAGTTTTTATGCGGATAGAAGCTTTAAATTTTCCCGCCATGAGCAAACAACCCGATGTTTTTAGTCATTCAGATTTTCATAAATTGAACGACGTGTAGACATATCCTTAAACAGTTCAAATGCTTCACCTGCGCCTTTTGCAACACATTCAAGAGGTTTTTCTACAAGGAACACAGGAACGCCAGTTTCTTTCTTTATCAAATCTTTCAAGCCTTTTAGCATTGAGCCGCCACCAGACATAACAATTCCGCGCTCAACAATATCAGCTGCAAGCTCAGGAGGAGTACGGCCTAAAGTTTTCTTTATTTCTTCAATGATTTTTGAAACCGGCTCTTTCAAAGCTTCGCGGATTTCTACAGAATCAACTTCAAGACGGCGCGGAAGACCAGTAATCGCATCTCCACCGCGGATTTCCATTTTCCGGATTTTGTCATCATCAATATTTTTTTCAGCAATTGCGTTTCCAATTTCAATTTTAAGACGTTCCGCAGTCTGCTGTCCAATAATCAAGTTATGAACAGAACGAATATGCTTTATAATCGCCTCATCAAAAGCATTTCCGCCGATTCTGATTGAACTTGTAACAACCATTCCGCCCAAAGAAATAACTGAAACTTCCGTAGTTCCGCCGCCAATATCGCAAACCATGTGTCCAGCCGGCTCATAAATCGGAATTTCAGCTCCAATAGCAGCGGCAAGACTTTCCTCAATCAGTTTTACCTCTTTTGCTCCAGCCTTCAAAGCGGCAGCCATTACCGCATCCTGCTGAACCTGAGTAATGCAAGAAGGAATTCCAATTTTCATTCTTATGGATTTAAAAAGATTATGACGCGGAATTACTTTTGAAATAAAATACTTAAGCATTTTTTCAGTTGAATCTCTGTCAGAAATAACGCCGTCCGCCAAAGGTCTTATAGCGACAATATTTCCAGGTGTTTTCCAAAGCATTCTTTTTGCCTCAACACCAACGGCTTCAATTCTTCCAGTTCCCTTTTCAACTGCCACAACTGAAGGCTCATCAATAACAATTCCCTGTCCGCGGACATAAATCAATGTATTGCAAGTCCCCAAATCAATTCCTATATCAGTTGTAAAATTATCAAGAAAGCTCATTTTTCCTCCTCCAAGCTTTTCTGTAAAATTCAAATTTTTATAGCTCTGACATTTTTTTCAGCGCGCCTTTGTGGTTGAACTGAATTTTCAGGCATTTGCGCCATTCAGACCGAGCTTTTATATTATCGCCTTTTTTCTCATATAATACACCAAGTCCGTAATGCGCGTCAGCAGAATTTTGATTTTTTTCAAGAATTGAATTAAATTCTTTTTCCGCATCCGAAAAATTACCTTCACTTGTATATATCTGCCCAAGAAGAATATGGCTGTCGTCCAAAAGCTCTTCATTCTGGCTTGTTTCCATAACGCGGACAAGATACTGCTTTGCAACAGATTCCTGGCCATTATTGCAATACTGCTTTGCAATGTTGAACAAAAGCGTGTCAGTTTCACGCACAAGAAGCGCCTCTGTAAATGCGGCAATGCTTTCGTCAGTTTCGCCAAGAGACGCATAGCTCAATCCAAGCAAAAGCGGAATGTCAGCCGATTTATATCCATTTGAAACTGCAAGCGAAAGATATTTTACAACCAAGTCAGCGTAGTAATGGTAAGCTGAAACTTTGTTCTTGTAAAAATACGCGCGCCCCAGCATATATTGAATCTGCGGAAGCGTGTCTTTTTTGCATCCATGCATCGCTTTCCTAAGGCTGAAAATAGATTTGTCCAAAAGTTCCTGCGACCTTATATTGTCAGTTTCTGATTCCGCAAGCATAAAAGAACTGTAGCCTAAAAAAGCAAGAGCGGCATTATGATAAGGATTTTCATCAAGAATTTTTGAAGCGGAGTTATAAACAGATTTATAGCCTTCTTCCGTATGAAGCGACCAGTTTTTGTACATCGAATCAACAGAATCAAGCTTAAAAATTTTATTTCCGATAAACTTTATAAAAATAAAAGAAAATAGCGTTACAAAAACAATTGCAAAAGACGCGATTATAAACTTAATAACAAAGGTTTTCCTTTTATGATAGAATAAGTCTAAACCGTATCTAGCTTTCATTTTCCCCACCCGAAAAATGCAATAAACAAAATAAAGTCTGCTTTCAGAAAACTGATGCAAACAAAAATAAAAAGGATATGATAAGCCGGGTTCTGGAACGTTTTATTGAAAAACGTGTTGACCATCTATCTGCAATGCCAGTTGCCCAGCACTTCCAGCAATCTACCCGCAGCATAAGGCCGGAAAACCAAACTGCTATATGATTTTGCTCCTGATGAGGTTTACTTATGCCGTTTCTGTTGCCAAAAACGCGGTAGGCTCTTACCCTGCCTTTTCACCCTTACCCATTACAGGCGGTAATTTTCTGTAGCACTTTCTGTCGGTAAAGAAACTTTACTGAAAACCAGCAGTTTTTCTTTTCCGCCCGGTTATTGCCCGGCATCTTTTCCGGAGGAGCCCGGACTTTACCTCACTAAAAAGAAATCATCATCTCTTTTAGCGCGGTCAACATATCCTTATTTTTTAATTCTCATAATCAAGGGATTTGATAGAAGAATCTGAATCTTCTGAATCGTCGCCCTCAATATCAATAAGATCCTCATCTTCAAGAAGATCTTCATCCAAATCATCAGCTGAAACATCATCATGGATAGAAACATAGTTTTCATCCAAATCAGCGGCTTCTTCATAGAAAAGAATTCTGCTGCAATAAGGACAGAAAAGTATTTTTTCTCCATGGTGAACTTCATTTGCAAACTGCGCAGGCAAAATCATGTGGCAGCCGTCGCAAACTTTTCCTTTTACAGCGACAATTCCCTTGCGGTTTCTTTTTATGATTCTCTGAAACTTCATAATTGTTTCTGAATCGATGCCTTCTGACATTTCTGCTTCTTTTGCTTTTAACGCCTCAAGTTTTTCATTGCAAGCGGCAATTTCCTTGTCAAGATTTTCGCGGGCTTCATTTACATCTTTTTCTGTTGAAGCAATCAAATCTTCTTCGCTTTTAAGCAAATCGTTAAGCTCAGCCATGCTTTTTTCTTCACGCTGAAACTCTTTTCTTTTTGAGTCTTCCAAAGCCTGTGCTTCTGAAATCTGTTTTTCAAGAATTTCATATTCACGGTGTGTGGAAATCGCATCCATTCCCTTTTCGCCTTCTTCACGCTTTCTCTGTGCTTCATCAAGCTCAACTTTTAAACGGGCGACAATATCCTTTTTTTCTTCGTAAAGCTTATTTTTTTCGATATATTCTCTTTTGAAACGGTCAAGGCTTTCCGTGCTGCCATCAAGAGTTTTCGGCAATTCCTCGACCTTTGCTTCAATTTCATATTTTTCAGCAAGCACGTCCTGCAAGCTTTTTAATCTTTCCAATTCTTCTGTCATTTGCATAGATGGCAACCTCTTGTAAATTCTATATATAGGTGCAATATTTTACACAATTTCGGCTTTTATGTCTACACGATTTCTATTAGGAATCAATGTAGTCCCTAAGACCGCTTGAACGGCGCGGATGCCTAAGCCTTCTTAAAGCCTTTGCCTCAATCTGGCGGATTCTTTCCCTTGTTACATTGAAATAAAGTCCGACTTCTTCAAGTGTAAGAGAATATCCGTCATCAAGCCCGAACCTCATTTTCAAAACTTCCTGCTCACGCTGCGGCAACGTGCTTAAAACAGAACGAAGCTGCTCCTGAAGCAATGTGTACGCAGTCTGGTTAGCCGGATTTTCAATTTCCTTGTCTTCAATAAAATCTCCCAAAGATGAATCTTCTTCCTCGCCAATCGGAGTTTCAAGGGAAATCGGCTCTCTAGCAACATTTTTCACTTGCTTTACACGCGCAAGAGGCCATGAAAGCTGAGCTGCGATTTCTTCATCAGTCGGTTCTCTTCCATATTTTTGCATAAGCTGACGGCTTTCACGGACAACTTTATTTATCTGCTCAATCATGTGAACTGGAACACGGATTGTTCTTGCCTGGTCAGAAATTGATCTTGTAATCGCCTGGCGAATCCACCAAGTCGCATAAGTTGAAAATTTATAGCCTTTGCGGTATTCAAATTTTTCAACAGCCTTTATAAGACCGATGTTTCCTTCCTGAATCAAGTCAAAAAGCTGAAGTCCGCGGTTTGTATATTTTTTTGCAATTGAGACAACGAGACGAAGGTTTGCATTTATAAGCCTGTTTTTTGCCTGTTCAAGCTGCAGCCTTCCGCGCTCGATTTCCTTCTTCATTTCAAGAATTTCATCAACGGAATTTTCAAAGTCGTACTCAAGCTCGCGGAGTTTTCTGTCAATTTTCTGAATTTCAGTGTAGTCCGAACGGATTTCGTCAGCAGACATCGCAAGCTCTTTTTCAAGTTTTGCGGATTCAGTTCTGATTGCAAGGCGGCGGCCAATTGAACGAAGCCCGACAGCATCCGTAATCCGCAACTTTTTCATGCGGCGCTCTTGAATCAAATGATACTCGTCAATTTTTTTTGAAGCCGTGATAAATTTTGCGCTGAAAGTTTCAATTTCTTCAGTTTGAAGATCTGCATTCAAAAGAGATTCTTTTATAAAATCTCTTACGTGCTTTAAATTTTCATCAGAAAAAATATTTATTGTAGGATCTTCGGAATGAAGCTGTTTTTTCAACGCCATGTATTCGGCCATTTGCTCGCGGATCGGCTTTACATATTCAACATAGCAGCTTCTCAAGCGGCGGCGTTCGGCCATAAGCTCGTTTATTTCTTTTCTGGCTTTTCCGGGTTCATGCGGATCTATTTTTTTATAAATTGTGTGGCAAATCTGGTAAAATTCAGGAATAATCATGCCGGAATTTCTTATGACATTTTTTATTATGTTCTGGCCGTCTTCCATTTGCTTTGAAAGAATAACTTCCTGCTCTGCCGTAAGAAGATTTTCCTTTCCGATTTCGCGCAGATAAAGCCTAATCGGATCGTCAATTCCAGATTCTTTGTCATTTGAAACAAGGCGGTGTTTTTCGTCAAATTTAGAATCGTCTTCGGAATCAGAAAGTGAATCCTCGTCGTCCTCATCCTCATCTTCTTCATCGTCCAGAAGATTGTCCTCTTCCATAACCTGAATATTGTTTTTTGTAAGAAGCTGAAGAACTTCCTCCATTTTTGGAGAATTCACAAATTCTGGAGTTAAAATCTCGGTGATTTCGTCCCATGAAATAATCTGCTTGCTGCACGCATAATCCAAAAGCTTTTTTACATTCGGATCAAGAACTTCCTCTGACTCCTGCTCAGAATCCGAAGTTTCTTCCTCATCTTCTGAATTTTCTTCCTGAACAGATTCATTTTCTTCTGATTCATCAAATTCTGGCAAATCCTCACTCGTTTTGCTTTTTTCTGATTTTGATTCAAGCGATTTTTTTTCTTTTTTAACTGATTCAGATTTTTTTTCAGGTGACTTTCTAGCCATTGATTAATCCTTCAAATTTTCAATTTGGAAATCAAGTTCCATTTTCTGTTTTGTAAGCTCCGCTAAAAGCGCCTTGTCTTCCGGCAAAATGCTCCTCGACAAAGAGGAAATTTTTTCCATAATAGACATTTTTTTTCGCTTGCAAGCATTCCTTTTCAAGTAATTTATACAGCTTTCGGCAGACTCTTGAATTCGCCCAGTATTTTTGCTTACAGTTTCAATTATAAGCTTTCTGAAATTTTCCTGATCTATCCGGTTAAGTATATTGCTTACTGAAAAAGAGCCGTTTTTCTGGCACTCTTGCATAACAGTAAATAGTTGCTTGGAATAACTGTCCGACAAATCATCAACAGAAACACATTCGCACATTTTTTGGAAAAGACTGACATCTTCAGTTACGGCTGTCATAACAGCTTGCAGTTCAGCGGTTACTTTTATTTTTTCAGAATCCGCTGGATTTTTCTGCTCCGTACTTGCATTTCTAAAACGGTATGAAACCTTGTCCCGGTTGAAATAATCCCTTCGAGCAGCCTCCTTTTCTATACCGTATGTCTGGCACAACTGATCCAGACAGGCATCTTTCTGAACATCCGACTGCAAAGAATCTATGTACTCAAAAAAATCTAATGACGCTTTAGACTTGCCCATAGGGGTATCTTTAGGATAGAGTTCTTGCAGTTTAGACAACAGATAATCAGAATCAAATATAGCATTATTAACTTCATTCGTCAAGTATTCAGCCCCGAAATTCAGCATAATTTCAGCAGGATCTTTTCCACCGGAAAGCCTTATCACTTTTACAGCCACGCCTTGTTTTCTGCACATCAGGATTGCGCGTTTTGTAGCTTTTTGCCCCGCTCCGTCAGAATCAAAAGAAAGATAAATTTCTTCAACAAAATGCTTTACAAGTGAAATTTGATCGTCAGTAAGAGACGTTCCTAAAGGAGCGACCGCCCAGGTAATTCCGCACTGATGATAAGCAATACAGTCCATGTAGCCTTCGCAAAATATGACTTTTCGCTTTTCACGTATTGAGGACTTTGCAAAATTAAACGCATAAAGAGTGCTTCCTTTTTTATACTGAATCAAGTCTCCGGAATTAAGATACTTCGGGGATTTCTGAGCATCACCGCGCAAAAAACGTCCGCCCATAGCGACAACGTCTCCATCCTTATCAAAAATCGGAAACATAAGCCTGTCAGAAAAAAAAGCGCAATCTGGATAATTTTTGCTAAAAAGTCCGGAATTATTCAAAAAATCATCGGAATAATTTTTTTTCAAAAGAAACTGCTTTAGCCATCTTCGGTCTGAAGGGCTGTAGCCGATTTTAAATTTTTCAAGAGTTTCCTGCGAAAGTCCGCGCTTTGAAATGTAGTCAAGGGCAAATCTTCCGGCTGGAGTTTCCATGAGCATATAATGAAACATTCCGGCAACTCTTGTATATAAATTTTTATATTCGTCTTTTATTTTTGAAGCTGACGAATCAACACTTTTTGCAGAACCGCTTGAATACGAAAGCTGAACTCCGGCTTTTTTTGCAAGAAATTCCACAGATTCAACAAAAGAGATTTTTTCCATCTCCTTTACAAAATCAAAGACATTTCCAGAAACTCCGCAGCCAAAGCAATGGTAAAATTTTTTATCTTGAGAAACACTGAACGATGGAGTTTTTTCATTATGGAAAGGACAGCAGCCCCACCAGTTAGAGCCGCGCTGTTCAAGAGGAACGTACTCGGAAACAAGACTGACAATATCAGTTTTTTCCGCAACTTCGTCAATTGATTCCTTAGCTATCAGACCAGGCATTTTATTTTAAAAACCTTTTGAATAATAGTTTGTATTTTCCGCAGCCTTGTGCTGGTCAAAATTCTTTGAAAATGTATGGCGTCCAGTCGCAGGATCTGTAAGAACAAAAAAATAATAATCAGTTTTAGCAGGATTCAATGCGGCAGACAAAGCGACAAGTCCAGGATTCGAAATAGGTCCTGCAGGAAGTCCAGCCCATTTGTAAGTATTGTAAGGACTGTCAATTTTTAAATCATCGTAAGTTATGCGGCCAGGATGCGGCTTGCCTTGAATTTCAGTCAAAATATATTCAATTGTAGCGCAGGAATAAAGCCCAATTCCATGCTTAAGCCTGTTTGTAAAAACACTGGAAATCATCGGAGCTTCGGACTTAACACGATATTCACGTTCAACAACAGAAGCCAAAGTAACAAGCTCATGCAGTTTTAAAGGAGACAAGTCTTTCACTCCTGAAATTTCAGCGGTTTTAGCAAAAAAGTTGTCCGCCATAATTTCAACAACATCTTTTGCTTCCATTTGCGCTATAAAGAAATAAGTGTCTGGAAAAAGGTAGCCTTCAAAATTCTGGGCAGGAATTTTATATTTTTCCAAAAGCTCTGAATTTTTGCAGTAAAATAAAAAATCCTCAGCAGAACAAATGTTCTTATCTTCAAGAATTCTTGCAATTTTTGACATTGTAAGCCCTTCTGGAACAACAACAGAAATGTATTCGCTTGCGCCGGACTGCAAAATATTGTAAATTTCTTTTAGCCCCATTGAAGTGCTTAAAGTATACGAGCCGCTTTTTAAGCTGAATGGCTTTGTTCTGTCAAAAATGCTGAATCTTGCAGCATAATAAAAAGCATCGGCTGATTTTACAAGCCCTTTTTCCTTTAAAAGAAGCGAAATTTTTCTTACCGAAGCTCCAGAAGGCACGCTGATTTTTTCAACACGGCTATTTTCCTCAGAATCAACAGGCTTGACAATATAAGCCCATATTCCAAAAGCCGCCACAAAAAGGATTGAAAGCGCCGCCAGAATCCAGATAAAAAAAACAACAATATTATATAAAATCCGTTTCAAAGCTGAATTTCCTGACCTTCTTTTGAAATATAAAGATTCAAATTTCCATTCGACTTATATTTTTTGTAGTTGTTTCCAGCGTCAAGAATTGAATCAAGCTTTTTATCATCATAATTCGGCTCATGGTGAAAAAAGTAAAGATTCTTGATATTCCAGTTAGAAGCAAAATCAATTGCGGAACTAAAAGAATTGTGCCCCCAGTTCACTTTTTTTGCAGCTTCTGGATTTGTGTACTGGCTGTCAAAAACCAAAACATCAGCATTTTCAAAAAATTTATTTCTTGCGCAATTCTTGTCAAAATCCGAAGTCTGAAGCTCCACATCCGTGCTGTAAATAAAACGCTTTCCGTCCTCTTCAAATGAATAAGAATAAGAATCTCCCGGATGAAACATTCTGTGGCATTCTATTTTCAAACCGCCGATTTCTATTGGAGAGCCTTCTTTCATAAGGTGAAACGAAAGCTGATTTTTTACAGATTCAAAGCAAGCGTTTATTGGAAAATATGGAAGGCTGCTCTGACGCTCAAGGTATTCCTCTGCATTTTCAAAAGGCGTATAAATATCGATTTTTGAATTAGGCGAAAAAGACTGTCCGAAAAATGGAAAGCCCTGTATATGATCCCAATGAAAATGCGAAAGAAAAATATTATAATGTCCGTTTTCCGGCTGACGGCCAGCAACAGAGAATTCTCTTAATCCTGTTCCGCAGTCAAGCAAAAAAAGCTCATCGGATTTTGATCTAAGTTCTATGCAAGGTGTGTTTCCGCCTATAGTTCCATAAATCCACTCAGGCAGAGACGAAAGGAATTTCATTTTTGACTCGGCGCTTTCCAAATCCTTTGGAGAAATACGGGAAACAACTGCCGCAATTTTTGCCTGTACCTGAGCACTCTTCAGCGGCGTAGGCAAAGACCCCCGAACTCCCCAGAAATGAATCAGCACTTTCATCCTCCATAAAATTCCGCAGAATTTTTGAGATTATAGTATACAGAAATTGAAACAAACTGTAAACAGATTATTCCTTGCTTTTGTTTTCAAATTTCGTGTAGCTTGAAAGGAATATAACATCAACATCGCCAATCGGACCGTTGCGCTGTTTTGCCACAATCAGTTTTCGTTCCTGAACCGGATTGTAGCCTTCGTTAGTTTCCTTATTATCGCTTCGTTTTCCGTGTATAAACATAACCATGTCAGCGTCCTGCTCAATCGAGCCTGAGCCTCTAAGCTGAGCAAGATTCGGCTCTTCACCTTCTGCGGCTCTGGCAACCTGGCACAAAACAACAATCGGAATTTCAAGCTCACGCGCAAGGCTTTTCAGGGACTTTGAAATTGCGGACTGCTGCTCAAAAAGCTGGGCATCTGGATTTTCACTTGTAATAAGTCCGATATAGTCAATAAAAATAATCTGGACTTTCTGGTTGACTTTCATGCGCCTTGCCATTGCACGCAAATCAAGGAGCTTCATGTTCGGCGTGTCAACAATATAAAGAGGCGCATTGAAACATTCTCCCGCCGCATCCTGAAGCTTTTTAAAATCTTCTATTTTAAGCATTCCATTTCTAAGCTTTGTTCCGGGAATTCTCGCAATCTGAGAAAGAAGACGCTGCGCAATCTGATCTGCAGACATTTCCAAGCTGAAAAATCCACACGGAATTCCGCGGTCAATCGCAATATTTTGCATCATGCTCAACGCAAGGGCGGTTTTTCCCATTGAAGGACGCGCACCGATTATAATCATTTCGCTATTCTGAAAACCGCTTGTCATGCTGTCAAGATCGTTAAGTCCAGACGGAATGCCGGAAAACGCATTTTTATTTTTGTAGCGCGTATCGATTATCTGAATAACTTTTGGCACAACATCTTTCATTGCAAGAACTTGTGCAGACTGATTTATATCAGTTAGCTTGAAAATTTTCTGCTCTGCGTCTTCAAGAATAGAACGGCTTTCCTTTGTTTCGTCAAAACTAGATGCCTTTATTTCAGAGGAAATTTTTATAAGATTCCGCCGTGTTGACTGATCAAGGACAATTTTAGCGTAATAGTCAACATTCGCGCTTGTGGGAACAATGTCTGTTAGGGAAGAAATATAAGCGACTCCGCCTGCTGCCTCAAGTTTTCCATTTTTTGTAAGGTCGTCAACAAGAGTAAGCAAGTCGCCTTTTATTCCAGCTGAAAAAAGATGCATCAAGGATTCATAAATAAGCTGATTTTGCTGGCTGTAAAAATTTTCACTTCGCAAATATGTTACAACATCGCTTACAGAACTCCAGTCCAGCAAAAGAGCACCAAGAACAGCCTGCTCTGCCTCAATATTGTGCGGAGGTATCTTATCTTTCAGATCCATTTTTCCTCTTTTACGTTTTTTATAAACCCTAAATAAAAAAAACCGCAAGAAAAATCTCACGGTTTTATTTTTTTTTCAAAGCAATTTCAGCTATTACTCAGATTTTGCTTCTTCAGCTGGAGCTTCATCCTTTTTTGCAGTAGCTTCTTCTTTCTTAGCAGTTGCATCATCCTGAGATTTTACAGTAACTTTTACTTCAGCTACTGTAGTTTCATAAAGATGAACTTTTACAGAATAAGAGCCTGTATTTTTGATTGTGTGTCCAGGAATTTCAACCTTCTTGCGTTCAATCTCAAATCCGCTCTTCTTGTAGAAGTCAGAAACTGTCTGGTTTGTAACAGCTCCGTACAATTTTCCATTGTTTCCAGCAGGCATAGAAATAACAACTTCAAGAGCTTCAAGTTTTTCCTTCAAACTCATGCTGTCCTTGCGCTTCTGTTCCTTGCGGGCCTCAATTTCAGCCTTTTTTGTAGCAAAATAAGCTTCTGTTTCAGGTGTGCATGGAACTGCAAGCATACGAGGGAAAAGATAGTTGCGGAAATATCCGTTTGCAACATTCTTTACATCACCCATTTCTCCAAGGTGTTTTACATCTTCATTAAGAATTACTTTCATTTTTCAAGCTCCTATAAAATTTTGATTTTACGCAGATCCACCAGGAGTTGGCTTCTCTGCTGAAAAAATTAGTCTGCAACAAAAGGAAGAAGACAAATTGCACGCGCACGTTTAATTGCAGCTGCAACTTCTTTCTGATGTCTTGAGCAAGTTCCTGTTATGCGGCGTGGAAGAATCTTGCCACGTTCTGTTGTAAAGCGGCGAAGTCCGTCCGCATCCTTGTAGTCAATTTTTCCCTTGTTTGCGCAAAAACGGCATACTTTCTTGTGAGAGAAAAATTTTCCTTTTCCACGAGCTCCGCGAACTTCGTCTTCACGTCCTGAATCCTGAAGCTGCTCCTGTGTTACATTTGTATTTTCGTTTACTTCTTTTTCGTCTGCCATAATATAGCTCCTGTTTTTAAGAGTTTTTTTTAAACTGCGGAAACCGAATTAAAACGGAATATCCTCAGGGAAGCCTGCGTTGTCTCCGCCAAAAGCTTCTGAAGAAGGCTCGTATCCGCCGCCGGAAGACTGATTTTGAGAATAAGAAGCGCGCTGCTGATAACCCCCGAATGAATCAGAGCCGCCGCCATTTTGACTTCCAGAAGACCTAGAGCCCAAAAGCTCAACTGAATCAGCAAGAATATTTACCCTGCTGAATTTCTGCCCGTCTTTTTCCCATCTGTCCTGGCGTAGAGAACCTTGAACCGCAATTTGTGTTCCTTTTGTAAGATAAGGCTTGATACCTTCCGCGCCTTTTCCGAAATATGAAACATCGAAAAAGTTAGCCTCGCTGATCCACTGATCTCCGTCTTTCTTGCTGCGGTTTACAGCAATAGAAATTGAAGCTACAGCAGTTCCGCTGTTAAGATACCTTAATTCTGCGTCTCTTGTAAGCCTTCCTACAATAACAACGCTGTTTATATCAGAATTCGCCATAATCTACTCCGGAATTTTTTTGTCTTATACGTTCTTTGATTCGATTAAAACAAAAAGATATTTCAAAAGATTGTTGTTGAATTTGAATTTACCGTCAAGTTCAATGATTTTAGCAGGATTCAATTTCACTGTAAAAAGAACGAAGTGTCCGCGCTTCTGCTTTTTTACTTCGTATGTAAGATCACGGTCGCCGAAAACTTCCTCTTTTTCGATTTCTGCGCCGAAACTTGCAAGGTCAGCTCTAAGAGCTTCAAGGCCGGCCTTAGATTTTTCTTCCTCTAAAGGAAAGATTGTCATAAGTTCATACTTTCTCATCGTATGTTTCTCCTTATGGTCAGAATGGGAGCCGCATACGCAACTCCAAGGGGTAATTGATATTAGCAGTTTTTGTATGGATAGTCAACGAAAGTTCAAAAAAGTTCAGTATTTTTTAGAAAAATTTAATTTTGCACTAGAGTTTTTATAAATATTCAAGTATACTTCCGCTTATTGCATTTTGAAAAATGCTAGGCCTATTGTTTTTTAGAGTCCGGGGCAATTTCAAAACTTTTTACATTTATGGAGAAAAAAAAATGAACAAAGCTGAACTTATTGAAAAAATGGCAAAATCAACAGGATTGCCAAAAAAAGACACAGAAAGCGCGCTCAAATCATTTCTTGAGATTGTCTCAAAGGAACTTGAAAAAGGACATGACGTGCAGCTCATTGGATTCGGAACATTCACAGTTGGAAAAAGAGCCGCAAGAGAAGGACGCAACCCTGCAACTGGAGAAACAATTAAAATCGCAGCTTCAAAAACACCAAAATTCAAGCCAGGAAAAGCCCTCAAAGACCGCCTGAACAAAAAATAAAAAGTAAATTTCAAAAGTTTTTGCAATTCATGGGAAAAAATTTCAATGTTTTGCAAAAACGCCCTTTCCCTTCAAATTAAAATAATCAAAAAAAACATTTTACTTAAACCAGCAATTTAATCAGCGTTCAATTTTGCAATTGCAGATTTCTTCTTCTCACTTAAACTGCAAGTATAAAATTGCCTCATGGACAAACCTAGGGATTTATGCAAAATTTTGGGCGCAAACATCCGCTGTTACAGAATAAAACTAAAAATGACGCAGGAGGAGCTGGCTGAAAAAGCAGGAATAACATCAGTTGGAATTTCAAAAATTGAAACAGGAAAAACTTGGCCTAAAAAAGAAACCATAGAAAAGTTTCTGGAAATTTTAGAAGTAAAGCCGTTTCAGTTATTCACGGAAACAAAAGAAGACTTTATAAAATACAAAAACATCGTTACAGAAACAATATCCGAGCTAGTTGACAAAACTTTTTCCGAGCAGAAAAACACTTCCAAAAGAAACAGAAAAAATTTCAAGCTAAAACATTAATTTTTGAGTTTTTTCATATTTTTCTATTGACAAAAAAATGATGAATTGCTAATATAGCGACACTTGAAACGGGCTCTTAGCTCAGCTGGTACGAGCGTCTGGTTTACACCCAGAATGTCGGGGGTTCGATCCCCTCAGAGCCCATTTCGTTTCGGGACGTAGCGCAGCTGGTAGCGCATCTGGTTTGGGACCAGAGGGTCGCAGGTTCAAATCCTGTCATCCCGACTTAAAGGCTTGTCTGATTTTGACAAGTCTTTTTTTATTTTAAATTGATTTTCTTTAAATAAAAATAGCTGCCTGGAATTTCTTATATTAAAAAAAATTTCAGACAGCCAAATATTTCCAAAAAAATTTTATTCTGTTATATCAATGCTGGAGATTTTATAAGTCATCGAATATTCATCAAAATTTATCCTAGAAATTTTTCCTGTGATTTCAATTAGCGAATCAGGTTTGAAGTCAATCACTTCATCATTGTTGCTGTAATAGTTTACAATAATTGGGTCGAGTTTCTTGTCAAGCGGAACATATAAACAAGAAACTTTGTAAAAATAATTTTCAGCACTACTTTCATCAACAGAAGAAACTAGAACTTTGGCTTTCATAGAATTCCCTTCAACGGTCTTTTTAAACCAAAGCTTTGCCTTGTTGTTAGAAGAAGTTGAAGCCACAGACTGCTGCACATTGAAATCAGTGTAAGCCTTGTTTTCAAATTCAGCATATTCTTCATCAGGAATATTCAAATTCTTGGAAATTTCATCTGCGATCATTTTGTTCAGCTTCGATTTTCCAGATGAAGTCGCTTCAATCCACTCGCCTTTCGGATTTCCATTTTTATCAGAATTGCAAGTAGAAAGCTTTTTTTGTTTCAACTGAAAAATGATTTTCATTTACGCTGATGTCAATTTCAGAATCCTGACACTGAAGAACTCCAAGCGGACCTTTCATAATTATTTTCTGGGAAATCGTATACGTTCCCGCATCGAAATCCGCCTTTGAAAGATACATAACGCCATCAGATTTTTCCAAATCAGAACCGTCAGAATACATAACTGCAAAAATCGCCGGAAGAATTTCTCTTCGTTCAGGAACAGTTCCTTCAGCAGCTTTTGCATTTCCAGAAAGAGCGGAAAGTTTTTTGCCCAAACTTCCAAGACCGCTGCCTTTTGCACAAACAGCCGTCAGACAAAACACCTAAATCACAACCGATGCAACAAATGTTCTTTTCATAAAAAACTCCTTGTAAATTTAAAAAGTTATCAATCCCCCTCGCCTGCAATTTGTCAAGCACCAAAGAAAAATAATTTTTGGAATTTTTCAGTTTTTCCTATTGACATAAATAATAAAAAAGCATATAGTCTTATACATCAATTGCCGGTGTAGCTCAGCTGGTAGAGCGGAGGACTGAAAATCCTTATGTCGTCAGTTCGATTCTGACCGCTGGCAATTCAAGCACTCTTTTACAGGGTGCTTTTTTTATTTTTACGGAAATTCACAATGGATGATGAAGAATATTATTCTGCAATAAGGAAGCAATACTCGCCTGTTTTTTACAAGCCAAAAAAGCAGAAATTTTCAGAGTGGAATTCTTTTCATGGAAGAGAAGATGCTGAAATGCTGAACGAGCGTGAACGGGAAAAAGAAACTCCGCCCGAAAGCAACACAGAAAACTAAAAACTTTTTCCATAAAAAGAATTTATTTTTTTTGACATAAATTATATAATTGCAGAATGGACATAAGAATTCCGCCTTCAATAAAAAAAGGCTGCACAATTGCTGTAACAGCTCCTTCTTTTGGATGCACAACAGAGCCTTACACTTCCCGCTTTAATTTTGCAAAGGAAAAATTCGAATCCCTTGGCTACAAAATTTCCGCTGGCAAAACTGTATTCAAAAGCGACGGAAAAGGAATTTCAACAGATCCAAAAATGGCGGCAAAAGAACTCGAAGAATTTTATTGTTCAGATGAAAATTCCGCAGTTATTTCCGCAGGCGGCGGAGAACTGATGTGCGAAACGGCTGGCTTCATTGACTTTGAAAAAATCGCAGCCTCAAAGCCAAAATGGTTCATGGGATATTCCGACAACACAAATTTTATATTTCCTTTAGTAACAAAATGCAAAGTCGCTGCAATTTACGGACCGACAATCACAGGTTTTGGAAAAAAATGGCAAAAGCCTGAACTTTATTCGCTTGGACTTTTGGAAGGAAATATAAAAGAAATTTCGGGATTTGAAAAATTTCAGCTTCCGCAGAACGACAGCGATTCAACAGAAAACCTTGAAAATTTAACTTACAATCTTACAGAAAAAAAAATCCTCAAACTTTTTCCAGAAAAATCTGATTCAGTAAAAATGGAAGGAATTCTTTTAGGAGGCTGCCTCGATGTTCTTTCGAATTTGTGCGGAACAAAACTTGACAATGTAAAAGAATTCAACCGCGGCTCAGAAAAAATTATCTGGATTCTTGAAAGTTGCGACGGAAATCCAGCTGAAATCAGGCGGCAAGTCTGGCACTTGAAAAACGCCGGCTGGTTTGAAAAAGCTTCAGGATTTATAATCGGACGTCCGCTCGCCTCGCTTGGAAAAGAAATTTTTGGAATAAACCAGTACAACGCCGTTACAGACCTGCTTTCAGAATTTAACCTTCCAATAATAATGGACGCTGACATTGGGCACGTAGATCCGGCAGTTCCAGTTGCGATGGGAATTTATGCGGAAGTTTTTGCAGACAGAAATGATTTTACAATAAAATACAAATGGAGCTGATCTACATGGAAAATTTTTCAATTAGAATCGCGGAAGAAAAAGACACAAAAGAAATTCACGACATTTACGATTATTACGTAAAAAATACAGTTATAACTTTTTCAACTGAAAATCCAACTGTTGAAGAATACAAAAAGCAAATCGCGGAAACAAAAAAAATTTATCCTTATTTTGTCGCGCAAGATTCAAATGGAAAAATTTTGGGATTTATCTACGGACATCAGCTAAGACCGCACGAATCTTACAAATGGAACGTTGAATCCACGGTTTATCTTTCTCCAGACACTCCAAAAAGATGTGGAATCGGAACTGCGCTTTATAAAAAATTCATAGAAACACTTTCGCGCCAAGGATTTAAATATGTCTACGGCGTAATAACTTCAGAAAACAAAGTAAGTGTTTCAATGCACAAAAAACTTGGATTCAAGGAAATCGGAAATTTTCCAAACGCAGGAAACAAAAATGGAAAATGGTACGGAATTTCATGGATGCAAATGCAGCTTGGTGAAATATCAGAAAATCCAAAAGAGCCGATTCCATTTTCAGAATTTAAAATTTAACTGGAGAAAACTACTATTATGGAAGAAAATAAAAACCGTTATCAAGGCGAACTTTTTTACAACAGAATTTCAAAAAACCATAAACGCCTGAAAAAATGGGCAAGAAAAAATAGAATTTCGTGCTACAGAATTTACGACAAGGATATTCCAGAAATTCCGCTTTGCCTTGACATTTACACATTTCTTCCAGAATTCGTTGAAAACAAAATCGACGCAGCAAAATATAATTCTGAGCTGAATTCAGCAATAAGTGAAAATGGGCAAAAAGCAAGGGAACTTTTAGCGCAGGAAAAACAAAGAACTTACGCAAGACTTTATCTTTACGAACGCCCTTACGAAAAGCCTTTTGAAGAAGAAGAACTGTGGTTAAAGGAAATGAGTTTTCAAACTTCAAGAGCGCTGGAAATTCCAGAATCCAATGTAATCGTAAAAATGCGGAAAAGACAGCGTGAAGACGACAGCGGAAAACGAAGCCAGTATAAAAAAACAGAAGAAACGAACAGCATAAAGGGTATTATTTTTGAGCAAGGACAGATTTTTTTTGTAAATCTTACGGACTATATAGACACAGGCATTTTTTTTGACCATAGACCGCTCAGGCTAAAGATCCGAGAAACTTGCAAAGGAAAACGTGTATTAAATCTTTTTTGCTACACAGGAAGCTTTTCAGTTTACGCGGCAGAAGGCGGCGCATCCTTTGTGGAAAGCGTTGATATGAGCAATACTTACACCGAATGGACTAAAAACAACCTCAAACTGAATGATTTTTTAGACACACAAAGCTATAAAACTACAAGAATGGACGTAATTCATTATCTTGAAGAAAAAACAAAGCAAATAAAAGAAAACGAAAAATTCGATATAATAATTCTTGATCCGCCGACTTTCAGCAATTCAAAAAATACAGACACAACGCTTGATTTAAATAAAGACTGGACAAAACTGATAGAAAATTGCATAAAGCTTTTAAGCTCAAAAGGGATTCTTTATTTCAGCACAAACAGCCGAAAGCTAAAAATGGATGAGAAGCTTCTTCCGCCGGCAATGTCAGCAGAAGAAATAACAAGTTTAACAATCCCCGAGGATTACAGAAATTCTAAAATCCACAGGGCTTGGAAAATCACATCAATTTAAATCTTGCATAAAAGTTGACTGCGTTCAAAACTGAAAAAACATTTTCAACATTATCGTAGTCAGCATATTTTATGTAGAAATCATCAGAAAGTCCCAAGGAAACTTTCTTAGAAACAGGAAACTCTACCGATGCCTGCGAAAATGCAAAATATTCCCAGCCAGTGTCATCGCAGTCCTGTTTTTGAGCTTTATACTTGTACATTGCGTATCCGTGAACTGTCCAGTCAAAGGCGAAGCCAGAATGCGCATTATAAGCAATCTTTTCAACGATTTCAGCGCCAGTTGTATATCCGTAATCGCAGGAAACATAATCAGGCTTAGGGAAAACACCACGGCGCAAGTAATAATAATCAGCTGTTCCCATTATAATTCCCGCCAAATGAGACTGCCAGACAAAAGCTCCGTTTTCTGTGTTGATTCTCTGCTTTATAGCAAATCCAGGCGCAAGTGAAGAAAATTCCATAAACGAATGCCACATAAAATCATATTCAAGAACAATGCCGACAGTCGTATCGAGGTTTTCACCAAAATCAGGATTTCTAGCAAGAAGCATTCCGTTACTGAAAATATTTATGCTGTACATGATTTTTTCTTCCGTGGAATCAGCGCCTTCACCAGAACCAAGGCCCGCCGCTCCCTGCATAGAAAGCTCGAACTGGCTGTACGGAGTATTTGAGTCGTGTCCATAAGGATCGTCATACACAACATCAAGCCCGACAGAACCATAAGCCGGGAAAAATTCAGAGCAATTGCCATAAGGCTCTTTTAACCAAGTATTTGCAAAAGCAAGCCCAAATCCTGTTTTTAAAGAAAAACTCTGCAAAAGTCCGCTCGGTCCTTGCGGGGCCCTTTTTAAAATTGGATCTGTATAAAGTCTCAAAGGATTCGCAACATAGCCAAGAATTTTGTGCCCTTTTGCATTTGCTTCAAGACCAAGCCTGTAAACCATTTCTCCGGTAGCAAAGCCGCCTATTGGAGTATATGTAAGGTCATTTGTTGATGGGGAATTTGTTTCAAAAAAATATTCCCACATAAAAGAACCTGCCGCAGAAACAAGCAAAGACTCAAACCAGTTCAAATTTGAATTTCTCGCGGCAAGATAGTAAAGTCCGCCCTGGTATGGATGCAGAACAAAATTTGTCCAGTACCAGTCGCGGTCAAATTTTATTTTTCTATTCCAAGGCTCTTTTATGTCGTCCCAGTAAACCTGCGCCCAGCTAGCTCTAGCAGGACCAAACCGGTTCCATGAGCCAATCACAATATTTGTAAGCAGCATTCCGCCCGCGGCAACAAAATAGTGTTTTTTTGAATCAAACTCAATAGTTTCACTTGAAAAATCCAAGGAAGCATCTGAAGTTTCTGCGCTTTCAGCGGTCTGCGCAAAAACATTAAAGGTTAAAACAAAAGAACACAAAGCCAGAACTATTTTTTTTAACTTCATTATAACATTCTCCCATACAATTTGAATAAACCCTAAATAAAAAAAGCAGGCTTATTGCAGCCTGCTTTAAAATGTAAAAGAACAAACTTATTTTGTTTCTGTAGCTTTTACACCGTAGCGCTTGTTAAAGCGGTCAATGCGTCCAGCTGTATCAACAAGTTTCTGCTTTCCTGTATAGAATGGATGGCAGGCAGAGCAAATTTCAACATGAATATCTGACACTGTTGAGCGAGTTTCAATCACATTGCCACATACACAAGTGATTTTTGTAAGTTTGTAGTCTGGGTGAATTCCCTTTTTCATAACAACTCCTGTTCTTGCCCGGCATTAAAGAAAGACCGGTCAGCACTACATACACTTAAAAAAGTAGTGTTGTATCATTCCCTTACCGTTATCCAACAAATTAACGCCACAAGATAATTTTATTGTTTATCTAGTATATAAAAACAGCATATTATGGTCAATATTCAAATTGAATTTTCATAAAAATTTTCCTATAATTCCGACATGGAAGAAATAGAAGCATTTGTATTTGATATGGACGGAATCCTTCTTGACACAGAAACTATATGCGAAAAAACTTGGATAAAAGCAGGAAAAGAATTTGGAATTCAAGATAAAAAATCCATGGAACTGTTCAAAAAATGCATTGGAACAAACAAAAACGACACATTCAATATTCTAAAATCTTCTATCGGTGATGTTTTTGCGGCTCAAAAATTTATGGAGCAAACTTCATTTTTTTTCTCGGAAATTGAAAAATCAGAAGGAATTGCGCTTATGCCTTTTGCAAAGCAGACGCTAGAATATTTAAAAAATAAAGGATACAGACTTGCGCTTGCATCTTCAACCAGAGGTCCAGTTGTAAAAAGACAGCTGAAAAATGCAGGTTTGCTTTCATTTTTTGAATCATTGTCAACTGGCGACCTAGTTTCCCATTCAAAGCCGGATCCAGAAATATACAAATTGGCCTGCAAAAGTTTAAATCTTCCTCCTGAAAAATGCGCGGCAGTAGAAGACAGCCCAAACGGAATAAAAAGCGCAAAATCAGCAGGACTTTTTACAATCATGGTTCCAGACAGAATAGAGCCAGATGAAGAGCTTCTAAAAAAAGTAAATTTTCTTTGCTCAAATTTAAGTGAAATTAAACTGAAATTTTAAAATTCCGCATTTCATAAATTAAAACATAGTTTAAAGAGAAATTTTTTTTGTAAAAACCATTGCCCAAAAGAACTAAAATGCAACCATTGTAAACTATATTTTTTTGAGATATAATTTCGAAATGTCAATGGAAGTAATCGCAGGAAAAATGGTCTTTGGCGGAGACTGCATAGCGGAAAACAGCGAAAAGAAAATTTTTATCCCATATACAATTCCCGGCGAAAAAGTCGAAATTGAAATTGAAAAAGACTTTAAAGACTACAGCGTTGCGAAAAATCTAAATATAATAGAAAAATCCAGATACAGAACTGTCCCCTTCTGTCCTTACTACGGAAAATGCGGAGGCTGCAACCTTCAGCACATAGATCCAGAATTTCAAAGACAGCTAAGAGTTAAGACTTTAAAAGACGCTTTTTTCCGCGAAGGAATTGAAGTTCCGCAGATCCAGATTGTTTCGGGCGCAGACAAAGGTTACAGAGCAAGGTTTCAGCTGCACGACGGCGGATTAATGGGAAAAAGAAGCAATGAAATTATTCCAATTGACCAGTGCCCTTGCGCAACAGAAGAAATAAATAAGTATTTAAAGGAAATTCCATTCACTGAGCGTCCAAAAGGAAGAATTCATATTTTCGGAAGCAAAAACATAGCTTCAATTCCAGACGGATTCGACAAAATCGTGGTTGCAGAACAATCAGAAAAAAAGCAAATTCCAATAAAAAATAATGGAAAAAAGCAAAAAAAAGCAAAAGCACGCTACGAAGGAACATTTTCAGAATCAAGAAGCGCCTGCACAGTAAAACTTCTTGACAAAAGCATAACTTTTGATGCTCTGGGATTTTTTCAGTCCAACCTTGAAGTGCTAGAAAAGTCAATTCCTCTTATAACGGGTGGAATTTCTGGAAAAAATGTGTTGGATATGTATTCCGGGGCTGGCACATTTTCTGTTTTTCTTGCAGACAGTTTTGAAAATATTGTTTTGGTAGAGCACAATAAAAGCGCAGTTGTTTATGCCGAGCAAAATCTCGCAGGAAAAAAACACAAAAGCTTTGGCGTAAGCGGAGATGTCTGGGTAAAATATCATGCTGAAACCTGCATAAAGGAATGCGGAAATTTTGATGCAGTTGTAATAGACCCTCCAAGAAGCGGAATGGAAAAATCTGTGCAAAAATGGCTTCAAGATTCTCAAATTCCTCAGATAAGAAGTCTTTCGTGCGACCCTTCAACACACGCAAGGGATGCAAAAGCTCTTATAAATTCCGGGTACATACTGGAAAAACTGTTTCTTTTGGATTTTTATCCGCAAACTGGACACATTGAAAGCCTTGGATATTTTGAAAAATGAGAAAACTGTCTAAAAAAATACACATCATAATATTTTTTATAGCAAAAACAATGTTCTTATCTGCGCAAAATTCTTTTACATCGCAGGAAATTGATTTTACAACTGAAAATCCTTCTTTTGTGTCTGTGCTTGGCGGAAACATATTGTGCCAGCCTATAAAAACAAGCTACGGTTACATTGCCGCAGGAGACGGAAAACAGATTTTGGGCTTTTCAAAACTTGGAAAACTTTTATGGCAAAGAGCTGCTCCTGGAAGGCTAAAACCGTTTATTACGGAAGGTCCGGCGGATTTAATTTACGGAGCAACAACAGATTCCACTCTTTTTATGATGAATTCTTCAGGACTTGTTTTGTGGACACAAAAATCAGATTTCAGCATAGAAGAAGCTCCTTTGTGCGGAAAAGACGGCAGAATTTTTATCCGCGGAACAAATGGAATTTCTTGCTACGGATTAAAGGGCGTAAAAAGGTGGAAGATTGAAACTGAAGCGCAAAATATCTCAATTCCGCTTGCAACTTTAAATGACGGCACAATTTTAGCATTTCTTTCAAGAACACACGACGGAAAATCAATCGCAAAAAGAATTTCCCCATTCGGAACAGAAAAAGAAGAAATCATTTTTGCAGGCCAAGTTTTGCAGGCTGTTTCATGCAAAGAAGGCGTTGCGCTCGCATTTTCAGACGGAAGCATAGGACTTTGCTCTGTAAACGAAAATGGAGCTTTCTCAAAATGGACTTTTCTAAAAAAAGATTCTGGTTCGGCAAAACTTTCAGAAATTTCAGGAAAAATAGCGGCAATATACAGAGACTCAGTTTACTATTTAAATGAAAAAAATGGCGGTAAAATTTCAGAATTTAAAAATGACTTGCAAAACTTTTTCTATTATGAGCACACGGCTCAAGGCCTTGTAATTTGCGGCGCGCGTAACGGAGCTTGCTACAAGGAAGACGGAACAATTTCATGGAAAGCAAAATTCAGTCCGCAGAAAAAATGGAATTTCGTTTTTGCTTCAGATTCCGGCTATCTTGTTTTCTGCATGAGCAACTGGGCTTTAGAGGCTTTTCAAACCAGGCTGAATTTTTCAAAATCGCAAGATTCATTTATAGAAAAAAAAGTTTCGCCATACAGCTATAAATATTCCGGAATAAAGTCAAATGATTTTTCAGGGCGCGCAATAAATGAAAATCTTGCATTTCAAATGAAAGAAAAATTTTCACAAGGAAATTTCGGGGCGGAAGAAGAAAACTGGAATTCCTTAATTCAAAGCGAACTTAATTCCCTTTACGAAGACTGGACAAAAACTGAAAATCTTTTTTACAACGAAAAGCCTTATTTCAAGCGAAACATTGATTACTGCCAAGAGCTTATAGAACTGGAAAGCGAAAGCGGAATTTACTTTGGAAAAATTTCTTCACTTCTAAAGAAGACAAGCGACCCTTCACTATTGCTTTGCCTGGTAAGAGCGGCAGGAAAAAGTTCTTTCGATCCGCAAGGAGAAGTTCTTTCTTCTATTGAAATTATTTTAAAAACAAAAACAAGCAAAAACGACAAGAAGCTTTTGCAGGAAATCGCTGACTCAACATACGAAATCTGCCGTTTTATGGGACGCCCCTCATTTTTCAGAAAAGGCCAGGAAATTTTAAAATATATGCTTTATCCGCAGTATGACAAAGAAACAAAAGATTACGCCTTAAAAACTCTCGATAAAATTATTGAAGCCCAGCTTTAACTTTAAATGTATTTTCGTAGAATTTTTTAAGAAACCATGATAAAATATTTTAGTCTGGAGGAAATATGAACAGAAAGTTTTTAGCCTCGCTGATTTTTGCGGCAGGCTCAGTATTTTTCGTTTCGGCGCAAAATGTAAACGAAAGGGAACTTAGAAGCGCAGGAGACGCAAGCACAATCGTCTTTGAAAACTACGAAGGTCCTCATTCTGTAATTGAAACAGCAGCCGCTATAAATTCAATTGGAGCAGGACTTGGAAATCAGCTTAAAAACGCAGGAACACAGTCAAGCGGAACATTCGGCGCAAATGGAAAATATACAGTTATCCATGCAATTGATCCTTCCGAGCAAGGAAAACTTGACGCAGATATTATCCTTATAAATCCGAATGCAACAGTTGACCACATCAGAAACTTGCGAAGAATCATCGCATCTTATTTGAGCGCGGCTTACGGATATTCGCAGCAGGACGCTTCGACAGTCGCAACATTCGTAACCGTATACAACGCAGTTTATAGAAATCAGCTCGACACATTCAAGTCAAAATACAAAAACATTGTAATAAACAATCTAACAGCGCAAAAATGCGGACTTTCAATAAAATGGAACGAATGGCCAGGAAATTCACAGATTGTAATTCCGCTTGGAGAATATGAAGAAGGAGGACTTTCTTCTGTAGACACTTCTGTTATCAGCGACAAGAAAGTTGTAGAATCCATGAAGGAAGACGATGACAAAGGCGTTGACGAGCGCAAAAACATGGTTGACATAAAAGAGCGTGAAGCTGAAAACGCAGAAACAAAAGCTCAGGAAGCTGCAAAAGAAGCGGCTCAAGACAAGCAGGCTTTAGACGAACAGAAAAAAAATCAGGTCCAAGCTGAAAAAACAGCGCAGGCAAAACAAAACGAAGCGGACAAAGCAAAAAAAGACGCTGAAAACGCCCAGAAAGAAGCAGCCGCAGATCCGCAGAACAAAGCAAAGCAAGATGAAGCAAAACAAGCTGAGCAAAAGGCTGAAAACGCTCAAAAAGAAGCTGACCAGGCAAAATCAAATGCTGAACAGGAACAGCAGAAAACTCAGCAGCAACAGCAGAAAGCCGATGAATCTGCAAAAAAAGCCGAAGAGCAGCAGCAGAAAGCCGACAAAAAACTTGACGAAGCTCAAAATGAAAGAATGGAAATTGCAAAAGATCAGCAGGAAATTCTTGAATCAGAACTTAAGCAGCTTGAAGACGGCACTGTAATCGGACTAAAAGTTGTAAAAGAAGCAGATTACTTAAGCACACTTGTAAAAGTAAACTCAAAAACTGGAAAAGTCGTAAAAGAATCACCGGTAAAAGTTATCCGCGGAAGAACTATAATCGCAGTTCAGGATGCAGTTGTCGGAGTTGCAACAGGAGCGTCATTCCCGAAAACTTCCGGAGACTCAACATTCTACATGGCAATTTGCGGTGAAAATTCAGGAAAAGGTGCTATAAAGCTTTGCCTGATTGACGCATTCAAAATGGAGATTCAAAAAGAATCTGAAGAAACTGTTTCTGAGCATTCAGTTCTTGTAAACAACGGAAGCAATTTTTACTGTGTAATTCAGGATAAATCCGGCTGGGTTCTTGGCCGCTATGACAAATCTCTCAACTTGATTCAGAAAAGCGCGGTAAACATTTCAGAAAGCACTCCGATTACAATTACAGGAAAAGGAATAGTTGTTACAAATTCAAATAATATTCCTGTGCTTCTTTCAGTTTCTGATTTGTCAGTTATAGAACAGTAAAATTCATAAAAAAGGCTGACCAGAAAATTTGCATTTTTTGACCAGCCTTTTATTAAAAAAAATCAGCTAGCAAGGAGTTTTTTATAAAGCTCTTCATAAATCAGCGCAACTTTGTTCCAGGAATATTTTTCATGAATATATCTTGAAGCATAAGAAATCATGCCCTTAAAAATATCGCGTCCCGCATAACGCATTATATTCACCAAGGACGCAAGTTCAGTTTGCAAGGATTCAGAAGTATTTGGGGAATAAAGCCAGCCAGTTTCATCATCCACAATTTTGCAAAGTCCGCCAGTCGCATGGGCAACAGGCAAAGTTCCAAACGTCTGCGCAATGAAATCTTCAAGTCCGCACGGCTCAAAATAGCTCGGATGCAACGAAAAATCAACAGCGGCAACGGCAAGCCTAGCAATGGATTTGTTGTATCCTTTTATATAGACACATTTTCCGCGCCATTTTTCAGTAAAATGAATCAAAGAATTTTCAAGTTCAACAGAACCTTGGCCCGCGAAAATAAATCTAACAGGCAAACTTGACTCAAACATTTTTTTAGCGGAATCAAGCATAACCTCAATTCCTTTTTGATGAACAACACGCCCATGATATGCAATGTAAGTAAAATCAGAATTTTTTTCAGCGGAATCAATAAAGCCAAACTGCAAAGTTCCATCCGCAAAATTTTTGGAATCAAGGCTTTTCTTTGAAGCGAACTTTTCCAAAAAGAAATCTCGGCATTTATATTTTCCTTCCAAGTCATTTTTTAAAGGATCAAACTCAAAAGGCAGAAGCGATTTCTTTTTATCAGAAGGCTCATATTTTGAAAAATCAATTCCGTTTGTAATTCCAATCAGCTCAATTTCTTTCTTCTTAAAACCTTCTGAAAGTCCGGCTGTATCAGTTTTTCCCAAAATAATTTCATCCGCATACTCTGGAGAAACTGTAGTAATGCAGGCGTTTTCTGAAGCCAAAAGGAAAGGTTCTATGCACAAACCATTTTTTCCTTTTTCAAGAATTTTTGGGGGAAGTCCTGAAAAGCGTTCGGCTACTTCAATATTTTTAAATTCATGATGATACCCAGGACCGGCATTATGAATTGTCACAACAAATTTTGTCTTTGAAAAAAAATTTTTTACAACAGGCATAAAATGCGCAAAAACCGGAATCATTGCAGAAGGAGAATCTTGGCAATGCACAATGTTTGGAATTTCATCATTAAGGCAATTTTTTGAATAGCACACAACAGCTTTCTGAAAAAGCATATTCAGAAAATCTTTATCAATATGTCCTTCGCCCTGCCGATGTTCAGGATTTTGCTTTTGCTCATCAAAAGTGTAAGTGTAAACAGCTTTTTTTTCAGAGAAAGAATTGTGCCGGATAAAAATTATTTCAACGCCATTGAAAATTCCGCGCGAGAAAAAAACTTCAGTAGAAATTCCGTCTATGTCAAAAGAAACAGAATCCCGCCAAGTTTCAGAAAAATTTTCAACACGAGACAAATCGGTACAGCCATAAAGCGGAATAAAAACACAAATTTTGTGTCCTAAATGCAAAAGGCTTTCAGCCAAAGAACAGGCAACATTTTTTACACCGCCCGCTTCCGCAATTCCTGCATATTCTCTTGAAACTAGCCAAATGTTCAATTTATTTTCCTTTTGAAAAATCAGGCCGAAGCTTTTCTGCGCCATTAATGTAAACATGGACAGGATTTTTTTCAGCAGGAAGATAAGCTGTAACTAGAACTCTTATAACATGAGGCAACATTCCGTCTATAGAAGCTTCCTGAGAAACAAAAAGTGCAAGCAAAGATGTGTCAATTCCAACATCACTTTTTCTAAGCGCAGCGGCGGCATTCATGCAGTGCAGATCCTGCGTCATTGTAAAATGAACAGAAACAATATCATCAAGCTGCAAATTATTTTCTTTAAAAATCAAGCGGCACATTTCACCGACATTTTCTTTTATTGACTCCGGAGTGTTTTCTGCGCAGACAGCTCCGCGAATTCCAAAAATTCTTTTTTCCATTTTTATCCTCAATTTTTTTTAGCGCATTGATTTTACAGCATTTATAATCTGGGCAGCATCTCCAGTTTTAAACATTTCCTCAAGCTGCGGAAATTTCTGAAGCATCGCACCAAGTTTTTCAAGCTGCGCCAAAGTTCTGTCCTGCTCAACAAAAAATTCCGCCTGCGATTCAGCCTTTTGCGCCATTTTAGAATTCAAAAGATCAAGGTAAGACGCGTAGTTCGCCTTTGCAAGATTGTAAAGCTCAACATCTGGAATTTTTGAATCAAGAAGCTCGACTGAAGAAATTAAAATTCCGTCAAACTCAGAAGCTTTTTTTTCAATTACCTCTTGAATTTCTTTTTGGCTTAAAGCGGAAGGTTTTACCAAAGAAGAAGATGAAACAAGATATTCCGCCACAAGAGAAGCCGCAAGCTTTGCCTTCGCATCGTAAAATCCTTTTAAATCTTCATTTGAAGTTATTTTATTTTCAGAAACCAGCTTGTAAATTCCTTCAGGAGAAAGGCTCATCGAAACTGAAATTTCAACATTGTATGAAAAGTCAACTTTTTTATCAGAAAAACGGGAACTATAAAATGCCGCGCTCGGAAGTTCTCCAGAAACAGACTGATTTGTTTTGTAAACTGCAAGGTCAAAAATTTCCAGCGAAACATTTGTTGGAAGAAGCCGCTCCCATCTCCAGGTAAACACTCCAGGAACAACAGCAGAATGATACAATCCGCCTGTTTTTGATTTCATTATAGCGCAAGTTCCAGGGCGAACATAAAACTGAATCCATCCAATAAAAAAAACTACCGCTGAAAAAATCAACAAAACTATAAAATTAGCAAAAAACTTCTTTACTTTCATTTTGCCCCACTCGATAAATTATGCTTTTTCTATTATACTGCTTTATATAAATATTTTAAAGCAAATTCACAGAAAATGGATTCCTTAAACAAATTAAAAAAAATCAACCGCTCTTTTCTCTTTAAACTCACAGGACGCACTTCTCTTTTTTTATTTCTGTTTTCTGTCTTTCTTATAGTTCTTTATGTTAGCGGCTCTTATCAAGATTTTCTTGACAGCACGCTGAATTTTATTTTGACTTCATGTTCCGCAACTATTTTAGGACTTTTTGTTTTTTCCGCAGCCGGAATTCTTCAGAGCATTATTTTATTTTTCATATCCAAAAGAAAATCATACTGGATTTATTTTTTTGTATATATGCTTTCGTGCGTTTTTTCTGCGGGGATTTTTTTTCTTGCAAGAACAATTTCAATCATGGCAAAAGGAATTTAAATTTTTACTTCGCAATGATACGGAGCAAAAATCAAAAAAGCGCCTTTTGAAGCAAAAAGTTTCGCCGGATTTTTATGCATAAAATTTTCTTTTGAAATTCTATTTGAAACGCTTGCCATTCCTTTTTTTCTAAAGCAGTTCCATTCAAATCCTTCCGCTTCAATAAAAGAATTGTCAAAATTATTGGTAAGGCGCGAAACTGAAATTCTGTCTTCAATCTGCAAATTAAAAACTTCCGCAGATTTTTTTTCAGCAAGAAAATAAACAGCCTGATTCACACAAAGCCAAACGTCAGCATGAAAATCTTCAGAAAAGGAATCATAAATTGAAATAAGATGATCCATATAGCCGCCGTTTCCGCCCACAAGAACAACCGTTGCAGTTTTGCAAATTTTCCTTGCAGTAAAAAGCGCAAGCTCTGTATCTGTAAAATCCTTGTCGCTTGGAAAAAGTTCCCGGTTTGCATTTTTATATTTTTCAAGCAAAGAAAAATTTTTCAAGCTGTCCATGTCGCCAAGAATCAAATCCGGCACAAAATCTTCACCCAAAAACTCCGCGTACAAATCAAAAGTTTCAAGTCCAGAATCAGCGGCAATAACATAGTCAGGCTTGCATCTTTCAAAAAAAGGCTGCGCGGTTTCTGGAGACGGAGCTTCTCCCCCGGTAAAAATAAAAATGTTCATAGATAGAAATTCCGTTCAAAATTTGATATTGTATGTTACCATGTTTTCATCAAAAAGTGTAAAAATTCCAGAAAAACTAATCAAAGTCAGCAAAATTTTTTCAGACAACGGATTCAAGTCATATCTTGTTGGTGGAGCTGTCCGCGATATGCTGATGGGAAAAAACTGCCACGACTACGACATTGCGACAAACGCGACTCCAGAGCAGATAATGAAAATTTTCAGAAATGTAATTCCGACTGGAATAGCGCATGGAACTGTAACAATTCACATTTTTGGTCTTGAGCTTGAAACAACAACTTTCAGAACAGAAACAGAATATTCAGATGGAAGGCATCCAGACAAAGTCAAATACGCAGACACAATTGAAGAAGATCTTTCACGGCGCGACTTTACAATGAATGCAATTGCCGCAGAGCTTTCAACAGGAAAAATCACAGATCCATTTAACGGACAAAAAGACATTCAAGGCAAAATAATAAGGACAGTCGGAAATCCGTTAGAAAGATTTTCAGAAGACGGACTTCGGCCTGTAAGGGCAATAAGATTTTCAGGACAGCTCGGATTTAAAATTGAAGAAAAAACATTTGACGCAATCTCGCAAGAAGAAATTCTAAAAAAAGTTGATGGCATTTCCACAGAAAGATTCCGCGATGAATTCTGCAAAATCCTTCAGACAGAAAAACCTAGCGTTGGGCTTAAACTACTGGAGCAAACAGGAATTCTAAAAATATTTATTCCGCAGTTTTCTGTTTGCAGAAATTGCCTCCAGCAGGACGAACGAGGATTCCACGAATTTGATGTTGCAGATCATATTTTATATGCCTGCGATGGCTGCCCAAAAGAAAATCTTACAGTCCGTCTTGCAGCTTTTTATCACGACATAGGAAAACCTGAGTCCAAAACAATCGAAACAGTCAACGGCAAAGAAAGAATTCATTTTCACGGACATGAACAGATTTCCGCGGAAAAAACAAAAGCGTCAATGGCTTCCCTAAAATTTTCAAATGATGAAATAAAAAAAGTAAGCCATCTTGTAAAAGAGCACATGTTTCACTATGAAAGCAGCTGGACAGATTCAGCAGTGCGCAGATTTATAATAAGAGTTGGCGCGGAAAATCTTGATGACATTTTTCTTTTGCGGCTTGCGGACATTTACGGAATGCACAGAGTTCCGCTTCAGCAAAACAGCCCGTCCTGGAATCTTCTTGTTGAATTGAAAAAGAGGATTGAAAAACTTTTGAACGAAAATTCCGCGCTAAGCCTGAAAGATTTAAAAGTGAACGGAAAAGATTTAATGGCGGAAGGAATTCCAAGCGGAAAAATAATGGGAAAAATTCTAAACGAGCTTTTTGAAACTGTAACTGACTCTCCAGAAATGAACGACAAAGAAAAGCTAATCAGCCTTGCAAAAAAACTATTCAGCGAAAAATATTCTGTTTAAAATTTTACTCAATTCCAAGAGCTTTGCAAGCAACGCCAGCCGCAGCCTGCTCCGCCGACTTTTTATTTTTTCCACTAGCAGGTCCATAAACAGCATCTCCAAGCTTTACAGAAACATAAAAAATTCTGTCATGGTCTGGTCCAGTTGTCTTTACAAGCGAATAAGAAGGACAAGCGTTTGTTTTTTTCTGATAAAATTCTTGAAGCAAAGTTTTATAATCCTTGCTTCCGTGATCGCTTTGAACTTTTCTTATTTCAGGAATAATCAGCTCAAGAACAAGTTTTTCCGCGCTTTCATATCCAGAATCAATATACAAAGCGCCGATAACAGCTTCAACCGCATCGGCCAGAATCGCCTTTTTTGTTCTTCCGCCTGAAAGCTCCTCGCCTTTTCCAAGCACAAGATACTTGTCAATGTGCATTTTTTCAACAGCAATCGGCGCAAGAGACTGCTCGCTTACAACATTCGCCTTTATCTTTGCAAGGTCGCCCTCTTTATTCTGCGACATATCGTTATACAAAAACGCAGCTGTCGCAAGCCCCAGCACACTGTCCCCAAGAAATTCAAGACGCTCATTGTTATATCTTTTATATGAAGAATTTTCGTTTGAATAAGACCTGTGGTGAAACGCCAAATCCAGCAAAGAATAGTTTTTAAAATGAAGCTTTAAATGCCTGCAAAATTCATCAAGCTCCTTTTTCCTTTCTTTTGTTAAATTTTTCTCTGGATAAAAAAGACTTTTAAAACCCATCGCATAATCCAAATAAAAAAATGTAGAAATCATCGGAACAAAACAAACTGAATTCAAAGGCTTAAATCCGCTGATTTTACATTTTGCATAAATCACAATAAACAAAAAAAGCACAGCCATCAGACTGTGCCTTGCTAAAACTGAAAATCAGAAATTACTGCTGCTGAGACTTAATGTAGTCGTAAGCATCTTTTACAGTTTCAAATTCATTAGCCTTGTCATCAGGAATAGAAACACCCATTTCCTCTTCAATAGCATAAACAAGCTCATAAGTGTCAAGGCTGTCTGCTCCAAGGTCGCCACGGAAAGATGCATCCATTGTAACTTTTGACTCATCAATTCCGAGTTTTTCAGCGATAAGCTTCTGAATCTTTACAAACAATTCGTCCATTTTAGTCTCCTGATTTAGCCATTAACTTCTGGAGTAAGAACCTGACGGCCCTTGTAGAAACCGCATTTCTTGCATACATGATGTGGAAGAACTAAGTTTCCGCAGTTTCCGCATGCTACAAGATTCGGTGTGTCAAGATGCATATTAACGCCACGTCTTCTCTTGGTTACAGCTTTTGAAGTTTTCGATCTAGGTACTGCCATAATATATCCTCGCTATAATTTTTAGTCGTCTGTATAACGGTTTTTGATATTACTACAGATTCCTATTTCTTGTCAAGAATTATACTTGCATTATGAAACATTTGTCAATGAATTTCGTTATCTTTTTATGACATTTTGACAATTTTTGTTATTTTGAAACAGAATTCTGCTCAAAAAACTTCTTTTTCATCTCAGTTTCAACAATTTTTGGAACCATTGTGCTTATATCCCCGCCAAATCTGGCAACTTCCTTTATACTGCTTGAGCGAACAAGAAAATATTTCTGCGCAGTCGGAATCAAAAGAGTTTCAACATCGCTGTTCAAGTGCTTGTTCATAAGGGAAAGATCAAACTCATGCGAAAAATCCATGGCATTCCGCACTCCCCTAATCAGCACGTTTGCGCCGGACTTTCTACAATAATCAGCAACAAGAGTATTCCATATATGCACGGTAACATTCTTGTAGTTTTCAGTAAGCTTTATAAGCAAGTCATAGCGTTCCTTGTCAGAAAAAAGGCACTTTTTGTCGGGATTTACAGAAATCAAGACATCAATCTTGTCAAAAAGACGGCTTGCTCTTTCTATTATATTCAAATGTCCATAAGTCGGAGGATCAAAGGAACCTGGAAAAACAGCTGTAGTCATACGGATATTTTAGCAGATTTCATGATTTTTAACAATGAAAACAAAATCAGTAAAATACTGAAATTTTTTCGCAAATATGGCTTGCAATAAAATTACAATCGTGATATATAACATATATTATAAAACAAAAACTATCAAAGTTAGTTAGGAGATTTTTATGAAAAAACTTACAACACTTTTGGCAGCACTTTCATTGTGCTTTTCAGTCTCAGCAAAAACCTGGACAAACTACGCAGGATTTGGCTGGAGACTTCCGACTTCAACAACTGTAAAATCAGACGAAGACGGAATGGACGACATCAAATTCAAGGGCCAGACAGGACTTTCAATTGACTATGCAGGAACACACGAAAGCGGATTTTCTGTGCGCGGAATTTTTGACATCAATTATTCAAGCTCAAACCTTAAAATTTCAGCAGAAGAAGACGATGATGAACTGAACGGATTGAACGGACTTTTTCTTATCGGAGCTGGATACGCGCCAATTTGCACAGACAAGATGTTTCTTGGGCTATACGGTGTTCTTGGAGTAGATGTAACTGTGCTTCTACGCGACTACACAAAGTCTTCATATCTTTATGAATACGAAGCAAAATACGGCATGGCACACGCCGCATCTGTCCTTGGAGCAAACGCAACATTCGTTTACACTCCTGCAAAGCACTTTTCACTTTTTGCCTCAGTATGCGCAAATTATATGTTCCCTGCAAAAGTAGAAGCTGAAATAACACAAAAAGTAAATGGCACAAAAATTTTTGACGGCGATGAAAAATTTGACTACAAGGGAGCTTTTAAATTTGTTCCTACAGTAGGAATCTGCTGGAAATTCTAACTTCCTGCGCAAAAGGGTGCCTGCAGCAATGCAAGCGCCTTTCTTTTATAATACTTTTAATTGACCAAACAAGACAAAGATATTAAAATTGCTCCCATGGAAAAATTCTTTACAAAACTAAGCTTAATTTCAGTATTTGCATTTTTATCCTGCGCCTCAGCACCTGTAGAAAAAGCTCCGCAGATAGAAGAGCAGCCAGCAAAACCAGTAGTAATAGAAGAACCAGAGCCAGCTCCAGTTCAGGAAATTGAAGAAGAGCCTGTAGTTGTTGAAAAAGCAGACGACGAATACACAAGATCAACAACAGCGGTTTCTGTTTCAAAGGAAGTTTTCAACGAAGACAAGTCAAGAATTCTCAATATAATCAAAGATCTTGATACTTATATGAAAAACCTGGACTACCGCGGATGGATTTCATACCTTGACGCAGACAGCCTGAACTATTGGTCAAAAAGGCAGAATCTTCAGAAAGCGGCGAACAGGCTTCCTAAAAAAGGCCTAAGGCTAAATACAATCGAAGACTATTTCAAATTTGTCTTTATTCCAGCAAGAGCCGGACACACAGTTGACGAAATCCGATACGAAACAAAATCTCTCGTAAAAGCAGTTCAAGTTCAGGACAATACAGATGTTGTCTACTATAACTTTCACAAAGTCAACGACCAATGGAAACTTGTGCTTCCAAAGAATGCGGACTAAGTTTTTCTTGCTTTTTTGCAAAATATATTCTAAACTTGAAAAGATTCCATAAGGAGGAATAGTTATGAAAGTATCAAAGCTGATTGCAGGCGCCTGTTGTATTTTTATTTGCCAGGCAGTTTTTGCACAGGAACAGCAGAATGGAAAAGACCAGACTTCAAGAAACGAAACGACTGTAGAAGATGAATACTTAAGCAGCTTACAAGATGTAATAATTGGGGAGCTTGCCGCTTCTGATGAATATGACAATAAGATTGTAGCATTGCAATACTTGGAGGAAGCTGTTGGCTCAGGAAGAACTTCTCCAGACATGACAGCAGCTCTTTCCCGCCTTGCAGGTGAAGGAATAAAAACCCAGTCGCGTACAAACGGCCGCGTAATGAACAACTTCCCGGACATCCGCGCAAAAGCCTGCGATCTTCTTGGAGAAATTCCTACAGTTGAATCAAAGAATATGCTTATTTCAATTGCCACAGAAGACAAAGAGCCTATGGTTGTTACAGCAGCAATCCGCTCATTGGGAAATATCGGCATGAATGACGATGATGAAGTTGTAAAAATGATTGCATTTGTGCATAAAAAGTATGCCGCGCTCAATCCTACAAGTTCGCTTGCTCTCGAAGTTCTTAATGCTTACGAAAAGCTTGCTCCTACAGTTCAAAATAAAAATGAAATGATTCAGTCAATTTCTTCAATTGGAACAAATTATAAATATGTAAGACCTGTAAGACAAAAGGCATTGCAGCTTTTAAAGTCCATTCAGGGCAGCAATAATTCAAACAATAATAAAGAGGGAAAATAAAAGACTGCGGGCGTTTCATTCGCCTGCAAATTTTACATAAGCGGCTGAACATTAAACCACAGCCGCTTTGCCACAAAAACTCTTGATTTTATATTCGGATTTTTCTACACAATCAGTTTTGACTTTGGAAAAAATTTTATTTCTAAAAAGTGACTGAGAGATACGGGATTCGAACCCACAACCTTCGGCTCCGGAGGCCGACGCTCTATCCAGTTGAGCTAATCTCCCGAAAAGCAAGAATAGATTATATTTTTGCTTTTAAAATGTCAACTGAAAAAACATTATGGAACCAATAATATTAGCATCATCTTCTCCTAGGCGGCAAGAGATTTTAAAATTTCTAAACATTCCATTTATTGTAAATCCTGCGGATATTGGCGAAACAATTCCTGATGAAATAAAGCCAGAGGAAGGCGCAGAATTTTTAGCAGCAAGAAAAATCGATGCAGTTGCAAGAAAAATTCCGGCGGAAAATGAAATCGGCTGGATTTTGGCAGCAGACACAATAATTCTCCACAAAAATAAAGTCTTCGGAAAACCAAAAAATCAGGATGAGGCAAGACAGTTTCTAAATTCATTGCAAGGAACAACGCACAAAGTAATCACAGGAATCGCGCTTTTTAATGGAACCGCTCACTACATGACCACAAGAACAAGCGTAAACAAAGTAACTTTCGCCGCAATGTCAGAAGCTGAAATTGAATCCTATCTTGAAACAAGCGAATGGCACGGAGCCGCGGGCGCATATAGAATTCAGGGAAAAGCTTCTTGCTTTATAAAAAGAATCGAAGGAACCGAAAGCTCTGTTATGGGCTTGCCTATTTTCGAGCTATATGATATGCTTAAAGAGCAAAATTATAAGTTTACAGTTTGATAAACAATTTTGCCGGACATTTTTTCACAAAGAAAATCTGTTACGAAATCATCCGGGCTGATAAATCAGCTACGAGAAACAAAGCCGGTGGAAAATTTTCAGCATTAAGAAAAATTTTCCGGTGAAGGAGTTAATCATGGCAGTTGTAACCATGAAAAGTCTTCTTGAGTCTGGAGTTCATTTCGGACATCAAGTAAAACGCTGGGATCCACGTATGAAGAAGTACATCTTTGCAGAACGCAATGGAATCCACATTATCGATTTGCAGAAAACAATCACTGCAATCAAAGACAGCTACGATGTTGTACGCAAAGTTGCATCATCAGGAAAATCAGTTCTTTTCGTAGGAACAAAAAAACAGGCTCAGCAGGCTATTGCAAAAGAAGCAGAACGCTGCGGAATGTATTATGTAAATAACCGCTGGCTTGGTGGAACACTTACAAACTTTACAACAATCAAGAAATCACTTCTCCGTCTTAAGAAAATCGAAAAAATGGAAGTCGACGGAACTTTCGACAAGCTCACAAAGAAAGAAGTCGCCGCATACATGAAAGAGAAAGAAACTCTTACAAAGAACTACGGCGGAATGAAAGACATGAAGGAGCTTCCTGGCGCAGTATTTATAATTGACACACACAAAGAGCAGATTGCTGTTGCAGAAGCACGCCGCATGGGAATTCCTATCATTGCTATTGTTGACACAAACTGCAATCCAGAAGGAATCAACTACCCTATTCCTGGCAACGATGACGCAATCCGCGCAATCAGCCTCTTTACTTCTATTATTGCAAATGCTGTAATCGAAGCAGACAATGAGCAGGGCCTTAAAATCATCGACACTCTTGGAGACGAAGACGACATCACAACAGATGCAACAACCAAGAAAGAAGATGAAGAAATTGTTGACTATTCAAACTACACTCCTACAGAGCCAAAAGAAGAAGACACAGAAGCTGACAAAAGAGAAAGCGAGCTTTTGGACGAGGACAATTACACAAAATAAAAATATCTCGGAGTAGAAAATGGCAGATATTACAGCCGCTATGGTAAAAGACTTGCGCGAAACAACAGGCGCAGGAATGATGGACTGCAAAAAAGCTCTTGTTGATACAAACGGAGATTTTGACGCAGCAGTAAAACTCTTGAAGGAAAAAGGACTTGCCGCAGTTGCAAAACGTGCAGAACGCGCAACTTCTGAAGGACGCATTTTTATCCGCCAGAACGGAAACAAAGTTGCTGTCGTTGAGCTTGTATGTGAAACTGACTTTGTTGCAAAGAATGCGGAATTCATTGCTTGCGGTGAAAAAATTCTTGATGAAATTTTTGCAAAGGGATACACAGAAATCAACAAAGAGCTTTCTGATGTTCTTTTGGACTTTGCAACACGCACACGAGAGAATATGTCTTTGTCAAAGATTCAGGTTATTGATGTTCCTGAAAACTCAGTTGCAGGAATTTACATCCACTCTGACTTCAAGACAGCCGCAGTTACAGTTATCAAAGGCTCTACAGATGACAAAGTAAAGGAATTTGCACGCGACTGCTGCATGCACCTTGCTGCATTTACTCCTGCTTACAACAAACCAGAAGATGTTCCAGCTGAATACATCAATGAGCAGAAAGAAATTTTTGCAAAACAGATGGAAGACGATCCAAAAATGGCTTCAAAACCACAGAATGTAAAGGACGGAATTCTTCAGGGCAAAATCAACAAGCACCTTGCTGAAATCTGCTTTGTTGACCAGATGTTTGTAAAAGACGATAAAAAGTCTGTAAAAGCAAAACTTGATGAAGTTGGAAAATCAGTGGGCGCAACCCTTGAATTTGCCAGCATAAATCTTTTGCTCTTAGGAAAATAAAATATTGCGGCAGGCATTTTCAAAGCAAAGTGCTTGCCGTAGTTCTTTTTAATGTAAAAAACTACAGACTTAATTATTTGGAGAAATTATGGCAGACAACGAAAGCCGAATGGAAAAAACGGTCAATTCACTGAAAGAAGAATACAAATCAATCAGAACAGGAAGAGCCAGCGCAGCAATTTTTGACAAAGTACGTGTTGACTACTACGGAACACCTACTCCGCTGAATCAAGTTGGAAACATTTCAATTCCAGAAGCCCGCACAATTGTAATTTCTCCTTTTGACAAGTCAATCATGGGCGACATTGAAAAAGCTATTCAAAAAGCAGAACTTGGACTAAACCCAAACAATGACGGAAAAGTAATCCGCATTGCAATTCCGCCTCTTACAGCAGACAGAAGAAAAGAACTTGTAAAGCAGGCAAAAGCTACAGCTGAAAATTACCGCACAACAATCAGAAATATCCGCCGCGACGGAAACGAAGATTTGAAAAAGCAGCAGAAAGCAGGCGAACTTACAGAAGATCAGCTCAAGACAGAAACTGAAAAACTTCAAAAGCTCACTGATAAATATATTGAAGAAATCAACGGAATTTACGAAGCAAAAGAAAAGGAAATAATGGAATAAATTCCATGTCTGATTTATTCAACAAAGACGCATTGCCGGTTCATATAGGAATAATTATGGATGGCAATGGTCGCTGGGCAAAAAAACGGAATCTACTCAGAACCAATGGCCACACAGAAGGCTTAAAACGAGCAAAGGAAATTGCAAAAGCAGCTTCTGACATTGGCTTAAAGTTTCTTACATTTTACGTTTTTTCAACAGAAAACTGGAAACGTACAGAGCAGGAAGTTGGATTTTTGATGAATCTAATACATTCCTATCTTTTAAAGGAATTCGATTTTTGCAAATACAACAATGTTAGAGTCCGTATGCTCGGCGATAAGTCAAGGTTGCCGGACAATGTAAAAAAAGATATTGATAAAATCGAAAAGGACACAAAGAATCTTACAGGACTTACAATTTGCCTTGCAATAAACTATGGTGGACGGGACGAAATTATACGCGGCGTAAAAAAGCTTATTGCGGAAGGAAAAACTGAATCTGAAATTTCAGAAGAATCTATTTCAAGAAGCTTTGATGTTCCAGAACTTCCTGATGTAGATTTACTTATAAGAACTGGCGGAGAAAAAAGACTGAGCAATTTTCTGATGTGGCATTCGGCTTATGCGGAGCTGCTTTTTTCAGACACGCTTTGGCCTGATTATTATAAGGAAGAATTTTTTAAGGACATAGGAGAGTTTCAAAAAAGAACTAGAAGATTTGGAGCTGTTCCAGTATGAATAAAGTTGCTTCCCGTTTATTGATTTTTTTTATAGGAATTCCTATTGTCATAGCTTTTATAGTTGCGCCTTTTTGCAATCATATTTTGCTTCACATTTTGGTTTGTGTGATTTCTGCACTTGGAGCATCTGAGCTTTATGACATTTTTTCTGCAAAATACAAGCTTCTGAATAAAAAACTTATCATAGCGGAAAGCATTTTCATTCCTATTGTGGCGGCTCTTTACGCTATTTTGCCATCTTTGGGAATCAATTTTTATTCTGGGCAGGAAATTATAACATTCGCATATATCGTAACAATTTTAATTTCATTTACGCTCGAAGTTTTTTCATCAAAAGAATTTGAAGATTCAAACGCGCGGATCGCCTCTTCTATTTTTATAATAACATACACAGGATTTTTACTTACATTTATTTCAAGAATTACAACTTGGACTCTTTACGGAAAAAATATAACAGTTCCAGTTGTTTGCGTCTTTATCCTTATGGTTTTTATGTGCGACAGCATAGCGTGGTTTTTGGGCGTTTTATTCGGAAAAAGCAACCGCGGAATTGTAAAAGCAAGTCCAAACAAAAGCTGCATTGGCTTCCTAGGCGGATTCATAGGCTCTGTAGGAGCGGGAATTTTAGGCTATTACATGTGGCCGCAAATTTTTTCAGGCTCAATTCTTAAGATTATTTTTACAGGACTTTGCATGGCGCTTTCTTCGATTGTAGGAGACTTGACAGAATCTGTATTCAAACGTTCATCTGGAATAAAAGATTCAGGCAAAATAATTCCTGGGCGCGGAGGAATTTTGGACTCAATTGACTCCATTGTTGTTTCCGCCCCTATTTTCTATCTTTTAGTTTCAATTTTATTCGGACCGTTCAACTGATGAAAAAAAGAATTCTTGTTTTAGGCTGCACCGGATCAATCGGAAGCCAAACCCTTGACATTGCACGCAAAATGAGCAGCAGTTTTGAAGTATGCGGAATTTCAGCTGGAAAAAATGAAGAAAAAGTCAAAGAATTATGCCACGAATTCAAATGCGAAGGAACTGTTTTTTCAAAAGACGGAATTGAAGGTCTTGAAAAACTCATAAAAGAAAGCAAAGCCGACATAGCGGTAAACGGAATTGCTGGAGCTGCAGGACTCAAACCTTCAGTATTTGTGCTTGAAAACGGAATCGATTTGGCTCTTGCAAACAAAGAAACCGTTGTAATGGCGTGGAATCTTGTAAAAGAAATCGCAAAAAAACATGGGGCAAAAATAATTCCTGTAGACAGCGAGCATTCAGCAATATTCAACTTAGTGCAAAAAATCGGATCAGAAAATATAAGTGAAATAGTAATAACTGCAAGCGGCGGCCCATTCAGAAATCTTTCAGACGAAGAGCTAAAGACTGTTTCAATTAAAGACGCATTAAAGCATCCGACTTGGTCAATGGGACCAAAAATCACAATAGACAGTGCAACTCTTGCAAACAAAGGCCTTGAAGTTATTGAAGCGTGCAGGCTTTTTGATTTTCCGCCTGAAAAAGTAAGCGTAGTTGTTCATCCGCAAAGCCTGATTCATTCGCTTGTAAGAACAAAAGATGGAATGCTGTATGCGCAAATTTCAAATCCCGATATGCGCCATCCAATATTCGGGGCTTTAGTCTGGCCGGAGATTTCAGAAAATTACCTTGAAAAATTTGATCTTGCTTCTTGCAAAGAGATGACATTTTCCGCACCAAGATTTGACTCGTTTCCGCTTTTAAAGACAGCGTTCAGTTGCGCAAAAAAAGGTGCGGGCCACACAATTGCATTCAACGCAGCAAACGAAATTGCAGTTCAGGCTTTTCTTGAAAAAAAATGCGGATTCACTGATATTGCAAAAATTGTAATCAATACGCTTGAGCTTGACTGGAACACGCAGCCGGCTTCGATTGAAGAAATTTTCAGCATTGATCAAAAAGTCCGCCTTGAAGCAGAACATCAGCTTTCTTTGCTAGCAGGAGGAATTCATTGACATTTCTCTTGGGAATTCTAGGACTTGGTTTTCTTGTATTTTTCCATGAACTAGGGCATTTTATAGCCGCAAGAATTTTCGGAGTAAAAGTTGAAGCCTTTTCAATTGGAATGGGCCCGGTTTTAATCCACCACACTTGGAAAGAAACAGACTACAGAATTTCGCTTATTCCTTTGGGCGGATACTGCGCAATGAAAGGTGAAAAAGATTTTCAAGCTGCAATGGAAAAAAATCTCAAGGAAATTCAAGGCGAAAAAGATTCGTTTTACGGCATTCATCCTTTAAAAAGGCTCGCAATAGCGTTTGCAGGTCCATTTGCGAATTTTTTGTTCGGTTTTCTTGCATTTTTTACAATCGCCATTATCGGCTACACATACTACAGCGCAGGCACAAAAGTTTCCATGGCGGACGAAATCTATCCTGAGCTTTCATCTCCTGCACACAATGCCGGAATGAAAACCGGAGACAAAATTTTAAGCTTGAACGGAACTGCCGTAAATGACTTCAGCGAAATCGCATCATTTATTTCAACACATCCAGATGAAAACATAAAAATTGAAGTTGAGCGCGAAAGTGAAATTCTTTTCTTTGATGTTAAAACAGAACTAGACAAAGAAACTGGAGCTGGAAAACTCGGAATTGTTTCAGACCCGGAATCAGTTGTTGCGCACGAATATCCAAGGCACGGATTTTTTGGAGCGTGCAAAGAAGGATTCACACAAAGCGCAAAAATTATCGCATTAACTGGAAAAAGTATAAAAATTTTATTCAAAGGCGTCAATCTTACAAATGCGGTTTCAGGACCGGTAAGAATCACTTCAATTTTGGGAACAACCGTAAAGCACGGATTTGCAGCTGGATTCAAAGAAGGCGTAGTTTCCACACTGGAATTTCTTGCGCTTATCAGCATTTCACTTTTTTTAACGAACCTGCTTCCAATTCCAGTTTTGGATGGCGGCTTGATTCTTTTTGCGCTCATAGAATTTTTCGCACGAAAAAAAATGAATCCCAAAATTTTATATTACATTCAGTTTGTCGGAATTTTTTTTATAGCTCTTCTTTTTATATTTGCCATGACAGGCGACATAATTTATTTCCTAAAAAAATAGAGGTTTCCATGAAAAAACTCATAAATATTGTTCTGCTATTTTTATCGTTCAGCCTTTATTCACAGACCATAGCTTCAACTCAGTCGCATGAAGGAAAAGTCAACGCCCTGCTCTCTTCGGAAACAGAATCATCTTCAGACGACTCATTTTATTCAGTTGGAAACGACGGATTCATTATAAAATGGACTTCGGATGGAATGGGAGACCATTACCAAGTTTCTGATCTGCAAGTGCGGCTTGTGGCAAAAAATCCAGTTTACGGAGACATCGCGGTTTATGAAACAGATGGAGTTTCAAATCATAGGCTGACCGTAATAGATTCAAAAACTTACACAAAAAAGTTTTCCAAGAAATTTGCAAACTCAATAGTTTCAATTTCTTTTTCAGCAAAAGGAAAATATCTTTTTGCCGGAACAACGGCGGTAAACGGAACTTTTGTTCTAAATGCGAGAACTGGAACTGTAATAAAAAAAGTAACCGATGTTTCAGGAATTGTTCCGCTCATTCTTACAGGCGATTCAGAAAAAACGGCCGTAATGTACTCAAAGTCAGGAACGCTCTATTATTACGATTTGATTGGAATGAAAGTCAAAGCGAAATTTTCCGTGCCAAGTTCTTTGAATCAGCTTACACTTTTTGGCACAGGAAACTTAAAAAACAGATTTATTGCCGGAGAAAAAAACAATACAATATTTATACTTGATGCAACTTCTGGAAAAACTCTTGCGCAGTACCAGGCAAACTCGCCGCTCATTTTTGCTTCTAAATCTAGCCACGAAGACAAGCAGGGACTTTATTTTATAGCTGACGGCGGAAAAAACTTTTCGTTGCAGCTCGTAGATCAAGAATCACTGAAAAAAATTCTTACTGGAAAATCGGCAGTTTCACCGCTTATTATAAAGAATTTCACGGGACTTAAGAGCCGCGATAAATTCACCTGCGCTGCAAAAAACGCAGAAACTGTAATGCTCGGAACACAGAACGGCGCGCTCTATTCTATGACGGACATTCCAGAATCAGAATTGTACAGCATTTTTGCAATCACAGAAAATATGTATCAGAAAATCTACGACATTGATTCCGATGAAAGTCTTTTCTATCTTTTGACGCAAAACGCAATTTTTAAAACTTCCTATGACACAAAAGCCATGTACAGGCTAGGCTCAAGTTTTTCTCACACAAATATTCTAAAATACAATGACTCTCTTATTTTGTGGTCAAAAAATACACAGCGCCCAGTTCAGCAGATGTCCTTGGATGGAAGTGAAAATACAAAAACTTTATTCACGCCATCTGCTCAGCTTAGAAACTTGAGAGTGTTCAAAAATAAAATTGTCTACATTCTTGGAACTTCCATTGTCGCAATCTATGATATGGAAACAGGAGCAAATTCAACTGTATACACAGGAACTTCGGTTCAAGATGCGGTTCTTGTAAATGAAAATCTAGTTGTCGTTGCAAAAACTTCTACAGGAAAAGGAGATTCCGCAATAGTTTCTGTAAACACCCAGACAAAAGAAACTGTTCCACTCAAATTCAATGGAGATGTTGCATTCTCATTAAGCTATGATGAAAACAAGGAAACCTCTCCTGTATACGGAATCGCAATTGATTCGATAAACGGCAAATCAAAGACGCTTGTATTTTCTTACTATCCAAAGTCTGGAATCCAGAATTCGCTATTCACATTGCAGGCAGAAGATTCCACTGCATTTACAGAACTTGAATATCCTTTTGTGTTCACGAACATCGGCAAAAACCAAGTGCGCTCATACAATATTTCAGCAGGAAAAACAACCATATTCCGCCGCTCCGCTTCTATGCCGCTAAAAGCCGCCGCATCAAAAGACAGAGTCGCAGTGCTTAACTACAACGGAAGCATTTCCTGGTACAATCCAAGCTCGCAGATTCTTCTTGCAGACTGGTACTTAACAACAGACGGCGACTGGATAGAATTTTAATTTTCGCTCAAAAAAAATCCGCGCAACGCACAAATGCAATGCACGGATTCATACAGATTCACGCTGAAATTAAATTCTTATCTTTTTATTCAAGCCGGCGTAATATTCTTTTCTTAGCTGCTTAACCTGATCGTCCTTGAGATAATCATCAAAATTCATCATGCGGTCGATTATTCCCTTTGGAGTAATTTCGATGATTCTGTTTGCAATTGTCGAAATGAATTCGTGGTCGTGGCTTGAAAACATTACAACGCCCGGAAACTTTACAAGACCTTCGTTCAAGCTTTCAATTGACTCAAGATCCAAGTGGTTTGTAGGATCGTCAAGAATCAAAACGTTTGCGCCGCTAAGCATCATTTTTGAAAGCATACAGCGCACTTTTTCGCCTCCTGAAAGAACCTTTACTTTTTTAAGTCCGTCATCGCCAGAAAAAAGCATACGTCCCAAAAATCCGCGGACATAAGCATCATCCTGATCAGGAGAATATTGCTTGAGCCAGTCAGTTATTGTAAGCTCGTTGTTAAAATACGCTGAATTGTCGCGTCCCATGTAGCTATGGCTTGTAGTCTGCCCCCAGCTGTAAGTTCCACTGTCTGGCTTTTTTGTTTCTGAAACAATATCGAAGAATGAAGTTATTGAGTTATGCTCCATTCCAACAAAAGCAACTTTTTCGCCAGGATGAATTGTAATGCTGAAATCATTGAGCAGAACATTTCCATCATCGTCCTTTGAATTAAGTTTTTCAGCGGTAAGGACAAAGTTTCCAATTTCGCGTTCAGGTTGAAATCCAACATAAGGAAATTTGCGGCTTGTAACAGGAATATCTTCAAGCTCCATTTTTTCAAGCATTTTTTTGCGGCTCGAAGCCTGGCCTGACTTTGAAACATTGCTTGCAAAACGCTGGATAAACTGCTTTAAATCCGCCATTTTGTCCTCGCGTTTTTTCTGCTGATCCTTCGCCTGCTTTTGAAGAATCTGGCTCATCTGATACCAAAAATCATAGTTTCCAGTAAACTGGGTAATTTTTCCGTAGTCAATATCGCAAGTAAATGTGCAGACTGCATTCAAAAAGTGGCGGTCATGCGAAACAACAATAACGCAGTTTTCAAATTCCAAAAGGAATTCTTCAAGCCAAATAATAGACTCAAGGTCAAGACCGTTTGTAGGCTCATCGAGAATAAGATAGTCAGGATTTCCAAAAAGCGCCTGGGCAAGAAGAACACGCACCTTTTGGCTTTCATCCAGTTCGCTCATCATTCTGTCGTGGAATTCTTCTTCAAGACCAAGTCCAGAAAGCATCTGTTCAATCTGATTTTCAGCCTCGTAGCCTCCAAGCTCGCCAAATTCTGCCTGCATATCCGCAGCCTTCATTCCGTCTTCATCAGAAAAATCTTCTTTTGCATAAATTGCATCAATGTCTTTTTCCAGCTGATAAAGTTTCGGATAGCCCATTTTTACGGTTTCTTTTACCGAATATCCGTCATATTTAAAGTGATCCTGGCTCAAAACCGACATACGCTCGCCGGGAGTAATTGTAATTGTTCCCGTGTCATGCTCGATTTCGCCGGAAAGAATTTTTAAGAAAGTTGACTTGCCTGCTCCGTTTGCACCGATAATTCCGTAGCAGTTTCCTTTCATAAATTTTATGTTCACGTCTTTGAACAAAGGTTTTTCACTGAATTTTAGGCTTACGTCTGTTACTGTAATCAATTTTTTTCTCCGATTTATTTTTTTCCAAAGAAGGATTTTATTCTAGCAAACACGCTTTTTTTCTGAGGCGATTTTTTAGATTCCACAGGCTTTGAAGAATAATTCTTTTTGCTCGAAGTATTTTTTTGCGCTGAAGAATTTTTCTTTGCGCCGTTTTGTTTTTTTGCAGAAACTTTCTGCTTGTTAGAAGATGAGCCGGAAGCAAAAGACGCATATTTTTCCTTGTAAATTTTCATGCGCTCTTCTGTTGACATTTTGGCAAGCTTGTCTTCATCAATATAAACACGCCTGTCGCGCTTGTATTCTTTTTTAGCTTCTTCATTGCGTGAAGAATAACGTCCGCTTCCTTTTTTTGAAGAGCGACTTCTGCCTGAGCTGCCATTTTTTCTATTGTATTCAGCTGCACGGCGGCGGCCAAATTCGCTTTTGTCATTGTAATCTTCGTGGTAGCTGTCAAGCTTTATATACACGCCTGCGCTTTTGTCTTCTGCAAACATGGATTCATCTGCAACACAGCTAGGAATGTTTTTTTCAATATAACGCTCAATTGGCGGCAAAGAATAAACGTCCTGCTCGCTGCAAAATGTAAACGCCTTTCCTGATTTTCCGGCGCGGGCAGTTCTTCCAATTCTATGCACATAGTTTTCAGCCTCATTCGGCAAGTCGTAGTTTATAACCATTGCAAGGTCGTTCACATCAATTCCGCGGGCAGCAACATCGGTAGCAACAAGGCATTTTATAGCTCCAGCTTTAAATTTATCCATTATAGCAAGACGTTTTTTCTGCGGAAGATCTCCGATTATAAATTCGCTTTCGAATCCGTTCATTCTAAGACGTTTTGCAACAATT